>NZ_JAASUI010000003.1 GCF_014224155.1 Listeria cossartiae subsp. cossartiae | reverse complement strand
AAAGTGACCCGTACGGGATTCGAACCCGTGTTACCGCCGTGAAAGGGCGGTGTCTTAACCGCTTGACCAACGGGCCATATGTATAAAAGTTTTTTACCGCTAGAAACTATTATATAAAAAAAGGTTATCATTTGTAAATACCCAAATTAAATTCTTTTTTTTCTGAAAATATAGCCAAGAAAAACGGGTTATTTATCTTATTAATGGGTATGTATATTGAAAGACGTATGAAATAAATTTTTAGTTGGAAAAGGTGCGAAAACAAGTATTATGAACAATTATTCACTCAGAAAATAATTAGGTGACTAAAATAATTTAATTTAGTATTACAATCTAAAATCAGCTGTGCTATAATGTGTCTGGTCATCTTGGAGTTAGCTAAAAATCAAATAAAAAAGGTAGGGAATACAATGGCTTCGCCGCTAAAAAGACTATTAATCGGCCGCCCTCTGAAAACATCAGAAGCTGGAGACCAAAAATTGGGGAAATTAAAAGCTTTAGCAGTTCTGTCATCAGATGCACTTTCTTCTATTGCGTATGGTACAGAACAAATCTTATTGGTACTCGTGACTGTTAGTGCTGCCGCAATGTGGTATTCATTACCAATCGCGCTCTGTGTACTTGTTCTTTTGTTTGCTCTTAATCTATCTTACAAACAAATTATTTACTCTTATCCACATGGTGGAGGAGCATATATTGTTTCGAGAGAGAATTTAGGGAATAATGCGGGGTTAATCGCAGGTGGATCCTTGCTAGTAGATTACATGCTTACGGTTGCTGTAAGTGTATCGTCTGGAACAGATGCCATTGTTTCTGCAGTTCCATCGTTATATCCGTTCGCAGTGCCCATAGCTGTACTGCTTGTTGTCGGAGTAACAATTATCAACCTTAGAGGGATTACTGAATCAGCTAGTTTGCTCGC
Organism: Listeria cossartiae subsp. cossartiae; assembly: GCF_014224155.1. GTDB lineage: Bacteria > Bacillota > Bacilli > Lactobacillales > Listeriaceae > Listeria > Listeria cossartiae. The sequence continues at coordinate 345,220 of NZ_JAASUI010000003.1, read as the reverse complement.
AATACCAGTATATTTATTTGTTTTTTCTATTATTGCTCTTATTTTTACAGGTTTATTTAAAGTTTTAACTGGTATGGATGCAAGTCATGAAACTGCTGCAGTAGGAACACATGTACAAGGCGTTACGATTTTTCTTTTACTAAGAGCATTTGCATCAGGCTCGGCTTCTCTAACTGGTATTGAGGCTATTTCAAACGCAGTTCCATTATTTAAAGAACCACGACCAAAAAATGCAGCTAAAACATTAACGCTAATGGCGGGCTTGCTAGGTTTCTTCTTTGTAGGAATAACGGTACTTGCTTTTGTTTATGGAACGGTACCTGAATTAAAAGTAACTGTATTATCTCAAATTGCCGAAAATGTATTTGGTAGAAACTTCATGTTTTATTTTATTCAAGCTACAACAGCACTTATTTTGGTTTTAGCAGCCAACACCGGATTCTCGGCATTCCCAATGTTAGCATTTAACTTGGCGAAAGATAAATTTATGCCAAGAATGTATTTAGCTAGAGGAGATAGACTAGGTTATTCAAACGGTATTATTACCTTAGCAATCGGATCTATCTTACTAATTATTCTATTTAAAGGGAAAACAGAACTACTTATTCCGCTATATTCTGTCGGGGTATTTATACCATTCACACTGTCACAAACAGGAATGATTGTAAAATGGTGGAAACAGCGTCCAAAAGGGTGGAAAAAGGCATTATCCGCTAATTTACTTGGTGCCTCGATTTCATTCACCGTTCTGTTAGTGTTATTTTTAACGAGAATTGAATCTGTATGGCCGGTATTTATCTTTATGCCAATTATGATTTATGTGTTCCACCGGACAAGACATCATTACCGAAAAGTAGGGCCACAGCTTAGAATTGACGAAACAATGGACCTGCCTGATTTTAAAGGAAATGCCGTCATTATTTGTGTGTCTGATACCACCAAGGTTGTAGAAGGCGCATTGCAATATGCTAAGTCTATTGGTGATACGGTCATTGCTGTTCACATTTCTATTGATAAAAAGCAGGAGAAAGAATTTGTTGAGAGATGGAATAGGGTTCACCCGGAAGTGCGTATGGCTAATCTGTTCTCTCCGTATCGATCCATTTCAGATCCATTAATGAAATTTATTGACACGGCTAAGCAAAAAGCAGATCAAGACAATTACTCACTAACGGTATTAATACCACAATTTATCCCTAGAAAAGGTTGGCAAAACGTCCTTCATAACCAAACAAGCCTATTGATTCGCACAAGGCTTCTAATGAAAAGGGATGTCGTAGTGTCAACATACCCTTATCATTTAAAAGAATAACAAGAGAAAAACGGAAGAGACCTTCGGGGGAAGAGGGGGGAGCTCTTCCGTTTTTATAATGGAACAATGTAAGCATAACCGGTGTTTCATTATTTGTAAAAAGCCGAAATTGTGTTTTTGAAGTTAGTTTTCAGTAGAAAAAATGATTTTCACCTAAGCGAAAACCGAATTTTGAATCTGAGAAAAACCTCTAAAATCAAATTTTCTGAGCGAATAGAGTTTTTTACATGAATCGAAAATTTATTTATTACCTACAACAAGAGCACTGTATTTTGTATATGCTATAAATAATTAAGCAATTAACTTAGAACATAACGATATAAACAGTAATACTTATCTAATAAAATGAATAAATATAAGTTTAACGAAAAATAAGCAAAAGGACTTAATTAATGTTACAAAGTGGTAACAAATTTTTCTTTTTGATGAATTCATACTGAGTGGATTTCCCCTCTCTTTAGAAAGCGCTGTATAGAGCCATTTATCATTTTCAGAGCATGGTTTTAAAATCCGCCCAAGCCTTGAAAAAAGCCAGTTTTCGCGTTATAATTTCAGTAGTTGATGGGAGTTATTATTTTGGTAAAGGGGCGCTTTGAATGCAGGAGCAGGACGTTAGGTATTATGTACTACCTACTATTATTGTTTTTATATTAGGAATTGCTGCTATGAATGCATCTAGTTTTCCATTTATTAGTTTTCTAACAACTACGCTCGTTGCTGTTGTCATTGGAGTTATCATTGGCGGAATTCATCAATTAAGCAGAGTGATTATCAAAGCTTATCAACAAACAAAGGAGCGCAGAGTCTCCCAAAAAAAGTGGCAAACACTATAAAATGACTTATTACATAATCATAATAAACCAAGCATTTTCGGACTTTTAGAGAGAATGCTTTTTTTGTGGGTTAATTCTTATTTTTTTTTGCGTAAAAGATGGTACAATAAGGAAGATTATGAATGGAGGAGGTTGGAGATGGCGACTTTAGCAGATGTTGCGAAACGGGCAAATGTCTCCAAAATGACAGTTTCACGGGTTATTAATCATCCAGATCAAGTCTCAGATGAACTGAAAATGCTTGTTTATAGTGCAATGGAAGCCTTAGAGTACGTACCAAATTATGCTGCCAGGGCGCTTGTTCAAAATAGGACACAAGTCATAAAGTTTTTGATTTTAGAAGAAATTGATACAGTTGAACCATATTACATGAACTTACTAACAGGGATTAGTCGGGAGTTAGATAAGTATTATTATTCCTTGCAACTCGTTACACAAAGGTCCAGAAATATCGGAGCTTATGACGGGCTTATTGTTACGGGGATACGCGACAAAGATTATGATTTAGGACTTTTAGATATTGATAAACCAGTTATTTTTTATGGTGAAAATAAACGTGGCTACGATTCTATCGATGTAGATAATAAAAAAGGGACCGCGCTTGCAGCAGAGCATATGGTGGAAATCGGTTTTTCGCGAATTGTCTTTTTAGGAATTGATTTATTAGATGAACAGTTTATGAAATCGCGCCTAGAGGGTTACGAAGAAGTAGTGAAAAAACACGGTTTGGAGCCGGAAAGCTATTTTATTGCGAATAGTTCCAGCGTCGCGGAAGAAAAAGCATTTGAATTACTACGTTATAACTCAGAAAAAATTGCGATTGTTTGCGCATCGGACCGAATTGCCATTGGTGTCGTTCGAGCAGCCGCTGCTTTTGGTCGCCGTTTTGGTGAAAATATTGCTGTAACAGGGTTTGATGGTGTTTTCTTAGATAGAATTTCATCACCAAAAATTACAACGGTTCGTTCTCCGGTCGTCGAAATGGGGGAAGAACTCGCGAAGATGTTACTTGCGAAAATTAATGATCATGGAAAGCCTCAAGGAAACCTATTATTTACTCCTGAATTACTGATACGAGCCTCTACAACTGGAAAAGAAGAGTAATAAAAACGCTAGGAATCTTTATTCCTAGCGTCTTTTTTATTTGAGTAAAATCGGTAAAAATGCAATAAAATCAAAGATGAAGTGAACGATAAAAGTAACCCAAATCGAGTTTGTTTTCTTAAATAAGTAGTTTAAAATGAGTCTTGCTGGTGCTAACGTAATGATACATTGTAGGAAATTAAAATCATAGGAAGTTAGATGCCACGTTGCAAAAAGTAATGAGCAGATCAAGGAAGCTTGCCAGAATTTCCAGTTCCATTTTTTCCAAGCGGCGTAGAGTAAGCTAATAGATAGTAATTCTTCGCCGAGTAGCATAAATGGAATACTTGTAAAGACGTAAGACCATGTAAGAATACTGTTGATACCATTTTCAGTAGTACTGCCTGCGAAGTAAGCCCAGGCAATGTTGAAAATAGTGCTGATAATAATTAATGCAGGAGCACCAATAAGTATCCATTTGAAACTAAAATGTTTAAACCAATCGAGGAATTCTGCTTTCAATATGATAAAAGCAATAACCCCCATGCATAGGGCATTAAAAAATGCACCTATAAATTCTAACACTCCAATATTGGAAATGATGTGTGGCAAAAGAAGAAAAAGAACACCAATAATGATTGCGCTGGAAAATAACCAATACCCTTGTTTTTTAAAGCTTAAAGTATTTTCCATTATATCCTCCTTTTAGACCATTTTTAAGAGCATTTCAGTAGTCCATGAGTTATTATAGCTCTTTACTTTAAATCAGTAAAGTTACTAATTTGTCACTTTAAAGGAGGAGAGAGAATTGGTTTTCTTCTATAGTAAGTTTAAATAGCAGAAAAATCTTGTTACCGTTAACGAGCGAGAAAAGGTTGCAAACGCTTTAATGGAAATGCTAATTTGAAATAGAACGAAAGGTGATATAGGAGGAGAAAAAATGGAAAAAGCAGGGATTTATCATCAACCAGCGAGTAGCTATGCTTATAGTTATGACGCGAAAACACTACATATTCGGATTAGAACGAAACGCATGGATATTAGCGAGGTTACTCTAATTGCGGCCGACCCTTACTTATGGAACGATGGAAAATGGCAAAGCGAAGCATATCCGATGCGCAAAATTGCCGAAACTGAAGAGCATGATTATTGGTTTTTTGCGATTACGCCAGTGCACAGACGTCTTCAATATGGCTTTTTGTTAACGGATACAGAAGGCGAAACGACTTTTTACGGTGGACGCGGCTTTTTTGAACCGACAGAAGCAAATTTAGCTACGATGGATTATTATTTTAAATTCCCTTTTATACATGCTGTGGATACTTTCGAAGCGCCTGAATGGGTTGGGAAAACGATTTGGTATCAAATTTTCCCGGAACGTTTTGCAAATGGCAATCCGACAATTTCACCGGAAAATGCGTTGCCGTGGGGAAGTAAAGATCCGAGCACGACAGACTTTTTCGGCGGAGATATTGAAGGGATTATCGAGCATTTAGACTATTTAGTAGAACTTGGAATTAACGGGGTTTACTTGACGCCTGTGTTTGAAGCACCGACCAATCATAAATACGATACGGTTGATTACAAAAAAATTGATCCGCATTTTGGCGATAAAGAGACTTTTAGAAAATTGGTTCAAGAAGCGCATAAACGTGGCATTCGGATTATGTTAGATGCTGTATTTAACCATATTGGCGATACTTCTGCTGAGTGGCAAGATGTTGTTTTAAATGAAGAAAAATCAGCGTATCGCGATTGGTTCCATATTCATAGTTTCCCTGTTCGTCAAAATGAAAATGGCAATATTGAAGGGGAACCAACGCTTTCTTATGATACGTTTGCGTTCACGACACATATGCCGAAATTAAATACAGCTAACCCGGAAGTTCAAAAATATCTACTGGATATTGCAACCTACTGGATTCGCGAATTTGATATTGATGGCTGGCGCTTGGATGTCGCCAATGAAGTCGATCACGCGTTTTGGAAAGAATTTAAAAAAGCGGTTCAAGCGGAAAAAGAAGACATTTATATTCTCGGCGAAATTTGGCATGATTCGTGGATTTGGCTGCTTGGAGATGAATTCCATGCCGTAATGAACTATCCATTTACACAAACGATTATCGAGAACTTTATTGAAGAAAAAATCACGCCTGAACAAATGGTTTCAGGTATTAATGAACAATATATGCGCTATCCAAATCAAGTGAATGAAGTGATGTTCAATATGCTTGATAGCCATGATACGGCGCGCATTTTAACACGCGCTAATAACGATGAGGATAAAGTAAAACAGGCGCTTGCTTTCATGTTTGCGCACACTGGTTCGCCGTGTATTTATTACGGCACAGAAATCGGAATGGATGGCGGAAATGATCCAGGTTGCCGTAAATGTATGGAATGGGATGAAGCAAAACAAAACCAAGACATGCTAGCGTTTACGAAACAACTGATTGCGCTTCGAAAAGACAATCAGGCTATTATCACATCCGGTGAATTAACTTGGTTAAGCGCAAACAGCGAAACAGGCATCACCGCATTTACAAAAGAACTGAATGGTGAAAAACTGCATTTCCTTTTCAATCAAGCAAAACAAAATCAGGATTTCACAATTTTATTTAAAAATCCGGCGACAGATATTTGGAATAAGCAAGCCGTATCGGATAAGCTTACCATCCCAGCAAAAGGATTTCTTGTTATCAAAGAAAACAGTTAAATCAACTGCGTAAAGGAATTTTTCACATGTTTACCGAAAAAATGTTGTTATCGGTAACATGTGAAATCTCCTTGTAAACGCTTTCGGAATCAGCATATAATAAATGCATAGGTTAACCTAATTCACAAACTTTAAAAAAGAATTGAAAAAAGAAAGGGACTTATAAAATCAGACAGTAAAGAGCGACTTTTTTCATAAAGAGGAGGAAAAGTAAATGAAGCGTTTCAAAAAAGTGGGAATAGTTTCGGCGGTTTTAGTAATGGCTTTAAGCTTGGCAGCATGTGGTGGCGGAAAAGATACTAGCAAATCGGGCTCATCTGATGAAAAGACATTGACGGTTTCTGTTGACGCAGGCTACAAAGACTACGTGAACAAAATAAAAGGTGATTTTGAAAAAGACAATGACGTGAAAGTAAAAGTAGTCGAAAAAGACATGTTTGAAACATTAGAAGCTCTTCCACTTGACGGGCCCGCTGGAACTGCTCCAGACGTAATGATGTCCGCATTTGATAGAATCGGAAGCCTAGGTCAACAAGGACATTTGGCGGAAGTAAAACTAGGAAATAAAGACGATTACGATGAAAAAGACCAAAAACAAGTAACAATTGACGATAAAATTTACGGTGCTCCAGCTATTATTGAAACATTGGTACTTTACTACAATAAAGATTTACTCGACAAAGCCCCAGCAACTTTCAAAGATTTAGAAACGCTTTCCAAAGATTCTCGTTTTGCCTTCACTTCTGAAAAAGGAAAAAATACTGGTTTCTTAGCAAAATGGACTGATTTCTACTTCTCTTACGGACTACTTGCAGGATACGGCGGTTATGTATTCGGCGATGATGGTACAAATCCAAAAGATATCGGTTTAAACAATAAAGGTTCGGTTGAAGGAATTACTTATGCAACAAAATGGTTCCAAGATGTATGGCCAAAAGGTATGCAAGATAATAAGAGTGCAGATGACTTTATCCAAGATCAATTTGTTAAAGGTAAAGCAGCAGCAATCCTAGGAGGTCCTTGGTCAGCAGCAAACTACAAAGAAGCAAAAATCAATTACGGCGTAGCAAAAATCCCAACACTTGACAATGGTAAAGAATATTCTCCATTTGCAGGCGGTAAAGGTTGGGTTGTAAGTAACTATTCTAAAAACAAAGATGTTGCACAAAAATGGTTGGATTATGTGACTAACCAAAAAAATCAAGAAACTTTATACGATATGACAAATGAAGTACCGGCTAACTTAAAAGCTCGTGATACAGCGAAATCGAAAAATGACGAATTAACTAATGCCGTTATCGAACAATACAAAAATGCACAACCAATGCCAAATATTCCAGAAATGTCAGAAGTTTGGACTGGCGCTGAAAACTTAATGTTTGATGCAGCTTCTGGTTCGAAAACACCGCAACAATCAGCGGACGATGCAGTAAAAGTAATTGAAGATAACGTAACGCAAAAATATACTAAGTAATCATGAGTTGGCGGGGCAAAGATAGCGCGCCCCGCCAATTTTTTTCAACTTAGCTAGTGAATCTATATCTAGAATTGAGGGTAACAAAATGAAACTAGAACAAAAACAAATTAAAAATGTTCGTCAAGCGACTTTGTTATCAATCATTCCGGGGCTTGGTCAATTTTATAATAAGCAAAATTTTAAAGGGATTGTCTTTTTCGCACTATTTGCTTTGTTTATCATAGAATTTTTTGCAGTTGGGCTGAATGCACTTATTGGCCTCGTGACACTTGGCTCTGTGCCGGGTGTGGACCATTCCTTATTCTTAATGATTGAGGGTACTTTACAATTAATTGTGACATTACTATTTATAGGCTTCTGGTTTATAAATATTTTCGATGCAAGACGCGTGGCGATGCAGTGGAACCTCGGTGAAACTGTTAACCGTTCCGCGATTGCTATTATAAAAAATATGCTCGACAAAGGTTTCCCTTATTTACTTACGCTACCCGCTTACCTAGTGATGACTTTTGTAATTATTTTCCCAGTTCTTGTCACGCTTTTCATGGCATTTACGAACTATGATTTTTACCATATTCCGCCAGCGAATTTAATTGACTGGGTTGGATTTAAGAACTTCTTTAATATTTTCTTCCTAAGTTCGTATCGCGACACATTCCTTAGCGTATTTTCGTGGACACTCGTTTGGACAATCTGTGCGACTTCTTTACAAATTGTCGTTGGGGTATTCACGGCGATTGTTGCGAACCAAAGCTTTATTAAAGGGAAACGTCTTTTCGGGGTCGTTTTCTTACTTCCTTGGGCGGTACCAGCTTTTATTACAATCATGAGTTTTTCCAATATGTTCAACGATAGTATCGGAGCGATTAATTCGCAAGTTATCCCGCTACTAAACCATCTTCCGTTTGTTGATATTAATGCGATTGCTTGGAAAACAGATCCTTTCTGGACAAAAGTGGCGCTGATTGGTATCCAAGGTTGGCTTGGTTTTCCGTATATTTACGTTATGGTTACAGGGGTACTTCAAGCGATCCCGGGTGAACTTTATGAAGCAGCTAGAATTGATGGAGCGAGCGCGATTCAACGTTTCCGTAAAATTACGCTGCCGATGATTTTATTTGTAACAGCGCCGGTATTTATTACGCAATATACCTTTAACTTTAATAACTTTTCGATTATCTACTTATTCAATGAAGGTGGTCCCGGAAGTGTCGGAGCAGGCGCAGGATCAACTGATATCTTAATTTCATGGATTTATAAATTAACAACAGGTACTTCGCCACAATACGCTGTAGCCGCTGCTGTGACGCTTCTTATTTCGATTATCGTTATTACAGTTTCGATGATTGCCTTTAAGAAAACGAATGCCTTTGGGAACGAGGAGATGATGTAAATGAGAGACTTTATGAAAGATCAACGGACAACAAAGTTTTTAACACAGTTTTTCACGTATTTATTTTTAACCGTGCTTACGATTATTATTTTGTATCCGATTCTAATAACTGCATCTTCAGCCTTCAAACCAGGCAATATCGCGGCATTTACGCTTGAGTGGTCGGATAGTTGGACGCTGAATAACTTTACGAGATTATTTAATGAAACATTGTATCTTGATTGGTACAAAAATACGCTGATTATCGCGGTTGTAACGATGATTATGCAAGTAACGATTGTGACACTTGCCGGTTATACATATAGCCGTTACCGTTTCAAAGGTCGTAAAAATAGCTTGGTGTTTTTCTTAATTATTCAAATGGTGCCAACAATGGCGGCGCTAACAGCATTTTACGTATTAGCAATGCTACTAGGTGCGCTGGACCAATATTGGTTCTTAACATTGATTTACATCGGCGGCGGGATTCCAATGAATACATGGCTGATGAAAGGGTACTTTGATACCGTGCCACGTGATTTGGATGAATCCGCCAAACTAGACGGCGCAGGACATTTCCGGATTTTCGCGCAAATTATCTTGCCGCTAGTAAGACCGATGATTGCCGTTCAAGCTCTTTGGGCGTTCATGGGACCATTTGGTGATTTCTTACTTGCAAAATTCCTACTAAGAACACCAGAAAACTTAACAATTGCGGTTGGTCTTCAAACATTCATCGCCAACCCACAACAACAAAAAGTAGCCTTATTCGCAGCGGGCGCAATCTTAGCCGCGCTACCAATTTGTTTACTATTCTTCTTCTTACAAAAGAACTTTGTTTCCGGCCTAACTGCTGGTGGAACAAAAGGATAATTGATTTTTAAAAAGGCTGTGATATCAATGAAAAAAGTTCCGTTTATCATTCAATATGTAAAAAGTACGCTTGGACCAACAGCAATTTTTGAAGGTCGGAAAGTACTGAAATTCTGGCAAATGGTCATCGTGTTTATTTTCTTAAATGCGCTGCTGTTATTACCTGTATCCGCTCATTTTGCCAACCAGTCGAGCTTTGATTTACCGAGTTTAATGCCAAAAATGGCGACGCTTGGCACGGATCAGTTGGCGGCAGAGGTGGGGGATTTGACACTTGAAAATGGCGAACTAACCGATAAAAATGCGCATATCGTCGAAAAATCGGCGAATGGTGTGGCGGGTGTGAATTTAACGCAAGCAGAACTGGCCAACGCTAAAAATATCATTAACTTCAAAGACCGGGAAATGACGCTGATAGATGCGAGTGGCTACAATTTCGAAGTAAGCTATCCGAAAAACGCAACGTTAAGCGAAATTACGTCCGGAGAATCGCTCGTTGATTGGATTTCTGCGCAGTGGTACCTAGAAAACCAAGCGTTTGTTTTCTTATCAATGGTGCTAATGATTGGCTCAATTATTTTCGTTAGTTCATTAATGTTAGCTGTATTCACGACGCTTTTCATTTGGATGACAAAACGGAGCAGTTTTTCAAGCATTGCTTCTTTTAAAGAATCATTAAATTTAACGCTAAATGCACTGGGGATTCCGGTGATTGCGGCTTGTATTATCGGCTTTATCTACTTTGATATTACGATTATTATGGCCGTAGAATCGCTTGGAATGGTGTTAATGATAGCATGGACATTTTTAAAGACAAGATTTTATAAGACTAGTGAAAAAAGTATGGCTGCTAGTCGCTAATTAGGAGGTTTTAGTATGGCACAGAAGCAATTATTTGAAATCGAACCATGGACATTACGGACAACCAAACTAGATAAAGAAAATAAACGTTTGCAAGAAAGCCTAACTTCACTCGGTAATGGATACATGGGGATGCGCGGGAATTTTGAAGAAGGATACTCCGGCGACGGCCATATTGGAACTTATTATGCAGGCGTATGGTTTCCCGATAAAACACGCGTTGGTTGGTGGAAAAATGGCTACCCAGATTATTTCGGTAAAGTCATCAACGGCCTTAATTTTATCGGCATTGAAGTACGTCTTGACGGTGAAAAACTCGATTTATTTGTAGATGAAGTAAGCGATTTTGAACTAGAATTAGATATGGAAAAAGGCGTTTTAAGACGACGATTCACGGTCGTTAAAAATAGTAAAACTTTCCAAATTTCAGCGGAACGTTTTCTAAGTGTTGCAACGAAAGAACTAGCGGTTATTCGCTATCACGTGCAATCCGAAAGTCCAGCAAAAGTGGAATTAACATCTACTTTAAATGGTAACGTCCAAAATGAAGATGCCAACTATGAAGAAATGTTCTGGCAAGAAGTCGAAAAAAATTCATCAGCGAGTCGCGGCTCACTTGTAACTAAAACAATCCCAAATAACTTTGGTACACCACGCTTCACCGTTTCAGCAGTAATGGAAAATAAGACCAATGCGGCAAATGAAACAAATCAAACAAAAGCCCTTTACGCCGAAAATTACTACCAATTCGACTTACAAGTAAATGAAGTGGCACAAATGGAAAAACGCGTAGTTATCACAACTTCTCGTGATTTTGAAGAAGCGGAAATTTTACCAGCGGGAGAAGCGATTTTAAATAGTTTAGAAACATTGTCTTATGAAGAGTTACTAGCCGCCCATGTTGCAGGATGGCGCGAACGCTGGGACAAAGCCGATGTCGAGATTGCGGGAGACGATTCCGCCCAACAAGGCATCCGTTTTAACATTTTCCAATTATTTGCGACTTATTACGGCGAAGATGCAAGATTAAACATTGGCCCTAAAGGCTTCACGGGTGAAAAATATGGCGGCGCAACCTACTGGGATACCGAAGCATTTGCCTTACCAATGTATTTATCGCTGACTGATAAATCGGTGAGCCGTAACTTACTAAAATATCGTCACAATCAATTAGATGGCGCGAAAATTAATGCACAGAAAATCGGCTTAGGCGGCGCACTTTACCCAATGGTTACTTTTACCGGAGTCGAATGTCATAATGAGTGGGAAATTACCTTTGAAGAAATTCACCGCAATGGCGCGATTGCTTATGCGATTTACAATTACACAAATTACACTGGCGATGATTCGTATTTAAAAACAGACGGTATCGAAGTATTAACCGAAATCACTCGTTTCTGGGCCGACCGCGTGCATTTATCCGATCGCTTAGATAAATACATGATTCACGGTGTCACTGGGCCAAACGAATACGATAATAACGTCAGCAATAACTGGTATACAAATTATATTGCCGCTTGGACAATCCGTTATACGCTCGAAAACTTGGACGCAGAAACGAAAAAACGTCTAGGCGTGACCGAGTATGAAGTCGCTAAATGGGAAGACATCGAACACAGAATGTATTATCCTTTTGATGAAAAATGGCAGATTTTTGTGCAACACGATACCTTTTTAGATAAAGAGTTACGTTCGACCGATACATTAAAAGCAGAAGATATGCCAATCAATCAAAACTGGTCGTGGGACAAAATTTTACGTTCTTGCTTCATTAAACAAGCCGATGTATTGCAAGGTTTATATTTGTTTTATGATGACTTTGACTTTGATACAAAACAACGCAATTTTGAATTCTATGAGCCGCTAACGGTACATGAATCTAGTTTATCACCGGCTGTGCATGCGGTATTAGCGGCAGAACTTGGCAAATATGATAAAGCAGTAGAACTTTATCAGCGGACGGCGCGACTGGATCTTGATAATATTAACAACGATACGGATGACGGTTTGCATATTACCTCGATGGCCGGAAGCTGGTTATCGATAGTCCAAGGTTTTGCTGGGATGCGCGTAACAGCGGGTGAGTTAAGCTTTGCGCCATTTTTACCGACTGGTTGGGATAATTATCGTTTTAAAATCAATTTCCGCGATCGCTTATTAGAAGTAAAAGTGGAAGTTGGACAAGTGACAGTGAAATTATGCCACGGAGAGCCAATTGATTTAGAAATGTATAAGAAAAAATATTTGCTGGAAACGGCTGTAACAGTAGAAATGTAACGACAATAGGACTTGTTGAAAACGATAACAACCGTTTTCAACAAGTTTTTTCTTTAACAAATCTTTCTAATTTTTGGCGGGATGATTGCTTTTTCCACCTGCACTCTTATGCTATAATAAAGAAAGTGAACCATGTGATCATAAATGGTTTACAAGAGGCACGGAGGTGAAGTGATGGATTTTTCCAATATGTCGATATTGCATTATCTAGCAAATATTGTAGATATTCTTGTCGTATGGTTTGTAATTTATAAAGTGATCATGTTAATCCGAGGTACAAAAGCAGTACAATTATTAAAAGGCATTTTTATTATCATTGCAGTCAAACTATTAAGCGGATTTTTTGGTCTCCAAACAGTTGAATGGATTACGGATCAGATGCTTACTTGGGGATTCCTTGCAATTATAATTATCTTCCAACCGGAATTACGCCGTGCTTTAGAAACGCTTGGACGAGGGAATATTTTTACTCGTTACGGATCAAGAATCGAGCGCGAACAGCACCATTTAATTGAGTCTATCGAAAAATCTACCCAGTACATGGCGAAACGTCGTATTGGCGCATTGATTTCAGTAGCACGTGACACTGGGATGGATGATTATATTGAAACAGGTATTCCGCTAAATGCAAAAATTTCTTCTCAATTATTAATTAATATTTTTATTCCTAATACACCGCTTCATGATGGAGCTGTTATCATTAAAGGAAACGAAATTGCATCGGCAGCAAGTTATTTACCACTTTCAGATAGCCCGTTCTTATCCAAAGAACTTGGAACGCGTCACCGGGCTGCACTTGGAATTAGTGAAGTGACAGACAGTATTACCATCGTAGTTTCCGAAGAGACAGGCGGAATTTCCCTTACTAAAGGTGGAGAACTTTTCCGTGATGTTTCAGAAGAAGAGTTACATAAAATTCTTCTTAAAGAGCTAGTCACAGTAACTGCAAAGAAACCTTCTATCTTTTCTAAATGGAAAGGAGGCAAAAGCGAATGATGGATCGAATTTTAAATAATAAATGGTCGATTCGGATTATAGCCCTAGTTCTTGCAGCCATCCTTTTTACATCGGTTAACGCTAATAACAATAATGCCACGTCCTTTTCGACAACTGCTTCAAGTGATTCAGAAGTCATTGAGAACGTCCCTGTCAAAGTATATTATGATAAAACTAATTTATACATTTCAGGAATTCCAGAAACCGTGACCGTTACGCTTTCTGGCCCACGTAGTATCGTTCAATCTGCTAAAGCACAGCAAGACTTTACCGTTTACGCAGATTTGAAAAATGCATCGATTGGGACACAAGAAGTAAAACTACAAGTAAAAGATGTATCTGACCGTTTGAAAGTAAAAGTAAATCCAGCGACCGTGACAGTTAACGTACAAGAAAAAGTCACGAAAAAATTCTCTGTAGATGTAGAACTAAGTAAATCAGTTGTTGCAGACGGATACCAAGCTGGAACACCGATAATCGACCCTAAAAAAGTCTCGATTACTGGTGCCAAAGATACGATTGAACAAATTGCTTACGTCAAAGCAACACTCGAAAATGATGGCAAACATAAATCCGAATTTACCGATAAAGCAACCGTCTCTGTTTTTGACAGCAATTTGAATAAACTAGACGTGGAGGTAAATCCGCAAGAAGTGGAAGTAACCGTCCCAGTTGAAAAAGTTGGGAAGTCCGTTCCAGTCAAAATTAAGCAAGAAGGCACGCCAGAAAGTGATATTGAAATTTCTAGCATGACACCAGATAAATCAGAAGTAGTAGTCGTTGGTGACGATGCGGTCCTTGAAAAAATCAAAGAAATCGAAATTCCAATTGATGTTTCTAAAATAAAAGCAGATACCGTCAAAGAAGTGACTGTTCCCGTTCCAACTGGTGCGAAATCAGTCCAACCAGCGACGATAGAGGTGAAGATTAAGACCGTAAAAAAGTCTGAAGCAAATAACACTACAACCTCAGATAACAATCAAGGTACAGATACAAGTGATGAAAACACAGATGATAATAGCACGAAAATTTCCAAGTCGTTTTCTAACATGCAAGTATATATGAGTGGCTTGAAAAATACATTCGATGCTCAGATGATTACACCTGCGAATGGAAAAGTTTCTGTAACAATCACCGGCGAGAAAAAAACAGTCGATGGAATTGCAGCGAAAGATCTAAGTGTTATTGCCAACTTGAGCAAAAGCAAAGCAGGAAATTATAGTATACCGCTAGAATTGAATGGTTTGCCAGACAATGTCGCTTATGTGATTAATCCTAGAAGGGCAGATTTTATCATTACGGATAAAGAAGCGTCCATTCAAGTACCTTCCAAAAAAACATAAACATAAGGAGTGTGGGGCGTATGTCTCATACTCCTCCTTTTTTAAGAAAGCTTTTTATACATAGAAGTGAGTGATAGCAACGTTTTAACATAGAGAGATGAAATTTTCTCTCAAAAAAGGTATAATAACAGATGTATGGTTGAGAATGAGCAAATATAGAACCAGCGTTTGAAAAGTAACTACGAAATGACAAACAAAAATCATTTAGATAATGAATGACTCAGAAGGAGAGTAATGAAATGGGTAAATATTTTGGTACGGATGGAGTTAGAGGTGTAGCAAACTCTGAATTAACACCAGAACTTGCATTCAGATTAGGTCGTATGGGTGGGTATGTTTTAACTCGTCACGTTGGTGAACATCCGCGTGTGCTTGTTGCTCGTGATACACGTATATCCGGAGAAATGCTTGAATCCGCTTTAATCGCAGGACTTGTTTCTGTAGGAATTGAAGTAATGCGTTTAGGTGTTATTTCCACTCCAGGTGTAGCTTATTTAACAAAAGCACAAGGAGCTTCTGCCAGCGTAATGATTTCTGCTAGCCATAATCCAGTGGACGATAACGGCATTAAATTCTTTGGCTCTGATGGTTTTAAACTGTCAGATGATCAAGAAGAAGAAATTGAACAACTTCTTGATACACCAGAAGATACATTACCACGTCCAAGCGGTGAAGGCCTAGGAACCGTGAGTGATTATTTTGAAGGTAAACAAAAATATATTCAGTACTTAAAACAAACAATCGAAAATGATTTTAATGGTTATCATATTGCATTAGATTGCGCTAACGGAGCAACTTCTGGACTAGCAACACATTTATTTGCTGATTTAGATGCCGATATTAGTTCAATGGGAGCTTCTCCTAATGGGCTAAATATCAATGACGGCGTTGGCTCTACTCATCCAGAAACACTAGCTGCATTCGTCCTAGATAAAAAAGCAGACGTTGGTTTAGCTTTTGATGGCGACGGCGACCGTGTTATTGCGATTGACGAAATTGGTCAAATTGTCGATGGAGATAAAATCATGTTCATTTGCGCGAAATACATGCGTGAACAAGGCTTATTAAATAACAACACAATTGTATCAACGGTTATGAGTAACTTAGGCTTCTACAAAGGCTTGAAAGAACTTGCCATTGAAGATGTACAAACGGCTGTTGGTGACCGTTACGTAGTGGAAGCAATGCGTGAAGGTAATTATAACCTTGGCGGCGAGCAATCTGGTCATATTATTTTCTTAGATCATAATACAACTGGTGACGGACTTCTTTCCGGAATCCAATTGATCAACGTAATGAAAGCAACTGGCAAAAAATTATCTGAGCTTGCGGCCGAAATGAAAACATTCCCGCAAAAATTAGAAAATATCCGTGTAAGTGATAAAAATCATGTAACGGATAATCCAAAAGTAAGTAAAGTAATCGGTGAAGTAGAAGCGGAAATGGCTGGAAATGGTCGAGTTCTTGTTCGTCCTTCTGGTACAGAACCACTAGTACGCGTGATGGTAGAAGCTGCTTCCCAAGAAGAAACAGACGAATATTGTGAACGTATTTCAGCGGTTGTTCGTTCAGAAATGGCACTTAACGATTAAAACAACAAACAAAAAATCCTGATGATCAACGTCATCAGGATTTTATTTCTTTTGTTAGCATAATCTGATCAAGACAAGCGATACCATTTTCGATAATGGTTTGACCTGGATAATGTTCTACAAAATAATTCGGAATAATTTGCTGCATCCGAAAGCCATTTTTTTGATAAAAAGCAAGTTGGTCGATACTGGAATTGCCAGTTTTAACGATGATTTCTGAAAAATGATTTTGAATGGCATAATCAAAAGCTTTTTCGAGTAATTGTTTGCCAATACCTTGGTTGCGGTGCTCAGCGGAAACAGCAATATTCATAATTTCGAGTTGGTTCGCACTTAGTGGAAATAAACAAACGACGCCGATTATTTTAGTCGCATGCACTAATTGGATTACATGCGATTTGTCGAAGTATGTCGCAATTTGTTTTCCACTAGGATCAGCCTCTAACAATAGATGGAGTGGGACTGGTTGGCTTTTATCCCAGATGGTCCAGTTCATTTTAATCACCTCATTGTTAGGTTAACATGGCAAGACATAAATAGGAAGGGAAGTGGGCGAATTGCCTAGTAAATGGAGAGGAATATGTGGTAGTTTGCTGGTGGCACTTGGCGTTACGCAGCTATATAGTTTTACAAGTGCCGTTATTGGTTACTTTACTGCCGAAGAAAATAGTTTTGTATTTGTATGGAATTATTGGATGTTATTATTATTTGGTTTAGGACTTTTTATTGTTGGATTTATTTTTATGAGAAAAGAACGTTTTCGTCTCATTAGCATTATTTTCGTAGCTTGCTTTATTTTATTCCAAGCGTTTTCGGTTTATTATTATCAGCTGCGAATTTTAGCAAAATTAGAATATGCGCAGCCGTTTGAATGGTCTGGGACGTTATTATGTATAGCGGGCGTTTTGGTGTTGATTGCACTGCTTGTTGGACCTAAGTTTCAAGTGAAAGAAGTAACAACAGATCAAGCTTGGAAAACAAAATGGCGTTATGCTGCTGGGCTTTTCTCGCTTCTTGGTGCAGCAACTTCGATTTATGCAGCGGTAACGATTTTTAAACAACTGCATTCAGATAATATCAAACAAGGTTATTTATTTACGACGGCATTAGATGGTTACTTTGCTTGTTTTATGGCTGTCGTGTTTCTTTTGGTGGCAGTGCTTGCTTGGCGTAAAGTTTCATATCTACTCATCGGTGTTTTGATGGGTGCGGCATTTATTTTGCTTACTAATTATTTATCGGTAAATAGTTGGATTGATTTTGCCAAAGAAAATTTAGCAATCACATTTGGTAGTAATGAACGACAAGTGTTTGGTATGCAGTTTCTAATGGGGGCATCTGCTTTTATCTCTAGCATTTTTGCTTACATTGCGAAAAAATAAGTAGAACCCTCTAATCAAGTTAGAGGGTTCTTTTTTTATTGTTTTTTACCGAATACGATATTGGTATAACTATTCAAAGTAACAAAATAGTAGATGATATACATAAGCGTGTAAATTCCAGTAGAAATTATAACTGGTAAAGTGAGATTTAATTCTAACATATGCGATAAGCCGAGTAGTGCGAAACTACTGTGGGCAATACCGATTACTAGCGGGATTAAGAATACGACTAGTAATTGTTTTGCTAGGATTTTGCGGATATCTTTACGAGTAAGTCCGATTTTTTTCAAGATATCAAATGTGCCGATATCATTATAAGCTTCCGTTAGCTGCTTGAAGTAAATAATACTTCCGGTTGCGGCTAAGAATACAAAACCGATGAACATACCAATGAATAGAAGTACACCTGTAACCGTGATGATATCTTGATACGTATGCGTGTAAGATGTGAAATCTGTATCTTTTGGAATAACAGAACGCATTTTTTTATCTAGGTCTTGTGCTTGTTTTGGATCTTTAATCAAGATAGATTCAACGCCGTGAGCTTTGATAGTGGAATCTGCCGCTATTTGTTTGACTTGGCTATCAGGAAGAACGAGCAAGCCTGCGACACTACTGATTGGTGAATTTTGGACAACGGATTTAATTTTAACTGTTGGTTTATTTGATGAAGCAAGTGTATATCTTTCGCCAATCATTTCTTTTTGTGCTTCTTCATTGTAGGTAACGGATAACACCATTTGTGCTTCGTTTTCTTTTAGTTTTACTGCATTTTCTGGTTCGCCCTGACCTTTCACTAGTCCATTGTAATCAGACTCAGAAATAACGGGGAAACCTTCATTTATATCATATTCGACAAAGTCAGGACGATTACCTTCTGCTTTAACGATATAATACTTACTTTCTTGTTTAAACTCAACTGGATGATCTGGATCGCTTTCTGCTGTTTCGAGAATTTTTTTGTTCGTTTCGCTATTGTTAGGTATGACATATTCAAAGCTAGACGGGGCGGCAGTATTGGCGGAGTTATTCGCTTGATAGTAAATACTGCTTATCGTACCTATAGCAGAAAGGGTAGTTGCACTTAAAATAGAAATAATAATGAGCGTTTTCGCATTGGATGAAATTCTAAATGTTAATTGTGAGGTAGAAATAATATTGCTACCTTTGTAAAAAATTCGTTTGTTATTTCTAAGTTTATTAAGCAAGTACGGCAAGAAGAAGGTAATAAAAAGAGCAGTACCAACGATTACCGAAGCTAAAATAACTAAAGCGCCGATCGAAAAGCCAAGTTGCGCCCAGATGGAACCTTTGGAATCAAGCGGCTGTCCAGCGATTACATAACCGAGACCGATTAATAGGACGGAAAGTAGCGCCAAGATAAAAGAAGGTTTTGGGCTTTTTTCGCGTTTTGCTTCCGAGTGGAACAATTCAAGTAACGTCGTGCGGTAAATAATACGATAACCAGAAAATGATGTAAATAGCGTGATGATGATAAAGACAATACTTGTTTGAACGACAGCTCCCCATGAAAAGGCAAAACCACCGATATTATCGATATTGATAAGGTTAAGTAAAATCGTTACGAAAATTTTGGAAAGTAGTGTACCGGCAAGAATACCGATAACTAATGCACCAAGTCCCATCAGGAAATTTTCATAAAATAACATACGACCAATTTCTTTTTTACGAAGACCGAGTAAAGAGTAAAGTCCGATTTCTTTTTTTCGTTTTCGTGTGAAGAAGTTGTTGGAATAAAGGATGAAAATCGCTACAAAAATAAGTAAAATGACAGAGGAGCTGGAAAATGCAGTCGATAGTTTGGCTGATTGGTCAATTCTTGCGACAACAGCTGGATCTTTAGAAAGTACTAGGAACGTGAAGTAAATCATGATACTAAAAATCATTGATGCAAAGTATAGAAAGTAGTGGACGAAATTATGTCGAATATTTTTCTTGGCTAAATCAAATAACGTCATCTGTGTCGCCCCCCAGTTTTGCAAGGACATCTAGAATTTTTTGGAAGAACTCCTTACGTGTTTTGTTACCACGATAAATCTCCGTATATAATTCGCCATCTTTGATAAATAATATTCGCTTACAGAAACTTGCAGCAAAGGCATCGTGCGTTACCATCATGATTGTCGCTTTATCTTGTTCATTTAAGTCGCGTAGGCTTTCAAGTAAGTTTGTTGCGGATTTGGAATCAAGTGCACCAGTTGGCTCATCGGCGAAAATCAAACTTGGAGAGGTAATGATTGCTCGTGATGCGGCCGTACGTTGTTTTTGACCTCCTGAAATTTCGCTTGGGTATTTGTCCAGAATATCGGTAATCCCAAATTTAGTACTAATTGTTGCTAATTTTGCTTCCATTTCTTTAACAGGGCGTTTAGCTAGTGCAAGTGGAAGGATAATATTTTCACGAATCGTTAGTGTATCTAGTAAGTTGTAGTCTTGGAAAATAAAACCTAGTTTATCACGGCGGAAAGTAGACATTTGTTGTTCATTCATGTTTTCAAGTTCTTGTCCGGAAATTCTAATCTCACCAGAAGTCGGCTTATCAATAGTAGATAAGACATTCAAAAGCGTCGATTTACCCGCACCAGAAGGACCCATAATTCCTGTGAATTCGCCTTCTTTAATATCAATACTGATATTTTCTAGTGCAGTGTAGACATTTCCTTTACTGCCATATATTTTTCTCACATTTTTTGCTTGTAAAACTGTCTCCATTATTTTCTCTCCTTATAAAACTAGATTCGTTACTATCTACCATTCTAACGTCTATAAAGAGTTGGTTCCATCGTATCAAATGACAATTAGCAAGGATATCCTTACAAAAATGTTAGTTTTATGAAGTAAAAAAACCGAAATCTATACAAATAAATCCATAAAAATCGATTTATTTACTAGAATTCCGGTTTGTATTTATTAGATGGTAAACAATTTGGAGAGATTTTCGGATGGTAGTAGGTTGCCGATGAAGAACGAACCAAATTCAGCATAGCGAGCACTTGCTTCATCAAAGCGCATTTCTGTCACGATGCGTTTAAACTCAAGCGCATCATCTGAAAATAAGGTAACGCCCCATTCGTAATCATCAAAGCCGATAGAACCACCGATGATTTGCTGCACTTTTCCAGCATAGCTTCTGCCAATCAAGCCGTGGTCGCGAATCAGTTGTTGGCGTTCTTCCATTGGAAGCATGTACCAGTTATCTGCCCCATCGCGTTTTTTACTCATAGGGTAGAAACAAAGATGCTTTTTAGGTGGGAGCGCTGGGTAAAGTCTCGCGCGGACACCTTTATTTTGATAAGGATCTTCGCCGCCAGCCATATGGGACGCAAGATAGTTACTTAATTCCACTACAGATATATAGGAATAAGTCGGTAATAAATAGTCAGCAATCGCTAATTTATTAAAACGATTTTCGACTTCATTTAAAGCTTCTAAGGAATCACGTAACGTGAAGAATACTAAATCTGCTTTTTGACCAAGGATGCTGTAAATGGTATGTTCGCCTTCACCGATATTTTTAGTAATTTCCATATCACTTAAAAAATGGCTTAACTCGTCTAACATAATTTCTTGATTAGCTGGATTTAATTCACGCCATGCTGCCCAGTCAATCGAACGAAAATCATGTAGACAAAACCAACCGTCTAACGTTTTTACTGCTTCATTCATTATGTATCACTCCTTGTTTAGAATATCACTAACTAAAGTGTAACATATGGAAAGTAGTTCGTCCGTTTCGCTGTTTGTGAAATTTACGTTTCGAACGGACGGTATTTTTCGCGCAAGCTTTGTTGATTTTCGAGCCGAAGTTCAATATCAATTCGGTGAAAGAGAACCATATTTCCTTTTTTCGTAAAGGGGAGTACCTCGCGTTTTGCCAAGGAAAGGAGTGCTTGCTTAGATATGCCTAAGTAAGTCGCGGCTTCATTCGCAGTCAGGAAGTTTTCTTCAAGCCATTTAAAATCTATTTGTTGTTGGCGCACATCTTTTCACCTCTTTTTCTTTAAGTGTAGAAAATATCTGGCAGAAATACAAGAGAAAACATTAACAATTGCCTAAAAACAAGCTATACTTTAACTAAATGATAAATCTAGGAGGCATAAATATGAATGACGTATTAACTTTGCTAAGAAATCATCGCTCTTTTCGTAAATATAAACAAGGGGTCGAGATTCCAGAAGAAAAGCTAGATGCGATTATCCGAGCAGCTCAAGCAGCCCCGTCGTGGATTAATGGTCAACATTATTCCATTATTGCGATTAAAGACCAAGACCGTAAAAATAAAATGGCCGAACTTTGCGGGAATCAACCATACATAGCGGAATGTTCCGTATTTCTTTGTTTTGTAGCAGACTTCCATCGTGTAAAAGTTGCTAGTGACATGCACGGTAAAAGCTTCCAAATCGCTGCGGAAGAAGATTTACTGATGGTTGCGGCAACGGATATCGGGCTTTGTATGCAAAATGCTTTAACAGCCGCTGAGTCGCTTGATTATGGGACAATTTGCATTGGTGGCTTGCGCAGAAATATTACGGCAACATCCGAATTTTTAGGCTTACCAGAATTTGTCATGCCAGTTGTCGGACTTTGTATCGGTGTTCCTGATGTCGAAGCGCCAGTAAAACCTCGTTTGCCGAAAGAAGCAGTTTATTTTGAGGAAATGTACCAAACTGATGTGATGCCTTTACTCGAAGCATACGACCAAGAAATCATTCCTTTTTCAGAGCGTGAGGGCTTTGTTTCTTACACGGAACGTTTAGCAAAATTCTATGACAGACCATATTATCCGAATTTAACCGAACAAATAAAAGAAAGAGGCTTTTTAGGCGGAAAATAACTAGCATCTTCACGATAGTTAGTATATACTTTTAATTGACAAAACCCAGCAAAATTGCTGGAATGGAGGTAATTTTATAATGACAGAAGCATTGTTTTTAAACCCTGTTTTTCAAGACCGAATTTGGGGTGGAACGAAATTACATGATTACTTTGGTTATGATATCCCGTCTGATACTACTGGAGAAGATTGGGCGATTTCCGCTCATCCGAATGGTCCTTCCGTAATCAAAAACGGCGCATATAAAGGCAAAACATTAGCGGAATTATGGCAAGAAAATCCTGCCCTTTTTGGCAATCCGACAGAAGAGGTTTTTCCGCTATTAACAAAAATTTTGGATGCGAATACGGATCTTTCTGTACAAGTCCATCCAAATGACGAATACGCAAAAGTACATGAAAACGGCGAACTTGGCAAAACCGAATGCTGGTATATTATCGACTGCGCGCCTGGTGCGGAACTAATTTACGGACATAAGGCAGCCAGCAAAGAAGAATTCGCTACTTGGGCAAAAAATGGCGAATGGGATAAATTGCTTCGTAAAGTGGCGATTAAACCAGGCGAATTTTATTACGTTCCAAGTGGTACGATTCACGCGTTAGGTACTGGCACGTTGGTACTTGAAACACAACAAAGCTCCGACACAACTTACCGTGTATACGACTATGACCGTAAAGACGCAGAAGGAAACTTGCGCGAACTTCATTTAGATAAAGCGATTGATGTTACAACGGCACCTCACGTGGATGCGAAACTAGATATTCGTACTGAAACTCGTGGCGGTTTGACAGAAACGACTTTTGTTTCCAATGACTTCTTTAGTGTTTATAAATGGGAAGTGGATGGCAAGGCTGAATTTACAGCTAAAGCGCCGTACACGTTAGTTAGTATTTTAGACGGAGAAGCGGTACTTACGATTGATGGGAACGAGCAAGCGATTAAAAAAGGGGATCATTTCGTTTTACCAAATGAGGTGAAAGCTTGGGAAGTAACTGGTGAAATCACAGCGATTGTTTCTACGCCTCCTGTAAAATAAAAAATAAGCAGAAATCATTGTATAAAGCCATTTTCGACAATGGCATATACAAGATTTCTGCTTTTTTATTTCTATTTTGAGTTACTTAGGATGAATGTATTAATATAGGTATCGATTTCGATTTTATGTTTTTCTGCATCAATGGTCTTAGGCGTGAGTTCATAATAATTAGCATTTTTCATATTACGTGCATAAAATAAACTGTATTCCATCGGATGAATCACATCATAGTTATTTGCAAGTATAAGTGTGGGAATCGTTAAATTAGTTAACTCACTTTTACTTTTTATTGGGCTATCTCTAGGTATATCAATAAATTTTTTAAAGTAATTAACAGAGGCGGCATCTTCAAAATATCGTTTAAAAGTATCAATTGCTTTAGGGTAAGTAGCTTTTATCGATGGAAATATCGGATCCTGCTCAAATAACTGAGAACCATTTTCTCTAGGCAAATACTTACTTACAGTACTAAACCATTCTATCACTTCTTTTTTCATCGGCTCATCTGTCGCAGAACTCCTAAGTAATATAAGTCCCATCACTTTATTTTCTGCATGGACTGCCAAATTCACTGCCACACCAGCCCCCATAGATAATCCTCCGATATAAAAACGCTGTATTCCTAAATAATCCATTAACGCTAATGCATCACTTGCCAATCTATCGTAGCTAAGTTTTCTGGAATCATGTCCGCTTTTCCCATGACCTCTTTGATCCAATGAAATTAATTGGATTTTTTCATCATTGTTAAATGTTTCAAAAGCAAATTTTAAATTATCACCTAGTCCATGAAGAAACAAAAAGGGGATACCTTTTCCTTGTATTTCATAGTTAAAATCAATTCCTTCGTGTTTGAATACTGGCATATTTTATAATCCACTCCTTTGATGATATTGGTCCAGTCAATTTAGTATTTTTCACCATTAATCCACGTACTTAGAACTTCGAATTTTTCATCAAGTAAAACCAAGTCAGCGATATAACCTTTTTCAATTCGACCAAAATTTTTCATTCCTAAAATATCTGCGGGTGTATTTGCTGCCATTTGAATAGCGTCTTGTAAGTGAATCCCAAATTCATTACTTAACTTTAAGGATTTATTCATCGTCACGGTACTTGAAGCTAATGTCCCGTCTTTTAAGCGTGCGATGCCGTTCTTAACTGTTACTTGGTGACCGCCAAAAATATACTCCCCGTCGCCAACTCCCATTGCTTGAAGGGCATCGGTTGTGAGAACCATTTTATCTGGTCCTTTAATTTTATGAATGAGACGCACGATTCCAGGATGAAGGTGGACCCCGTCAACAATGGTTTGAACGCTTACCGAATCATTTTCCAAGGCTGCTGTAACAAGTCCTGGTGCCCGGTGATGAATGGCTGGCATAGCATTAAAGCAATGTGTGATGTGAGTTGCTCCTTGTTCGAAAGCATTCTGCGCCTCTTCATAAGTGGCATTGGAATGTGCAATGGCGACAACAACGCCTCTTTTTTTCAAGAAGTCAATGAGTTCGATACCCCCAGGCAATTCTGGCGCAATCGTGACCATTTTTATCAGACCATCTGCTTCATCGAAAATCTTTTTCATTTCTTTTAAATCGGGGTGTCTTAAATAGGCTGGATTTTGCATTCCTTTTTTTTCTATATTGAGGTAGGGGCCTTCTAAATGAATTCCTGCAATTTTGGCACCTTTCTCTTTTCCAATTACTTTTTTGGTTTGCTTAATCATTTGAATCAAGTCTTCAAAAGAGGAACTAACCGATGTTACTAGGAAGCTAGTACATCCTGTTTCCGCACAAGCCATCGAAACAGCTTGGATACTTTCTGTTGAGCCATCCATCATATCGTAATTATTTGCCCCATGAATATGAACGTCAATCATTCCGGGAATTAGCAACTGTCCATTTCCATCAAAAGTTGGCTCATCTGAATACTTTTCAGGCGTAATCGAACAAACTTCTTTTATCAAATTTCCTTCTGTAATAACTGTTGCATCGATTAATTCATTTTCTTTGTAAATTTTTACATTTTTGATAACGGCCATTATTTTCACAATCCTTTCAAAGAGATAACTTCTACTTCTTTAGAAATAAGGTGCTGCATTAAATCTTTTGGCAAAGGCTGATCTGTTATTACGGCATCAATTCCAGAAAAATCAATTTTGGAAGCTGCCTTTTTATTCACTTTTGTACTATCAATTAGTAAAAATACTTTTTCGGAATTTCTGATAATCTCTTGCTTCATGTATACATCTGTAAGTTCTGAATAAAAGATACCATCTTCCGTTAGTCCAGCTCCGCCAATAAAAGCCAGATCAAAATTAAATTGTTTGAGTTGGTCTAAAACGGGCTCGCCTGATAATACACGCGAATGGAAGTTGAAAAAACCACCGAGCAAGTATACTTTATTATCTTGATTCTGAGATGCAGCTATGGCATTATCCATCGAATTCGTTACTACTACTAAATCATGTTGCTCGAGCTCTGATGCTAAAAAATGAACGGTGGTAGAAACATCTAAATAGATTGTCATATGATCTTTTATCGTTTTACCAGCCGCATGAGCAATCTCTTGTTTCTGTGCGCTCTGTTTCACTAATCTACTAGTATAACTTTCTATTTGCGGTTTTAAAATCGGTTGTGACACGCCACCTGGATATCGTTCCGCAAGTCCACTTTCCACTAATTTTAAAATATCTCGCCTTGCTGTATCTTTGGAAATGGAAAAAATTCGCATAAGTTCTTCTTGAGAAATCGTTTTTTGTTTCTCTAACAGCTTCAGTTCTTCCACTATTCGTTCTTTTTGGTTCATAATTTCACCAACCTCGTTTAATTTATTTTAAGTTTATTTAATCATTTAATAAGTTTTTATAAGTTAATTATATACTTTATTCATTTTATGTCAACTTATTATTCTTCTGTTTTCAATTTTTTGGGGTGAGTTTTTCGTGCTTTTTGAGTCAGTACCTAATCTAGGTTATAATGAAAGTAATTGTGATTGAAAAACCTTTAAAAGATTACAAAAAATGGACAACATAGAGGTGGGAAAATGTCTTTAAAAATGAAATGGATTATAGCAGTTATTCTTATCGTTCTACTTTTAGTTGTGGGGTGGTTTCTTGGGACTCGGTTGACGGTAAAAAAATACGAAGTGAGTTCTGCTAAAATTGACCAAGAGATTAAAATCGTGCAATTATCGGATTTGCATTTTAGTGAATTTGGGAATAAAAACGAAAAATTAGTAGATAAAGTAGTTGCGCTACAACCAGATGTGATTACGATTACGGGGGATTTATTTGATAGGCAAGGCGATAGTGTTCCTAAAGAACTTATTGAAAAATTAACGAAGATTGCGCCAGTTTATTATTCGCCGGGAAATCATGAATATGATGTGAAAGGTGCGTATGAGAGCGACTACAAGCCTTTTTTAGAAAAAATGGGTGTGGTTAACTTGGAAGATAAAACGGCTACTATCGATGTTAATGGGCAGAAATTTCAAATGTCTGGGTTGCGGAGTAGTGCGAAATTAGATTATGACTATCCTTATTATAAGGAAGGTTTAGCCGAAATAAAAAGCCAGCAAGATTCAGCGTATTATCAAGTTCTTT
This sequence comes from Listeria cossartiae subsp. cossartiae, assembly GCF_014224155.1. Taxonomy (GTDB): domain Bacteria; phylum Bacillota; class Bacilli; order Lactobacillales; family Listeriaceae; genus Listeria; species Listeria cossartiae. Next base: position 317,608 of record NZ_JAASUI010000003.1, on the reverse strand, counting down.
TGTCCCATATGCCAGATTATTTTGAGCTTTATGTGGAAAATGGTTTTGATTTAACGTTAAGTGGTCATACGCATGGTGGGATTGTGCGGATTCCGTACACGAATATTGGCGCGATTGCTCCGGGGCCGCAGCGAGTTATTTTGCCAGATTATGTTTACGGGAAGCATACGAAAGATGGGAAGACGATGATTATTTCAGCAGGACTTGGCGCAGGTAGTTTTAATCAAAAAGCATTTCCTCGGTTAGGGAATCCATATGAAATTGTTGCGGTTACGATAAAACCGGAGACAAAATAGAAAAAAGAGCCTTAGAAAAGGCTCTTTTTTCTATTTAAATATATGATCCAAATTTGTATGCTCGTCTGACTCGCAATTGCAGGCTTTTTCAAGTTCACAGCCGCCACATTTTCCTTGTTTACTGCGTTTGATAAATTTAATAATCGCGTAAATAGTGTAGCCGAAAATTGCGCCGCCAAGTAATAAATTAACCATTATACTCACGAAAAACATCCCCTCTTAAACGAATAGACTACCAATTTGATAAACGAGAAATACTAATACGTAGGCTGTAACAAGTGGATAAGCGACAGCAAATGCGGTCCATTTCCACGAACTAGTTTCTTTTCGAATCGCTGCAACCGTTGCTAAACAAGGGATGTAAAGCAAGATGAACAACATAAAGCAATAAGCCGAAAGTGGCGTATAGAAAGTGCCAACGATGCTGCCAAGCGAACTTTCTCCAACTGCATAAATAATTGCCATTGTGGAAACGACTACTTCTTTTGCTAGAAAACCAGGAATAAGGGTGGCTCCCGCTTGCCATGTTCCGAAACCAAGTGGAACGAGTAGCGGAGCGAGCATGCCTCCGATGATTGCTAAGAAACTTTCGCCCATTGGAACATCAAGTCCAGATGGACCAGCGTAATTTAGCAACCAAATGATAACCGAGCCTGCAAAAATGAATGTTCCCGCTTTACGCAAGAATCCTTTTCCTTTTTCCCACGTGCTGCGCCATAAAGTTTTAAGTGATGGTAGGCGGTAGGGCGGTAGTTCGACGACGAATACGGAATTATCTTTTTTAAGTATTGTTTTTGAAAGGATTTTAGTGACAATGAGTGCCATTAAAATACCGATAACGTAAAGTGAAAGTACTACGAGCGCCTGATGTTTCTCGAAAAACACGCCTACAAAAAGAGCATAAACAGGAAGTCGCGCGGAACAGGACATAAATGGTGAAACGAGAATAGTTAGTGTTCGTTCTTTGGATTCTTCAATCGAGCGCGCCGCCATAATTCCAGGGACATTACAACCAAAGCCAATAATCATCGGAATAAAAGCTTTCCCATTTAAGCCGAAAATCTCCATTACCCGGTCCATAACGACTGCTATTCTGGCCATATATCCGGAATCTTCTAAGATAGAAATGAAGAAGAAAATAACCAAGATTTGTGGGACGAAGACAAGCACTCCTCCGACACCAGCAATGATACCATCTGTGACCAAATCAGTGATAAATCCAGATGCGCCAATGGCTGTTAAAAAGGATGTTACGGAGTCCGTCAGCGGCCCGCCAATAAAACCATCGAGCAGATCAGATAGCGGTGCGCCAACCCAAGTAAAGGTTATTTGGAAAATCAACCACATAATACCAAGAAAAATAGGAATGCCAAAAAACTTGTGGGTGAAAACTTTATCGAGTTTGTCGGATAGTGGAATATCCGAATGGCGAGTATATTCGACCGAGGTTAAACAAATATCATGAATGTAATTCACACGAACTTGGTGAAAATGATTTTCTAGTTTACCGTCAAGCGCAATTTCGAGTTCTGTGCGGATATGTTTTAATTGCTCCAAAGCAGGGCATTTCGCTAAAAATTCTTCTGTGACTTCATTTTTAGAAAGAAATTGAACAGCAAGCCAGCGAGATTGTTTGGCAGGAATCATGTCTTTTATTAAAGCTTGGATTTCAGTAATCGCTTTTTCCGCGGGTTCCCCATATGGTAAAACAAGTGGAATCGCGGGAGCTACGTGTTTTTCTGACAAAGTAGATAAAATATCGTCTGTACCTTTTCCAGAACGAGCAACTACTGGCAAAATCGGAATGCGCAATTGTTTGGCAAGGTTCTGGATGTTTAGATGAATACCGCGACCGGCAGCTACATCAATCATATTCAGTCCCATCACAACGGGTGCGCCGAATTCGAGTAATTGAATCGTTAAATTTAAGTTGCGCTCAATTTGCGAGGAATCGACAATATTTAACATACAATCAAATTTTTCTTCTAATAAAAAACGAGTGACAACTGTTTCATCACGAGAAATCGGATTTAAGTCATAAATACCAGGTAAATCAATTAATTTTCCTGTTTTTGAGCGCAACGTACCGATTTTCTTTTCGACGGTTACGCCGCTCCAGTTCCCTACATATTCATAAGAGCCTGTTAATGCATTAAATAAAGAAGTTTTTCCGGTATTTGGGTTTCCGAGTAAACAATAAGTATTTTGACTCATCTGCGTTCCACCATAATGGCACAAGCATCACATTGACGAATACTAATATATTGCCCTTTTGTTTCAAAAGTACAGGGACCACCAAATAGTCCTTTTTGTTTGATACAAATATCACAACCTTCATCGCAACCGAGTGCAAGTAGGCGACGTTTGAGCATGGCGTTCTCGATTTTTAATTCTGAGATGCGCACTTTTTCACCGACAGCAGTTTCATTTAATTGCATAAGCTAGTAGGCCTCCTTTTATGTTATGTATTGAACATGATAATCATTATCAACTATGTTCATTTTATCACGAACAGACTTTAATATGAAGTGTTTTTTTTTTGGATTTATTAGTAGAATAGCAAAATAGTAGGGTATAACAGCAAAAAAACTTCTGCGTAGAACGATGCTCTTTTCCCTAAGTAGCATGCCTTTTTCCCTCTGTATTGATACACGAAAATAAGTGCTGGAGCTGTTTTTAATCGCTTTTTTTCTGTCAAGTTGCGCTTTTTTATAGTAAAATGGTAACTATAATATGTATATTAATGGAGGCAATTAACACATGAGTGATTTATTTACTACAATCAAAGGACAAGTTACTGGGAAAAACGTGCGCATTGTATTACCTGAAGGAACAGATGAACGTATTGTTGGAGCAGCTGCACGTCTGCAAAAAGAAAATATCGTACAACCAATTTTGCTTGGAAACAAAGCGGAAATTGAAGCAAAAGCAAAAGAAATTGGCGTTTCAGTTGAAGGAATCGCTATTCACGAACCTGCGATCGATCCACTTTTTGATGAATTAGTGGATGCATTTGTAGAACGTCGTAACGGTAAAGCAACTGAAGAAGCTGCACGTAAAATGCTCGTTGATCCAAACTATTTCGGCACAATGCTTGTATACACAGGAAAAGCAGAGGGTCTTGTAAGTGGCGCGGCTCACTCTACTGGTGACACTGTTCGTCCAGCACTACAAATTATTAAAACAAAACCAGGCGTAAGTAAAGTTGCCGGCGCGATGATTATGGTTCGCGGCGAAGAACGCTACTTATTCAGTGATGTAGCTATCAATATTGCACCAGTTGCAGCGGACTTAGCGGAAAATGCGATTGTTAGTGCGGAAACAGCAGAAATCTTCGGCATTGACCCACGTGTTGCGATGTTAAGCTTCTCTACAAAAGGTTCTGCAAAATCCGATGAAACGGAAAAAGTGGTAGAAGCAACAGCACTTGCAAAAGAAAAAGCACCTGAATTAACGCTTGATGGTGAATTCCAATTTGACGCGGCATTTGTTCCAACCGTTGCGGAGAAAAAAGCACCAGGTTCTGTTATTAAAGGGGACGCAAATGTATTCATCTTCCCAAGCCTAGAAGCAGGAAACATTGGCTACAAAATTGCGCAACGTTTAGGTAACTTTGAAGCAGTTGGACCAATTTTACAAGGCTTAAATGCACCAGTTAATGATTTATCTCGTGGTTGTAATACAGATGACGTTTATAACTTAACGTTGATTACTGCGGCACAAGCAGTGAATAAATAAAACTTGATTGATGGTTAAAAATAATAAAGCAGGAATCTTGTATAGAGCTAAAAAAAGCGTCCCATACAAGATTTCTGCTTATTTTTCTATTTTGTGACTAAAAGCATCTAGTAATTTTTCTCTATCGTTAGCACTCAGCTTATGCACTGCGGAATAATTAAGCCATTTCAATTTATGAAAGCCCATTTTTCTAAAAGTCCCTCTAAAGGCAATTTTAGTAATTGGATTGCCAAACATAAATTTATAAATCAAGTGAGGAGTCGCCATCACTGTCACCATTTTTACTTTTTTTAAATTAACTAAATTATTTTTGAATAGTTTTTTTCCGTTTACTTCTTCGTAAATAATTCCTTTGGCAATTACTTTATCAAAAAAGCCTTTCATCATCGCAGGCATTGCTTCCCACCAAATAGGGAAAATAAAAAGGAGTTCCTCGGCAATCATTATTCGTTCTTGATAATTCTTAATTAAGGGATGATTTACTTCTTTTTTGCGCCAAGCTATTAAGTCCTCTTTATGCATTACTGGATCAAATCCGTCCTTATGAAGATCAATAACATCCACAATATAACCCTTTTGTTCGTATTTTTCTTTTGCTTGAAGTAACAATGCTGCAGAGAAACTTCGGTTATGCGGTTCATTAAAACATGCATCACCAGTGTAAGGGTGGTCAAAAATGATACAAATCCGTTTCATAAAACCCCTCCGTTTCTTGTTAATTTATTTTCTGTGGATTTTCTTTTTTTCAAGAAAATAATATATAAAATATCAAAAATACTGCAAAGAAAACCGCAAATAAGGATATAGACATTAATCTCTTGTAAAAGTCCCATTAGTAATGCTGGAGCGAGTGTACCAATCCATTTAGAATACGCCATTAATAATGTTTGTCCCCGTGTATTGTGGCGTTGGAAAAGCATAGTTAAAAATAAAATAGACATGGCGACGTTTTGCATAAAAGCGGAATATTGCGCAGCTGGAATTGGGTCAAAACTAAAATAAAAAGCAAGCTGAATGGCAAAACCTGTAATAAATACAAGTATGCTAAATGGAATAAAATATTTTTTTGCATTTTCAGGAAAGTATTTCTTTCCGTATTTAAAGTAAGTGTAAACAATAATTAAATCGAAGCAAGCCCATATTAGATTGACTAATCCTTGTACACCAATGCTATTAGAATTAATTACTAAATCGTTTATGGAATAAATAACCTCCCAAGCAAAATTTAGACTTAAAGCAAATAACGGCATGGCGTAGGTTTTGTGTTTTATCCCATTTCGGATTAATTCTATATAGACAATGGTCCAAGCAATACCACTCAATAATGTTAAAAATAATGTCATCATTTATCCTCCTTCATTTTTCATTAGGTGTTACATATGTTACAGTTAATAGTGTATTACTTGTCATTTCATAAAACAAGATACACTTAGTCATGATTTGTTACACTTTGAGGAGGAGTTCCAATGGATGAAAATAGACAGGCTATGTTGAGTAAGAAATGGATTATAGAAGCTTTACTAGATCTTTTAAAAACAAAACCATATGCGTCGATTACAATTACAGAGATTACTAAAAAAGCAGGAGTTGCCCGCTTAACTTTCTATCGGAATTTTGATAATAAAGAAGAAATTTTACTTACGAGATCTAATTATTTGTTTCAAGAATATTTTAATGAAATACAGAAATCAGGAGGAATGATTGATATAAAGAATGCTTTGCTACAATGTTTTACCTATTGGAAAAGAGATACAGAGGTAATGGAACTCCTTATCAAAAATAATCTCATTTATTTACTGGATCAGCCATTCTATTCTTTTTTAGAAAAAATAATGGAAGAAGTTCCAGCAATAAAAGGATTAAATGAGATACAAAAAACCTTTATTTTAGGTGGTTTAACGAGGACAATGCTTCAGTGGATTTCAACTAAAAACACCGATTCACCGAAGCAAGTGACAGCATCTATTTTGAAGTTACTTGACTTAGAGCATTTAACAAATTAACAGAAGAACATTAAGGAAGGTGAAAAAATGAGCAACTATATCAAATGGATCAGAGAAAAAGTGGGGCAAGATAAAATTATTTTAAATTTTGTAAGCGGTGGTCTTCGGGATAAGCAAGGAAGGATACTTCTACAAAAAAGAACCGATAAAAAGGTTTGGGGATTCCCTGGAGGGGCCATTGAATTAGGACAATCTTTTGAAGAAGCAGTCATTAGAGAGTATTTAGAAGAGACGGGGATTCTTGTTAAAGTGAAATCATTAGTTGGTATATATTCTAATTATGAAGATAGTTATCCGAATGGGGACAAAGTTCAGCCGATTTCAGTGTTTTTTGAACTGTGCTATGTAAGTGGGGAGTTATCTGTTCAGGATGAGGAAACAATGGAGTTGCAATTTTTTGATGAGGCTGAGATACCTAAGTTAGTTAATGAACAGCATGAGGATTTCCTTGCAGATTGGAAGGAATTTAATGGACAAGTACTTATACGATAAAAATTTAAAATAGCAATCCATTTAATCGACATATTTTGGTCGAATTTACAGTAATTGTTGGTCTGTTTTTAGGAAATTTATTTGGAAACGAAATACTATACTGAAATAATGGATAAAAACTTGTAATTTCCAATTTTAGTGAGCAGTTTTATTTTCTGAACTGTCTTCACAGAAAACTTTATTAACTACATTAAATCTACTAGATGAAAAGAAAGGGTTGGAAAAGTTGGATCAGAGTATAGTTAAGTGGGTAGCTCTTTTAGGTGTTGCTGTATTTGTTGGAGCTGCTATTTTTTTATCAAGGAGAATAAATGATAAAAGAAAAACTAATCTTCGTCAGGAATTTGAGCTTAAGTTTCCTATGTTTAAGGTGTTCTTTAATCGTTCTAATACTGTTATCGAGGAGATTGGGACACCAATATTAATGTTAAAAAGAAGTAGTGGTGGGCACTTCATTCTCCCTATTTTTATATGTTTGATAGCTTTTTTAATTGGTTTTTTTTATAGAGACTCTTTCAATGCTAAACTAATTATCCTTTCTCTTTTGGGTTTATGGTTTGTTTGGTCTACGTTAAGTGCTACCAAGTATGTAAATGTATATAACGGTGCTATAGTTCACGGTAATTTAATTACAAAGAAAATTATTTGGTTTCATCGTATAGATTCTATTGAAGCAAAATTATACGATTACAATGGGGTTATGGACGCTAGACAAGCACAAGTATATCGAGTGTATGAAGTGAAACGTGGTGACAAAGTAGTGTTTGATATTTGGGAGACGCAGTTTGCTAGTGCTAGATTAATTGAAAAATGCTTTGATACCGAAAATCCTTTTGTTCAGGAGATTCAAGAAAGTTTTGATTCAGGTAATTCACATTATAGGGAGGGCTTCTAATGATTCAAAATACTGGAGAATTAATGATGTATATAGGAGGAGCGCTAGTTTTGGCTTATCCTATTGGCGTACTTATTATTAACATTCTGCACTCATCTACAAAAGGGAGATTTCGTCCTACTAGCACAATGGGGATTGTTTTAGGCCTTTGTGTAGTAGCGGGAATTGTACTTATGTTTGTTGGGGATTCTTATCGAAAAGATATTAGTAAGGATGTTATGGTTTCTTATTACGAAAAAAATATCCCTTATGAAGATTTGACGAAGGCACAAAGAAAAAATATCGATGTTTCGATGATTGATATTAGTAAAATGAGCAAGGCTGGCGAAGATGTATCGAAGTATCTTCCAGCTTTGGAGAAATACACGTATGAATTTTATATTTCTGAGGGGATTCCGGAAAAAGATGCGAAATCATATATGGAATCTTTGGTAAAATAAATAATAAAAAACACAGCAGAATCATATTTCAGATTCTGCTGTGTTTTTTTATACCATTTTTTCGAGGAAGTAGCGCATCCAACGATTGTCATTAGTTAGTTCTGGATGGAAGGCGGTTACGAGAATATTCGCTTGTTGGGCAGCGACGATTCTCTCGTCAATGGTTGCTAATACAGTTACTTCGTCGCTCGGTTCTATTAAGTAAGGAGCACGGATAAACACGGCTTCAAAAGGAGTGGTACCAAATGCTTCTACATTTAACTCGGCTTCAAAGCTTTCTTTCTGCCGACCAAAACCATTGCGAACCGCGGTAGCGTCAAGTAATCCAAGACTTTCTTCGCCACTTTCAATTTCTTTGGATAAAAGCACAAGTCCGGCACAAGTCCCAAAGATAGCTTTCCCTTCCTTTGCAAATGCTCGGACTGGTTCCATTAAATCATAACGCTTCATAATCTTGCGCATCGTCGTACTTTCTCCGCCGGGTAATACAAGCCCGTCAAGTCCATCTAAATCGTTTGGATGCTTTACTTTAAAAGCAAGAGCACCGGCTGATTCAATCATTAGGATATGTTCATCAACTGCACCTTGAATTGCAAGGACACCAATTTTTTTCATATTAAATGCTCCGATCTTGCATTCTGTCTTCTTGGTTAAGGCGAGACATTTCGATTCCTTTCATCGGGGAACCTAGCTCTTTGGACAGTTTTCCGATTAACTCATAGTCAGTATAGTAAGTTGTAGCTTGGACGATAGCGCTAGCGAATTTAGCTGGATTGTCGGATTTGAAGATACCAGATCCAACGAAAACGCCGTCTGCTCCAAGTTCCATCATTAGTGCAGCATCAGCGGGAGTCGCAACACCACCAGCAGCAAAATTAACGACCGGAAGTTTGCCAAGTGTTTTAATTTCTTTGATTAATTCATATGGAGCACCGAAGTTTTTAGCGGCAACCATTAATTCATCATCTGTCATGCCAGCAATTTGGCGGATTTGGCCGTTTACTTGGCGCATATGGCGGACAGCTTCGACGATATTACCAGTTCCGGGTTCACCTTTTGTACGGAGCATGGCAGCACCTTCACCGATACGGCGGAGTGCTTCACCGATATCACGGCAACCACATACGAAAGGAACAGTGAAATCTGATTTTAATAAATGGAATTCATCATCGGCTGGCGTTAATACTTCACTTTCGTCAATATAATCCACGCCCATTGCTTCGAGGACGCGCGCTTCTGTAATGTGACCAATGCGAGCTTTTGCCATAACGGGGATAGAGACAGCGTTCATTACTTCTTCGACAATGCGAGGATCGGCCATACGAGCGACACCACCGGCTGCACGAATATCAGAAGGAACCCGTTCAAGTGCCATAACAGCCACTGCACCAGCTTCTTCCGCAATTTTTGCTTGTTCGGCATTGACTACATCCATAATGACGCCACCTTTTTGCATTTGCGCCATACCACGTTTTACACGATCTGTACCAACTTTTTTCTCCATATTAATAACCTCCATCAAAGTTAATTGAAATTACCTGACTATTATGATAAGCTAAAAGCCATTTCGTACAAACAGCCAATTGGATGTTGTTTTCTCCATCCAATTTATATAGGAGGAATGGTGTGGATGTGGCAGCTAACTGGAAATTCGAGTTTACCGATTTATTTACAAATTGTTGATTTAATCGAAACGAAAATTATGAATGGCGAACTTTTGCCAGAAGAAAAATTGCCCCCGGAAAGGCAGTTGGCGGAGTTGTTCGGTGTGAATCGTTCGACGGTTGTGCGGGCGCTTGATGAACTGACGGCGCGGGCTGTTATCATCCGCAAACAAGGAAGCGGAACGACGGTTAATGCGGAAAAATGGGGGCTTTTTGCGGGACAGTCAACGAATTGGCGCCATTATTTAACACAAGGTGGTTTTACGCCAGCAGTTCCTTATATTCGCCAAGCCGGCGTGATGGAACGAGTGGACGCGGAACGGGTCATTGATGCAGCGAGCGGTGAACTACCACTAGAAATGACGCCGAAAATGGAGACGCCAAGCCTTTCGTGGCAGTCTTTTATTGCAGAAGAGCAGTATGAAGACGAGGCAGGTTACAGACCTCTGCGTGAAACCATTCAAAAACAAATGAAGGCGGCACATGGGTTAGAATCGCGACCGGAGCAAATTTTGATTACGTCTGGTGCGCAACAAGCACTCTTTTTAATTACGCAATGTTTATTAAAACCGGGTGATGCTGTTGCGATTGAGTCGCCGTCTTATTTTTATTCGTTATCGTTATTTCAATCAGCGGGCTTGCGGATTTTTGCTTTACCAATGGACGAGGATGGCGTGATTATTTCTGAGTTGCGCGATTTATACCATAAACATCGTGTCAAAATGGTATTTGTTAATCCGACATTTCAAAATCCGACTGGGCTAGTGATGAGTTTGAAGCGGCGCAAAGAACTTGTGAAAATTTGCGCTCACTTGCAAATTCCGATTGTGGAAGATGATCCTTTTTCAGAATTGGCTGCGCTCGATAGCCGAATTCCGGCGCCGTTAAAGCAACTGGACACGGATAATGTTTTATATATCGGCTCACTTTCAAAAATCATGGGATCAACTACGCGAATTGGTTGGCTAATCGGACCAACCGCAGTGATTGAACGGCTCGCGCTCGCAAGGCAAGAGATGGATTTTGGTTTAAGTATTTTTCCGCAAGTTTTGGCTAACGGTGTTTTAAATACGGCGGGGTATAGTAGCCATTTAAAACAATTGCACCATGTTTTAGAACAGCGCCGCGATAACTTAATTGAAGCTTTGGATGAAATTTTACCAGACGAGCTGACTTTTATTAAACCAAAAGGCGGATTTCATTTATGGGTGAAATTACCAATTGAATTTCGCGCGATTCGTGATTTTGATATTTTTTTAGCGAATGATTTACTCGTGATGCCTGGATTTTTATTTGGCGTAAAAGAGACGGTCATTCGTGTGACTTATGCGCGACTTGAAAAGGAAGAAGCAAGACGTGTTGCGACAATAATAAAACAAATTTTACTAGAAAAAAAGTGTGATGAAGCGTGATTTAATGCTGATTCGCACTTTTTTCATATTCCCCTTGAATACCTTCTAATCTATAATAGAAAGTAACCCGGAAATGTCACTCATCACAATAAATCTTTCTGCCAAAAGCGAAGTTGTGATGAATCAGCATTTTTATGTAAGGGTTATCATTTACTATTAATATAAGGGAGGGGAAAGTAGATGGAACAGAATTGTAAGGAATTAATTACTTATCTGCTCTTGAATCGGCAAGTGAATCTTAGAAATGTTTCCAAAAATTTTAAGGTATCAAAAGAAGCAATTAGCGCACAGATTACACAAATAAACCATCTACTAAAGTCAGAACCAATTTTAATTGACCATGACATGATTTTTGTTACAGATGTATGTAGAGAAGCTTGTTACCGGCTTTTAACAGCAGAAGAGCAACAGCTGTTTTCGTTTTATGAGGTAAATATTCGTCGCAAACTAATTATGATTAAACTACTGCTTCACAATCATTACATGTCACTCGGCGCGCTTGCGGAATACGTTTATGTAAGTAAAAATACGATGTTAACAGATGTGAAAAGTATCAAGGAAAGCTTGCATGAATTCGAAATACAACTAGATTACTCACGAAAAGATGGTTATGCAGTTTCCGGTTCAGAATTTCTGATTCGTAATTTACTGGCGGAACTCATTCGCGAAGTCGTTCAGACCCCGTACGGAAAATTCGTACTTGATGAAAAGAAGCTCATTACAGTCAGCGAAGTCTTTTTACTAAAGAAACGACTGGAAAAAGTCGAAAGTAAACTCCAAATTACATTTACAGATGAACAAATGGAAGAATTGCCCTATATCCTCCATGGCATCATCAAACGGTCCAAAGTAACAAATAAAAAATGGACATTTAAAATTGAAATGTATGACATCAAAAATACCCGTGAGTTCCCGATAATGAAAGAAATGTTTTGGGGTTATGACTTTTTAAGTGAAAATGATTTGCTTTACTTATCTTTACAAGTACTCGCTTCGAACTTAGTCGAGTCGGCGCTTCATTTCTCAGACAGTGAAGAAATCGCCTACGCAGTTGATGAGTTCATCCGCTTACTAGAAATGTATTTTGCAACCGAAATCATGAAGAAAAATGAATTTAAAGAAAAAGTGATTTTACATGTCAGACCAGCCATTTACCGGACGATTTTAGGTTTTCAAATCAATAACCCACTTAAAAAACAATTTATCAAAGAATACACTCCAACATTCAACATTGTAGAAAAAGCCTCTAAACCTTTTGAAAAATTGGTTGGCCATAAGTGGTCAGAAGAGGAAATTGTGTATCTTTCGATGATAGTTCTTGGATGGATGTATCAAATCGAGGAAACGGAACAGCCGATTTTCCGCGCAGTCGTCCTTTGTAAAAGTGGTACATCCATTTCCAAACTACTGTTAGAAAACTTGAAAATGATGTTTCCAAATATTGATTTTCAAGGAGCTTATGCGGTGCGGCAATTAAATACCGTTGCACGTGATATCGATTTTATTTTTACGACCGTTCCAGTCCAAAGCGACGCCACCATTTTCGTGATCCCGTCGATTTTAAGTAAAGATAGCCGGCAAATTCTCAGAGAACAAGTCGATAAAGCCATCGAAATGGACAGTCATAAAAAAACCAAAGAACTACTCGCCATGTTAAAAGATGAAATTCCGGAAGAAAATATTCGCTTAGTGCAAGCAAAAGTAGAATCGTTTTTTAGCAAAAAAGAGCAGCCCGTGGAGAAAAAAGAACCCGAACAAATGCGGATTACCGAAAAACAGGTTCATTTTTTAGAAACGTCACTTGAATGGGAGGGGCTCGTTTCGGCGGCATTTTCACCGATGTTACAGCGAGGAACGGTGGATGCTAGTTACATTCAAACGTGCGAAGAAATATTCTATCAAAATTATGAGCAGATGATGATTGGACCGAACATTTATTTACCTCATGCTAAACCAGCGAATGGGGTCATCGAGCAAGATATTCAGTTGATGATAATGAAAGCGGACACAAGAACACCAGAGAACGAAGCAGTCAAAATCATGATTGCGCTAGCCCCATCCGAACAAAACAAACACATACCACTATTACTAAAATTGAACGAAATTTTCTTACAGCCAGAAAGACTAGCGGAACTACTCGCGTCAACTAACAAAAAGAAAATCGTTGAAATCCTTGAAAGGGGGTGAGCGTCGCGTGGATTACCATGATTTGTTTCAAAAAGAGTTAACCCTGATAAATTCAAGTTACGAGAGTCAGGCAGAACTTTTTGAATACACGAGCAATATATTAGAGAAAGAGCAGTATGTAGAGCCAACTTTTAAAGAAGCAGTAACAAGCCGAGAAGTAGTTTTTCCTACTGGACTCGAGATGAATGGCATCAAAATTGCAATTCCTCATACAGACACGATTTATGTAAAACGGCCTTTTGTACTCGTAAATAAACTTTCTACCCCGGTTCCTTTTGTTCAAATGGGAACGACAGATAAGTGGATTGATGTCGAAGTAATTTTCATGTTAGGAATCAAAAATCCCCAAGATCAAGTTCCACTGCTTTCAAGTATCATGGAAAAATTTATGGAAGCAGACTTTGTGGAACAAATAAAAGAAATGAATGATAGCAATACTTTATGTGATTTCCTAAAAAAACAATTTGGAGAGTGATTACAATGAAAAAAGTTATCGTAGCATGTGGATCCGGAGTAGCGACAAGTCAAACAGTTGCCTCCAAAGTAGAACGCATTTTAAAAGAAAAGGGAGTTCGTGCAACGGTTGAAGCAGTAGACATTAAATCACTAGAGCAACACATTAAAACAAGTGATGTTTACGTGGCAATTACAAAAGCAAATAAAGAATTTGATATTCCAACATTAAATGGTATTGCTTTCTTAACTGGTATGGGCATGGACGAAGAAACAGAAAAATTATTAAACGCCTTAAAATAAAAACAAACAAGATAAAATAGGGAGCGTGAAAAAATGGAGTCATTACAATCAGTTATACAGTTTATTTTGAACCTTGGAGCTGCCGTTTTTGTTCCAGCACTGATGATTATTATTGGGCTAATCGTACGAATGAAAGTAAGAGACGCAGTAAGTGCGGGGATTATTCTAGGGGTAGCTTTCCTTGGAATGAACATCGTTATCGGCTTTATGATTGAAGCTTTAACACCAGCTGCACAAGGACTTGCTGAGAGAACTGGGATTAACTTAAGTATCTTAGACGGAGGATGGACATCAATGGCAACTCTTGCTTGGGCGTGGCCATTTGCCTTCTTGATGTTCCCATTACAACTCGGGATTAATGCAATTATGCTTGTTATTAATAAAACGAAAACCTTAAACGTCGATTTATGGAATGTTTGGGGAAAAATTCTAACAGCAGTACTAATTATCGGCGTAACACAAAATGTTTACTTAGCATTTATCGTTGCCGGAATTCAAATTGTTACGGAACTAATTCTATGTGATGCAAACCAACGTCAAATTCAAGAATTAAATGGGATTCCCGGGGTAACAGTTTCCCACGGTATGATGATTTTCTGTATTTTCTTAATGCCAATTGACTGGTTATTGAAGAAAATTCCAGCACTTCGTAAAGATATGGATGCCAATGCATTAAAAGATAAAATTGGTATTTTTGCCGAAAACCACGTGATGGGCTTTATTATCGGTGGACTTCTAGGGATTGCTGCTGGTTATGATGTAGCGAAAACTTTGATGTTAGCTATGCAAGCCGCTGCAGCATTAACGCTATTCCCAATGGTTGCCAAACTATTTATGCAAGCTTTATCACCATTATCTGATGGTATTTCTGAATTCATGAAACGTAAATTTAAAAACCGTGAATTGTTCATTGGGCTAGATTGGCCGATTTTAGCAGGATGTAGTGAAGTATGGGTAGCAATCGTTCTTATGGTTCCAGTTACACTTATTTTCGCGCTAATTTTACCAGGAAATGGCGTTTTACCATTTGCCGGAATATTAAATATTTCCTTGTGTGCACCAGCGCTTATCGTAACAGGTGGGAACTTGATCCGCATGATTATCCTAGGAACAATTACAACACCAATTTTCTTATATGTATCGACTTTCTTCGCAGGATCAATCACAGATTTAGCGCATTCAACTGGAGCAATTTCGCTTAAAGCTGGACAACAAATTACTTGGAGTACGCTTGAGTATCCAGTGTTCCGTTATGTATTTGCAGAAGCAGCACAGTTCACTATTTTAGGCTTTATTTTTGTCGCAATTTGGGTACTATTACTAGTATTCTATGTGAAAATGATGAAAAAACGAACTATTGAACTAGAAAAAGCTAGCTCTTAAGAAATAGGAGTGATGAGATGATTTACACGATAACATTAAATCCAGCTATTGACCGGTTGCTTTTCATTAATGGAGAGTTGGAAAAAAGGAAGACTAATCGAGTCAAAAAAACGGAATTTGATTGCGGGGGAAAGGGGCTTCATGTTTCGGGCGTGCTATCGAAATTCGGCATTAAAAATGAAGCACTTGGAATTGCGGGATCAGACAATCTCGACAAACTATATGCCATTCTAAAAGAAAAGCATATCAACCATGATTTCCTTGTAGAAGCTGGAACTTCGACAAGAGAATGCTTCGTCGTCTTGAGTGATGACACGAATGGCAGCACGATGATACCAGAAGCTGGTTTTACCGTAAGTCAGACCAACAAAGAGAACCTTTTAAAACAAATCGCTAAAAAAGTTAAAAAAGAGGACATGGTGGTGATTGCCGGATCCCCGCCTCCTCATTATACATTATCTGATTTTAAAGAACTACTAAGAACTGTCAAAGCAACTGGCGCGTTTCTCGGATGCGATAATTCCGGTGACTATTTAAACTTAGCTGTCGAAATGGGCGTCGATTTCATTAAACCAAATGAAGACGAAGTGGTGGCCATTTTAGATGAAAAGACGAATTCACTGGAAGAAAACATTCGCACGTTAGCCAAGCAAATTCCTTATTTAGTCGTTTCGCTCGGAGCAAAAGGATCGATGTGCGCACATAATGGCAAATTGTATCAAGTTATTCCACCAAAAGTGCAGGAACGCAATGATACCGGGGCTGGCGATGTGTTTGTCGGCGCATTTATCGCAGGACTTGCAATGAATATGCCGATTACCGAAACGTTAAAAGTCGCGACAGGTTGCTCAGCCAGCAAAGTCATGCAACAAGACAGTTCGAGCTTTGATTTAGAAGCTGCTGGAAAACTCAAGAATCAAGTAAGTATTATACAATTGGAGGAGAGATAATATGTTATACCAAAAAGAACGTGAAGATTTAGCAAAAATAGTGAAGACGATGTTTGACCGCTTTGAAACAAATGCAGCGGGAGGAAATGTAAGTGTGCGCATGAATAGCGAACATATTATTATGACGCCAACGCTGATGAGTCAAGCAAAACTTTGCGATCTTTCCCCATATGAAATCCTTGTAGTGGATAATAACAATGAAGTCGTAGAAGGAGACGGAAGAGTTACAAGAGAAATTAACTTACACCGTGCTTGTTACGTAGAAAATCCAAAAATCGGCTGTGTACTTCATGCCCATCCAAAAGAATCAATGTTATTCGCAACACTTGGTATGGAACTGCCGAACTTAACAGAAGCAACACAAAAAATCGGCCAAATTCCAACACTTGAATTTGCACCAGCGACTAGCCCGGAACTTGCGGAAATCGTTCGTAAACACGTTATCGAGCTAGGTGAAAAAGCAGTTCCAAGTGCAAGCCTATTAAATAAACACGGGATTGTCGTATTAGACACATCCTTGCACAAAGCGTATGATATGCTAGAACGTATCGAATACAATGCTTATATTGCAGAAAAAGCGTTAGTATTTGATGCATTAGGTATTAAAAAATTAGCGCATGATCGCGACCTAAACTACAATTTGGAGGAGTAACCAATGGAAAAATTCCTTTTTAATGCAACGTTATTTGCCAGTGCTTTATTACTAATGGTCGGTATTTTTAGAAGTTCTATTCCAATTACCGCCATCTCACTCGTGTTAGCAGTCGTTTCGCAACATTTCTTTCGGAAAAAATATCCTAAACAAACTCGTAGCTATCGTGAAATAATCGCGGCAAAGCAGAAAAAAGGATGAAAAAAGGGCTGAAAATCTAGTTTTAGATTTTCAGCCCTTTTTATTATAGTTGTGAACGTTGTGATTTTTTCGGTCGAACGAATAAGCCGAGTTTTTCTTGTTCTCTTATTAAAGAGATGAACAAGGAGACAATCATTAAAATAATCACGATTGAAAATGGAAAGGCGGCGATAATCGAAGCATTTTGAAGTGCTGTTAATCCGCCTGCGTAAAGTAGCACACTTGCAATTCCTGCTTGTAAAAGTCCCCAGGTTACTTTGACGGAGTTCGGTGGGTTTAAGGAGCCACCAGTCGTTTGCATACCGAGGACAAACGTGGCAGAATCCGCTGAAGTAATAAAGAATACGGCAATTAAAATCATCGCCACAATCGATAACACCATCCCAGCTGGAAACTCGTTAAATACCCCAAAGAGTACTTGTTCTGTCGCTAAACTGGAAAGCGCGGAGTTTGTACGTTGTTCGACAAAAATCGCGGAGCCACCGAATACGGCAAACCAGAACACACTTACTAGAGCCGGAAGCACGATAACCCCGAGTAAAAATTGTCTGATCGTCCTGCCACGTGAAATTCGTGCAATGAAAATCCCGACAAACGGCGACCAGGAAAGCCACCAAGCCCAGTAAAAAATAGTCCATGAGTCAATCCATTTTCGTGCATCCGGCGCATCAGGTGCAGTCTGGAAGCTCATTTGGATAATTGTTTGTAAGTAATCCCCAAATGAATTAGTAAAATTATTCATAATGAAAAGGGTAGGTCCGAGAATAAGCGTTAAAACGAGTAGTACAGCAGCGACATAAATATTTACATTACTCAACAGCTGAATCCCTTTATCAAGACCAGACATTGCCGATAACATGAATAAAATAGTAACGATAATGATAATCGTAAATTGAACTGTAAAATTGTTTGGAACACCAAATAGGTAAGTGAGTCCACCATTAATTTGTTGAGCGCCAAGGCCAAGCGTCGTCGCAACACCGATGACCGTCGCGAAAACAGCGATAATATCAATCAATTGACCAATCGGACCTTTGGCATGTCTTCCTAAAAGCGGATACAGTGTGGCGCTTATTAAACCAGGCGCATTTTTTCTGAATTTAAAGTAAGCAAGTGCTAAGGCTACAACCGCATAAATTGACCAAGCGGAAATGCCCCAATGAAAGAATGAATAACGAAGCGCGTCTTTCATAGCAGCTTGTGTACCAACTTCACCGCCGGGAGCTTGAACAGCATAGTGCGATAAAGGTTCAGCGGCACCCCAGAAAACGAGACCAATCCCCATTCCAGCACTAAATAACATGGCAAACCAAGATTTGTTGCTATAGCCCGGCTCTTCGCCAGGTTTTCCAAGTCGAATCGTACCAATCGGGCTTAAAACTAAAAATAAGCAGAAGATAATAATAATCGCAACAACGATTAAATAGTACCAACCAAAATTACTCGTTAGAAATTTTTGGATATTTGTTGTAAGTGTCTCAAATTGCTCTGGCAAAAAAGCACCAAATAAAACAGCTAAGAGAACTAAAAAACCTGCTCCCCAAAAGACATTCGTTAATTTTTTCATTACATCACTTCCCTTTATATTCTATGTATGTATTTCCCCATGTTAGCACAAAGGTAACATCTATTTAATAGTAACAAAAAAAGTAGTGCTTTGACAAATCGGGTCAGGCGGGACAAAGACAAAAAAGCTGGAACACCCATAAGTATCCCAGCCCACTTTATAACGTTTTTTTCGCATTAGCCAGTGCCACTTTAATTTGCTCAAAGCCAGTCCCACCGTAAGAGTTTCTCTTTTGGACAGCAGTCTTAGAAGAAAGCACCTCGTAAATATCTTCTTCAATAAGTGGATTTATTTCCTGATAGTGACTGAGTGACACGTCTTGCAAATAAATCCCATTTTGCGTACATTCCAGCACCAATTTCCCAACGATTTCATGCGCCTCTCTAAAAGGAACGCCTTTTTTCGCTAAGTAATCGGCCAGTTCTGTCGCATTGGAAAAATCTTTTTTGGTAGATTTTTCCATTATATCCGTGCGAACCTTCATCGTTTCAATCATCCCAGCAAATATATCTAAGCTCGTCTGAACCGTCTCGAGCGTATCAAACATGCCTTCTTTATCTTCTTGTAAGTCTTTGTTATAAGCAAGCGGCAGTCCTTTTAAAACCGTCAACATGCCAAAAAGGTTTCCATACACTCGGCCAGTTTTTCCGCGAATTAACTCGGCCATATCCGGATTTTTCTTTTGTGGCATAATCGAACTTCCCGTCGAAAAAGCATCTGTTAACTCCACAAATTGAAATTCATGACTCGTCCAAAGTATCAGCTCCTCGCAAAAACGCGATAAATGCATCATCAAAAGGGAACTATTACTGAGAAACTCAATAATAAAATCACGATCACTCACACCGTCCAAGCTATTTTCATAAACAGCAGAAAAGCCAAGTAATTCTGCACTATAAGCCCGGTCAATCGGAAAAGTCGTTCCAGCCAGCGCAGCAGACCCAAGTGGCGAAATATCAATCCGTTTGACACTTTCTTCTAAACGTTCTAAATCCCGTGAAAACATTCCGAAGTAAGCAAGTAAATGATGGGCAAAAGATATGGGCTGGGCGTGTTGCAAATGCGTGTAACCAGGCATAATCGTTTCAACGTGCGCGTCTGCTTTTTGAACAAGGACCACACGCAAATGTTTTAACGATTGGATAATTTCTGCTACGGCTTGTTTTAAATATAAATGCATATCGGTTGCAACTTGGTCATTCCGACTCCGTGCCGTATGGAGTTTCCCAGCGACAGGTCCGATTTCTGCGTGTAACAACTTTTCGATATTTAAATGGATGTCTTCATTCACCGTACTAAATTCCAGTTCACCAAGCGCTAATTTTTCTTGGAGAATTTTCAAGCCGGCCGTAATTTCTGCGGCTTCTGCATCCGGAATTATCCCGCATTTGGCGAGCATAGCGACATGCGCCAAACTTCCCGTTAAGTCTTCTTTTGCCATTTTTTGATCAAAAGATATCGACGCGCCAAACGCATCAATCCAAGCTTCACTTTTCCCTTGAAAACGGCCACCCCATAATTTTTCCATTTTTTACACCTCAGTCGTTATCGTAACTTTTGAATTGACTTCTGCGCTCACTTTCGTTGGTAGTCCCCAAAGTTTGATGAAACCAACTGCTGCATCTTGGTCAAATGTATCGGAGGAAGTATAGGTCGCTAAGTTTTCATCATAAAGCGAATTTGGTGATTTTCTTCCTTCCACGATAGCATGACCTTTAAATAATTTGACACGAATCGTTCCATTCACAAATTTTTGCGTGGATTTTAAGAAAGCGACTAACGCTTCTGTTAAAGGCGAGAACCATAGGCCATTATAAATTGTTTCGCTAATTTTTTGTTCGATTATTGGTTTGAAATGTGCCACTTCACGAACAAATGTTAAATCTTCCAGTTCTTTATGAGCGGTAATTAAAGTGACTGCGGCAGGGCATTCGTATACTTCCCGTGATTTAATACCGACTAAACGATTTTCAATATGATCGATTCTACCGACGCCATGTTTTCCAGCAATTTCGTTTAAAGTAAGGATTAAATTGGCTAAGCTCATGTTTTCGCCATTAAGCGAAATCGGAATACCAGCATCGAAGGTAATTTCGACAATATCTGCTGTGTCCGGTGCATCTTCTAAACTTACGGTTAAATCATAGGCTGCTTCTGGTGGCGTTGTCCATGGGTTTTCCAGCACTCCGCATTCGTTGCTTCTGCCCCAAAGGTTTTGGTCAATCGAGAAGGGGTTATCTAAATCAATTGGAACGGGGATGTTATGTTCTTTGGCGTAATTGATTTCTTCTTCTCTGGACCATTTCCAGTCACGGACAGGGGAAACAACTTTTAAATCAGGTGCAAGTGCATGAATCGCTACTTCAAAACGCACTTGGTCATTTCCTTTACCAGTACAACCATGAGCGATAGCAGATGCGCCTTCTTGACGAGCGACTTCTACTAATTTTTTCGCAATTAACGGACGGCTTAACGCAGAAATGAGCGGATACTTTCCTTCATAATAAGCATGGGCTTGAAGGGCAATTAACGCAAAATCCTCCGCAAATTCTTCTTTCGCATCAATCGTATAGGATTCGCTTGCTCCAACAGTAATCGCTTTTTCTTTAATAAAGTCCAAATTTTTTCCTTCACCAACATCTAAACAACATGCGATAACTTCATAACCTGCTTCCACTAACCACTGAATTGCAACCGAAGTATCCAACCCACCCGAGTAAGCTAAAACGATTTTTTCTTTCGCCATTGTAAACATCCCCTATTCATAAATATACAAACATTTGTATTTATATTAACATCGATGCTTTTAGATATCAACCTTTTTGTTTTTATTTATTCATATTTATGCTTAAAAATACATTTTGAAATAAAAATAATCATTTCAAATAGTAATAAATTGGTTCCTGTTCGTAAAACTGCTATACTTGTTAATGAAGTTATATTGAAGGAGTTGAGCGAATGTGAAAAATACAATAAAATGGATTGCCATTGGTTTTGCTGGGATCATTCTACTTCCATTATTAATCGTTTTCTTTATTTACAAAAAAGCGATTGGGAAAAAAGAATATAATCCCGAGGTACTTGAGAATTTAGATGAAGCTTCACAGGAATTTGTGAAAAACACTTCACCATTATCCGACGTAGATTCGCGATATAAATATATGAGACTAGCGACAAAAGCATTGCCATCCGCAAAAGATATCGAAATTGGCGATGTTGAAAATAAAAAAATTGATGGCCCGGCTGGCAAAATTCCGATTCGGATTTATACGCCGCAGGAAGACGGTCCTTTTGAAATTATCGTTTACTATCATGGTGGCGGATTTGTTTTAGGCGGATTGCAAACCCATGATGCGATTGCTAGAAAACTTGTACAAACTACGGGTGCTCGTGTTGTCACGGTCGACTACCGACTTGCACCAGAAAATCCTTTCCCAGCAGCAGTGGAAGATGCTTATGCAGCGCTACTTTGGGTGCAAAATCATCGTACTAGTTTACGCGCTAAATCCTCTGACATTATCGTTGCGGGAGATAGCGTAGGCGGAAACTTGGCGACGGTTGTTACACAAATCGCCAAAGCAAAAGGAAAACCAAATATAACAGCTCAAATTTTACTTTATCCAGCAACGGATATTTTCAGTCGTGATGCATCGGTTCTTTATCCGTCAATGGATGAATTTGCAGAAGGCTACGTACTTACAAAAGAATCATTAGATAAATTCTTTAAATTATACATTGCGAATGCAAGTGATCGTAAGTATGATCCACTCGTTGCACCAATTCGTAGCAAAGACTTAGTCGGACTACCAAAAACATTTGTTGCAACTGCTGAATTTGATCCACTAAGAGATCAAGGGGAAGCATACGCGAAGAAATTAAAAGATGCTGGCGTAGAAGTATTTGCGAAACGTTTTGAAAAAGTTCCACATGGCTTTATGACAACAAATTCTACTGCCACTGATGAGACGTATGAACTTATTAGCGAGTTTTTAGAAGAAAAATAAAACAGCGAATCCACTCTTTTACTAGGGTGGATTTTTTTATTGACAAAGAATTTTTTTCATGAGAGAATGACTTACGAACGGTCGTCAGTTTTTTGTGAGAGGAGTGAAAAAGATGAGAAAAGAAGAAATCAAACAAGCCGCGCTGACACTTTTTGCCCATAATGGTTTTGAAGGAACGTCACTTGCTGATATTGCAGGGGTGGTGGGGCTGAAGAAGCAATCCATCTATTCTCATTTTAAAGATAAAGATGATTTGTTTTTATCCATTATGAAGGACGCGAAATCAACCGAAATAGATTACTACCGGGCAAAACTTCGGGATAGTGACTTATCAAGGCCAGACCTTGTCTTGTCTAGTTTACTTTTTGGCGTGAAAGAATTGTACGATACGGATGAGGCTTACCAATTCTGGTTGAGATATGGATTTTATCCGCCGAAGCATTTATATGATATCGTCCAAGCAGATATTACCGAAAATGTGCGGCAAATGGAACAAGATTTTACCGTTTTATTTAGTAATTGGATTGACCAAAAGTTAATTCCAATGCAAGACGTGGAAACGATGAAAGAAGCCTACATGGGAATTCTCGACGCAGTAATTGTTGACATTGTCTACGTGAATGACCCGGAAAGAACGGAAAAGAAAATCACGGCTTTATGGCAAATTTTCTGGAGAGGAATTACGCTAAAAGCCCTTAGTTAGAGGTGTAACATGGCAAAAAATATTGAAATTTTAGAAACAGATTCAGTAAAAAAGATTTATTTTAGATATTTAATCCCTTCCTTAGTGGGAATGTTATTAATGTCTTTAAACATTGTTATCGATGGGATTTTTGTTGGGCATAAGCTCGGTGGGGTGGCGCTTGCTGGGATTAATATTGCTGTACCCGTATTTACTATTTTTACAGCAATTTCTATTTGGATTGGGATTGGCGCTGCGACCCAGTTTTCCTTTGCGATTGGGGAAAAAAATGTCGCGAAGGCACAAACGATTTTTACCAATGCGATTTTAGCGGTTGTCTCGATTACGATTTTTATTGGAATTATCGCGTTTATTTTTAAAGAACCGTTAGCTTATTTTTTAGGTGCGAATGATGATACGATTGGTTATGTGCTTGAATATATGAACATATTGCTTATTTTTGGTTTTGCACTGACATTGGAAAATATTTTGAGTATTTTTGTTCGTAATGATGGCGATCCTAATTTATCGATGATTGCGCTTATTGTGACGGCGGTTAGTAACGTTATTTTGAACTATTTATTTTTATTTGTATTTGAATGGGGCGTAACTGGTTCAGCTCTAGCCACCATGCTGGCGATTATTATCGGTGTATTTATTTTAATTACCCATTTCTTTAAAAAATCGAGTCGCTTGAAATTTGTTAAAGTAGACTGGAATAAAGCTTTTTTCAAAAAGACATTGGCGATTGGTTTACCGAGCTTTTTAGCCGAAGTGGGAGTATCTGTCTTTACATTAGGGTATAACATTTCGATTGCGGCCATTGCGGGAACTGCTGGTGTTGCAGCCTTCTCGGTGTTGAATTATACGCATAGTGTGATTTTGATGTTGTTCCTTGGGATGGGCTCGGCGATTCAGCCGCTCATTAGTTACTACCGCGGGGCGAAAGCTAGACAAAAAGAACTGGAAACGTTGAAAATTGCGATTATCGTTGCATTTAGCACGGGAGTTGGCTTTTTACTCGTTGGCTTCTTTGGCTCCAATTTACTCGTTTCCATGTTCGGGAACTTTAGCCCAGAAATTAGAGAGCTAGCAAGTAACGGCATCAAATTATTCTATACCGCTTATCTGTTCATGGGCTTCAACTTTGTGATGATGACTTACTTCCAAACATCAGACAAAGTAAAAATGGCAACATGGATTACGATTTCGCGTGAGATTATATTTATGGTCATCTTCTTGTTAGTATTACCACCAATCATTGGTATTCCTGGCGTATGGCTAGCGATTCCAATTTCAGAAATGATTGTAGCGGCATCTATCGTATTTTATATGAAGAAAAAACATATTTTATTTAAATGAAAAAAGGCGAGGATAGCTGCTATCTTCGTCTTTTTAGATAAAATGGAACAAAAATATCTCCAAAAAAGCGAAAAAAGGAGCATGTTTCCTTTTTGCAAAATTATTTATTTTCGATGGTAAAATAAAAATCTACGTTTCCATTTTTACGTAGAACGAGTTTTAAAAGGGAATGTGTAGCGAATTTTTCGGATTCATTAAGGGAAAGAATCCAAAAGTCTTGTTGTTTATTAACGGAATTAGTCGCATGTGGGAGCAGACTAAAAAAGTAATAAGATGTCAGTATTAGGTGAAATAAGGAATACGTGGGAATATTTCTGCTTTCCCTATACTGATAAACAAGTCGAAATTCCGAGGAGCTAGTTATGACAATTTAGTGAATTCTTTTGAAGGTTACATAGAGCTAATTATTCGTTTTAGGTCAAAAGGCAATCGAGCCTTGATGGTCTAAAACGTTTTGTATGTAAGGGACAGCATTTTGTAGAGTGCTATAATATGGGAAAATTCAGGATAGTGAAAATAGAAGATAGTTGAAAAAGACGGTTGTTTTCCGCTAGTAAATGGTTATAATTAAAAGGAAAATATGGAAAAATTGGCGGTGGCATCATGAATTTAATCGGCTTGCGAATTAAAAATATTCGTAAAGAGAAGAAGCTAACTTTAAAAGAAGTAGCACAAGGAATTATTTCAGTTCCTTATTTAGCGAATATCGAAAATGGCATAAAAGTTGCCTCGTTTGAGACGTTGATGCATATAGCAAGAAGGCTAGAAATACCAGAAGAAGTACTGTTAATGAGCGAGGAAGAAACGAACAAAGATCTCTTAAAAGAAATGGATGAAATTTTTGAACTATTGGTATTTTCGAATCCAGTAGAAATGGAAAAACGCTTGAATAAAATAGCTGAAACGGTGGATTTACTACATGAATCACCAACTGTCGAGCTTAGTTTTTATTGTTTAAAAGTAGCGTTTTACTATAAAACTTGGGAATTTGCTAAAGCAGAGGAACTCGAAACGAAATATTTAAATAGTACAGAAAAACACGCGGCTGACTCATTTTCGCGCCAGTTACTTTCCTACTATTACTATAGTCAGGCGGTAAAGCATTCTCATGCAACGTGCGATTATCCATTAGCAGTGGAATACTGGGAAAAATGCGTGGATATTACGGATAATAAAGATTTTCATGCTGTTTTTCACGTGTGTATCTGTATCAATTATATTTGCCAAAGCATCTATGAACCAGCACTTGAGCATATTCAGCAAGCGTGGGATTTAATAAAAGATGAGGAACAAGAACGGTTTGTGGCTATTCTCTATTTCTACGGCTATATTTATTTTCAAATCGGCTTTATGAAAGAGGCAAAAAATAGATTTGAACAAACGCTGCATTACTTTTCCAAATACCCCGAAGCGAAAAAAATCTATTATTTTGTCGTTCAATTAAAAATGGCAGAAATTGAAAATATCGAAGGAAATGAAACACTTTTTAATGAAAAAATCACCAGTTTGTATGAGGAACTGATGGCCTATGAAACTGCTAATACAGGCTTTAACAACAATGATTATCTTGTCATAACGGAATTGATGGTCATTTTTGCGGAAAAAGGTTTTGTTGAGGAAGCAACTTCTTTAATGGGACTGATGAATAAAGTAATGGAGCGAGTGAAAGAACTGAATTACTTCATCGAATACACCGAAACATTACTTTTATATCACCAAAACGAGCAAGTGAGTTATGAAACGAAAATGCTAAAACTACTGAAAAAAATCGATGCGTCAAACGATCCCATTCTGATTGACCGGGTGAAAAAACACGCAAGCAAGCATTTCGCAAAATCAACGAAGTATAAGATGGCTTACGATATTTTGTCGTGAGAATGAAAAAGACAGCCTGGTTATAATTAACCAAGGCTGTCTTTTTTGATGCGGCCGAGAGGACTTGAACCTCCACGGGTTTTACCCCACTAGGCCCTCAACCTAAGCTTTATTTAAAATGAAGTTTACTGACATTATATCAATAGTTTTGGCAAAAAGAGCTAATTTAGCAGTATAAAACTATATTAAATTGAGGGGTAGGATTTGTCAAATGAGTTAGTTATTAATATTTATTTATGTGCTTTTTCACACTAACTAATTGAATTACTTCTACTATTTTCCAAATCATTATTAAATCTTTTTTAATAGTTACAGTACTTTCTGAATCAATAGGTTTAAGTTGTAGCTCTTTGTCATTAAATAAATTTATATGCCCAATTATAATTTTGCTATCAGTTGTTAATAAAACTAACTCACCTTTAAAACTATCTTCATAGGGCTCTAATAATAATAATGAGTTGGAATTGAATTTACTCAAAGAAGTATTAGAGACTTCAACTAAAATTGCATTCTTAGATACAAGTTCTTGTTTATAAAGTCGGAAATCATTTGTTTCTTTTTTTGATTTCATGTCATGCAGAGTTTTATATATAGGAACTTTTGTTGCAATGACTTCATTTTTTTCTATTGAAGACGAATAATTAGCTAGTTGCATTAATTTATCAAATGATATGCCATAACCTAGAGAAATTTTTTTCAATGTTTCGACTGAGGGCTCTATAGGAGTTTTTGTCGATGGATCAAAGCCTAATTCTAATTTTCGTATGTAATTATGACTTAATCCAGTTTTTTCTTTTGCTTCTCGTAAGGATAAACCAAGTTTCACTCTTAAATTCAATAATTCTTTCCCTAAATCAGACACTTCAGTACACATCCTATCTATTCACTTATCTATGAAATAGTATAGCATAAAGTGTAACTTGAAGATTACATTTTTCACAACGCTCTTGTAACCTATAGTTTACAAAGGCGTTTAATTATCTTATAATTAAATTAAGGAGGGATTATATGGATTCAAATATGAAATTATTAAGAAAACAGCTAGGATGGAGTCAGAATCGCCTAGCAGAGGAATCAGGAGTTTCAAGAAGAACAATTAACTATATTGAGAATGGTAAAATTAAGAACCCTAAAAAGGAAACTATGAGATCAATATCAAATGCACTTAGGGCTGATGTAGAAACATTATTTTTTGACAAATCGTATACTATAAAAAATTTAGAAAGTAGGAGTTTATAAAATGGTATTTATTTTGACATGTATAGGTATTATTATTGTAAGTTATAGTTTTTATTTGCTTTATAAAATATTTAAAAATAGAACTAATAAATTTAGTATAAAACAACTAGTACTAAGTCTTTGCATACTTATTCTTGGTATTTGGATCTTTCCAAGTATGAGTGATTCAGAAGCTGGTTCTTGGTACTCAGAGAAGTTCTTTCCCGCCTATTCTAGTTCTGTGTACGAGTTAGAGAATTCACGTGATTCTGTTGCTGCTTATGTGACATACTTAGGCATGGTTGAGAATGAGAACTATGATGATAACTTTTTTGCCTCTGTAAATAAAACTGATATTGCAACACATGAGGATAATTTGAAATCAGAATTAATTAGTTTGAAAAAAAGCAAACAAAGCTTAGAGGAGATTAAAGCACCGTGGTATTTATCAGATCCTTATTTTAAGGGTGGGAATAAGATTATTAACAATCAAATAGAAATATTGAAAATTCAAATAAAAGATATAAAGAGTTATTTAAAAAAAGGACCAGATAATATTGAAAAGAGCTATAAAAGAAGTGGGGAGATTGAAGAGATACAAAAGAAAATTGATTCATTAATTTTAGAATATAAGTTTCATTCTTAAATTGATTTCTAATTGAAGTAATACATAAGCAAAAATATCATGAAGTAAGAAGAAAATTGTATATTTGGATATTGAATAGAAGTCAGCGGTATAGCTAATCCATTGGGAGAGTAAGTAAAAGTCAACACCTACAAGTGATAATGAAATTAAGAAAAGGGTAGTTTTATGCTATAATATTAGTATAGATTGTAAATAATAACTATCGTATATGTTTTTTGATTTATCCAACTGTGAAGGGGCTCCTTGCCCCTCTTTATCTCGTCACTTCGTTCCTCGTCAAATTCACCCGCCGTAAGCTTATCAGCTTAACCGATCATTACAAACTATCGAAATATTCCACGCACTTCGTGCGCGTAAATTCCATTCTAGTTGTAATGTTTATTACTAACTTACTTCTTATATTTGAACTACTATCAATAATATTTTAAATTTTTTAAGTGTATTTAATACCACTAAAAGAACCACCTATAAGTAATATGTACATTATAAGCTTAAAAAGCTTCAAAAAAATATTTTAGGAGGAATTAATTATAAAGTCTAAAGAACAAGAGTTGAATTTTATTCTATTTCGCATTGCCACAATAGAGAATAAGAACATAAGTAATATTGCAAGGTCGTTTCCTAGTAAAACACAAGGGATGGAATATGAACATGAAAATCAAGAATGGCATTTCTATAGGCAGTTATTTTTTTCTATGCATAAGGAGTATTCTAAAGCTCTAAAGTGCGGAAAGGACATTCATTTTTTTAGAGAAGTAATACTTGACGAAAAAAAAACTACTAAAGTTTATTTCTATGACTCTGGTGACCAGATACGCCATAGAATAGTGTCTAACGCTAAGAGAGATACGACTATTCTATTACTAGAAGAGATGAACTATAGAAGAAAAAATGAATCAGAGATAAAACGTGAGAAGGAAAATGGAAATGATAAACCAAATAGATTTAAAAGAAGTACCTTCCCAATGGAAGATACTAATCTTAATTCTCTTGCAATATTTGATACATCATCTTCGGTATCTATAGCTAATATGGAAACTTATGATATGGTTAAAAGAATTATAGATTCTATGGTTGAATCTGGGGAATTGAAAACTAAAGAAATTCGATTGTTACGAGAGATATGTGATGATGTGCCAAACAGTGAATTGTCAAAACAATATGGAGTTCCAGTAAAAATTATACAGCAGAAGAAAAGGCGGCTTCAGAAAAAAATGGCTAATTTTAAGGAAAACTATATGAATACGCATAAAGAATAAGTGAAGCCTTAACATTCTTTTCTTGTTGAAAATCTTACCCACCCCGTTATTTCTAAACCGTAATATTTGCATCAAACCTCTAGTTATATTTTTAGCTGGGGGCTTTTTTATGAATAAATTTTTCTTAAAAGGCTTGAATTTGTAAGTAAATGAATTTAAGGGATAAATTCGTTGTAAAACATTATACATCAATGTTTTACAGTGTTTCATTTGTGTTTTTTGAGATTCATGAAAAACTAACTTTTTAAAGTTTTATGTAACTAGCAAGTGTGCAAAAATATAAATGAAATAAAAGAATGATAACTCTAGATTATTTCATTTACATATGCTATCTGAAACGAGTGTAATTATTGAAATAAATATAAGTATATATTTTACTTATAAATCTGATTTTGTTAGTATAGATGCATAAAATGATTTGGTTGTAAGCGCTAACTTATTGATGGGAAATTAGTCAGAAATTTATAAAGATTGGAGCATAATTCTATGGCATACGAGACTGCTTACAATAAAGAACTTAAAAGAAATGATATTACTGCATTAGAGGCAAATCAATATTTTCATGAAGGGATTCTAACAGATTCTAAAGCTTTTCAATGTAGTGAAGTTTGCAGTGTACCACTAACATGTGCAAATTTCACTAAAAAATCATCAGAATGGAATAAATCTCCTTACTTTAGGTCACCAGATGCAAGTATAACTCATTCAGATAATTGTTCTATTAAAACAAAAAAGAATGCACAATATAATGAGACAGAGGAGGGTTCCTCACGCGTACTATCCGATTTAGACTTTCTTAATTTAAATATTGACCTTAATCAAGGATTCACAGAGCAAAAACCAACAAATACTTCAACACCGTCTCCTAACATTAATCTGGATGGAAAAAAAACTATGAGTAATGGTGGGGAAAAGTACATTAGAACAGAAATACCTCAAATTAAATCTCTCTCTAAAATAGTAACATATTATTTTTCAGATGACTGGGACAATAATAAACTAATAATTAAAGTAAAGGGTGGAGAGGTAATTTCATTTAATGATTTATTCCAAAATCTAGACTCAGAAAATGATATTTTAAAACCTCCTAAAATTTACTATGCAGAAGCAAAAGTTATAGATAAAGGAGATTATTATATTCTTTTATTTAATTCAGCCTGTTCACTAAAAGGTTTATTAAGAAAACCCACTTTTTTAATTAATAAGAACAGATTAAAAACTAAAAAAATACTACTTAATAAATTAATTCGATTAAGCCAGCCTAATAAATTATGTCAACTATTTTTCTTTGGTACATTTATTGTTAAAGATAACCAATACATTAATTTTAATTTAGATTCCACCAAAAGTGATTTTTCAGCTAATATTTTTATTTTAGAATAGATGCTAGATGTTACCGGACACTACTCAAACAAATAGTCTATATTTCTTAAAATCGAGACTCTGAATTTTGGCTCACTAATCAGTGTTTTTTAACTTGAATAAAGTCTAATAGATAGTCTATAATAAAAGTATATATTATTGTGCATTATAGACAAGGAGTGTTTTTATGAAATTAGGATATGCTCGAGTTAGTACTGTTGGACAAGATTTAAAAACCCAACAAGAAAAATTGCTCAAACAAGGTATTGAAGAAGATTATTTATACATTGAAAAGAAAACTGCTACCACTACAAGAAACCGAGAAGCTTTAAAAGATTTAATCAAAAATTCACGTAAAGGTGATATTGTTTATATAACAAAAATAGATCGTTTAGCACGATCCATAATTGATTTAAACAATGTCATGAATGAATTTTTTAAAAAAGGAGTAACTGTTGTATTTATTGATAATAATATGACTTTTAGTGCAAATGCTAAGAGTGATCCTATGCAGAAATTATTATTTAATGTTTTAGGTGCTTTTGCTGAATTCGAAAGAGATATGATTGTCAATCGAACCACTGAAGGAAAGATAAGAGCGCAACAAGCGGGGAAAAAATTAGGGCGTAAAGGGCAACCTGATCAACAGATAAGAAAGGCTCTTACGCTCATGGATGATAGGGCAAGCAATAATTTGTCAGTATCTGATATTGTTAAATTAACAGGCGTACCTAAGGCTACCATATACAAAAAAAGGCAAGAAAATCTAAAACTCTAAAACTTTAAAAGTGTAGATAAATTAGCCGTATTTATACAATATAAAATTAAAAAGTAATAGTCCAATACTTAGGACTACTACTTTTTAATTTTATATTGTATAATTATTAATCTTCTGTTGATCTGTTGGGTTAAAGCCTAGAGATAAATTTTCTTTCCTGCCTATTGTATCCATTGTTTGAAGTAAGCTTTCAAATTTAACTTCACCATTGCTTAAAATCTCCATATCCTTAGCATGAAAGAATAAAGTTTTGTTACTGCCATTTTTTCTTATGGTTCTACTAACTCCATCAATTGAGCCGTATACGGCTATGTCTATATCATCTTTTATTATAACATTTTCTAAAAAAGGTACAGAACCATGGAGGTATCCACCATAATTGGAATTCTCTAATTTAACAGATATTTTCCCAAGCTCATTAAGTCCGTTTGAAAAAGCATATTCACTTATAGTTGAAACAAATTCTTCATTTGAACTAAGCATTGGATACTCTAATGTAATATGTTTTACAGATGAGCACTTACTTACTTCCCCTATAAAATCTTTAGGTGATACTAGCTTCAACTTCATAAGTTGTGTCTCTGGTGGAAGATTAAAGTCTTTCTGAGCTGTATTAAATTTTTCAATATCTTCTTTTACCAAAAATTGTTTAGACTTAAAATATTTGCTTAAATTATCCATAGTTAAAACATTTGATTTATCATCCTGTATCAATAGTAATCCTTTAGGTAGATTCAAATAAAAATATACTGTATTTTTATTACCCTCATCTTTTGATTTAACATAAGAGACCGTACTACTTGTAACATCAATAATCTCTTCTTCTTCTCCATAAATAGTTGTATTAAAATAACCTTCTATAACATCCTGACCATTCACATCCACTAATTGCATCAGTTCCGCATACTTTTCTTCTTGAAAAGTTAAACGTCTGACAGAGCTGTCTTGTTGAACAAGGTTTTTGAAAAAAGTTCGTACAATGTTTGGCATGAACACATCAACCATTTGCCCTCCACCAACTCTTAATAATGGTGTTGTTAAGGTATACGCTGAAAATTTAATATCTTTAGTTTTCAATAATTTTCCCCCATCATGTAATAAAATTGTGCTTGGTTTGTTTTTTCCTCTCAAAAAAATCTTGTTTTATAGAAACATACATGGTATTATTGACATGCTGATGAAACAATAATATAGTCCAATGTATATTAGTACAAAGATAATAAAGTGCACTAATCTTTATTTCCGAATATCTAATTATGTACTTAATTTTAGTATACTACCTTGTGAAAAATAGATCAATGTTTGGTGCTTTTTTTTTGCTTAAAATGAACATATTGACCTTTTTGAAATTGAATAATTTCTCATTAAAAAAAATCTCCATAATCTTTTCTCAATTTGGCTTGCTTTTTCAAATCATTTCCCCATATTTGAACATATCGTTTAGTAACTTCCAAAGATGAGTGACCTAACAATGTAGCTAGTGAAAAAGCATCCATACCTGATAAAATTGCATTTTTAGCGTAAGTCCTCCTACAAACATGAGGGCTTACTTGCTTTTGTATCCCGCACAGAACCCTAGCTTCTCTAAGGTTCTGTTGAAACGTATTTTTATTATAAGGAAGCTGATCTCGATTGATAAATACTTTAGTATGTGAAAGATTACCCCGTATCTTTAAATAAGAAGTTAGTTTCTCTCTCATTCTCTTTGAAATATAAACTATCCGCTGTTTAAGATTTTTTGATTCGACAACAATAATGTAATCACTATGGATATCTTGTATATTAATACCAACTGCTTCTGAAATACGTATTCCTGTATCTAATAACAATTGAAAGATAACCAAATCTCGATAGGAGCTAAACGTTTCTTTTTTCTTGAAATGGTTAGCTATTTTTTTGATTTCATCTGGATTTAAAGTCTCTCTTATTTCTTCTCTGACTCTCAATAAACTGAGATTTTCACAGGGGTTTATCTTTATAAAACCTTGCTGATAAAGAAAGTTATAATACGCTTTAAAAGCCTTTATTTTGCTGTTAATTGTATTAGCCCTCATAAAACCTTTCCAATACATAATCATGTCTTCAAGGTCTCTCTGTGAAAGATGCATGATAGGCTTCTGAACATGAATAAACTCCATATCCCTTTTTAGTACATTGATTGCATCCGTATAATACTGAATAGTTGTTTCTCGTACATTTCTAATCCTTCTTGATCTTATAAATTCGTGAAATACAAAATCATCATCAGGCACAATCGTTTGATAAACGATTGCCTTTTCTTCTAAACTTAAGTGATTACTTCTTCTCATAAAAAAGACCTCCCAACTAGACTTATCCACTAGATTAGAGACTCATTTAGCCTATCAAAAAAGCTTGCGGTCGTGGCGGAATTGGTATACGCGCAAGACTACAAACTTATTGATATTACAGTATTCTTAATTTTAATTGATGCGGCCGAGAGGACTTGAACCTCCACGGGTTTTACCCCACTAGGCCCTCAACCTAGCGCGTCTGCCGATTCCGCCACGACCGCGTATGCGTAGCAAATTTAATTATAATATTGATTCCATTATTTTGTCAATAAATTCTGCATAGATAATGGAGAAAAAGTAAGCGTATTCTTGTATAATGGAGGATAGCGAGTTTTATAGGAGGGAGAGCTGATTATGGATGTGACTCAACTAAAAATGTTGCATAATGCGAAAGTGATTTCGGAAATAAAAAAAGGTTTTTCTGTTGATAGGAAATATCAAGTGGATGAAACTTACCTTGTTCGTGTTTTTTCCATAGATTTGCTTCAAGAACGGAAGCAAGAATTTGAAATAATCCGCGAATTAAGTTCTCAAATTTCACTTGTCCCAAAGGCGTATGATTTCGGCACTATCGGTGAAGAGGGCTACATGATTATTGATTATTTGCGCGGAGAAGATGCGGAAAGTGGCATGAGTCATTTGTCGAATTTGGAACAGTTTAAAGCTGGTTTTTCGGCAGGGGAACTTTTACGGAAAATCCATCAACTACCTTTAGATATACCAGTAATGAATTGGTTTGATTTTCAAGCAGCCAAATTTAATCGAAAAGCACAGGAACTAAAAACATTAGGAGTCACAGCTCCTTTTTTAACGGAAACGGAAAAATTTGTTCATGAGCATCTAACTAGGTTGAAAAATAGACCGATTTGTTTACAACATGGCGATTTTCATCCGGCAAATATTATTTTGGATAATAAAAAATTTGTTGGGCTTATTGATTTTAATCGGCTAGAGTTCGGAGATCCTTTATTTGATTTAGCAAAAATTGGCTTTTTTACAACAGAGGTCAGTATTCCTTTTGCACGAGGAAATATTTTAGGCTATATTGATAAAGAAGCAGTTACGGATTTTTGGAATCTTTATGCGCTTTACACGGCGATGCATATTACTTCGTCCGTTAATTGGGCGGCAAAAAATAAATCTCGTAATTTTAAAAAGTTAATGAATTATGCAGCGAAGACGGCAGCGAGTCATGATAATTTTCAGAGGCTGATGCCAAACTGGATGAACGAGGAGGAATTCAAATGACTGAGAAGAAAATGGATTTTAAAAAAGAGGAAAAGAAATTTTATGCACCAAAGCGGAAACCTGAGCGTATTTTTGTGCCAGAAATGAATTTTTTGATGGTGGATGGGAAAGGTGATCCAGACGGCGAGGAATATAAAAAAGCGGTGCAGTCTCTTTATGCGATTGCTTATACGATTAAAATGAGTAAAATGGGGGAAACGCGCCTAGCTGGTTATACGGATTTTGTGGTGCCGCCGCTGGAAGGTTTTTGGTGGTCAGAGGGAATGTTTGATTTGCAGGACCGGGATGCGTGGCTTTGGACATCGCTACTTAGACAACCAGATTTTGTTACCGAAGAAGTTTTGGAGTGGGCGAAAGAGGTTGCTAAGAAGAAAAAGCCCGATGTCGATACGAGCCGTGTGAGATTGGTTCGTTTTGAAGAAGGAGAATGTGTGCAAATGATGCATATTGGTCCTTTTAGTGAAGAAGTGAAAACGGTCGCCGAAATGCACCAATTCATGGAAACAGAGGGGCTTCATAATGATACGGGAGCTGTTCGAAAACATCACGAAATTTATTTGAGTGATCCACGTAAAGCGGACCCAGAAAAAATGAAGACCATCCTGCGACTTCCAGTGAGTTGAATAATTGGAATGTTTTGCGTTATAGTATAGAAGAAATAGGACAAGGCGACTGCCCGGAATGGAAATATTTCAGGGCAGTTTTTTGGTGAAGTGGGGTTTTCGAGGATGTATTTTTTATATGTGGGGATTTTTGGTGCGTTAGGTGGAATGTGCCGTTATGCGATGAATTTATGGCTTAGTGGCGGAGGTTTTCCTTATGCGACTTTGGTTGTTAATTTGATTGGTTGTTTTTTGTTGGCTTTTCTCATGCCATTTTTGGCTGAGAAATCACGCATTTCTTTAGTGCTTTTAAATGGGATTGGGACTGGTTTTATTGGTGCTTTTACGACATTTTCCGCTTTTAGTGTCGATACGATTCAACTGTTGCAAAATGGTGAGGTGATTTTGGCGGTTAGTTATGTTTTTGCTAGTTTACTTGGTGGTCTTGTGATGGTGAAGCTTGGCAGAATGCTTAGTGATACGCTGCTGAAACGAGGTGCGCGCCATGTTCATTAATTTTTTACTGGTTGGTTTTGGCGCGGGGCTTGGCGCAATGCTACGATACGGGATTTCGGTATTTATTAAAAGTAAATGGAAGACAAACTTTCCTTTCGCGACTTTTTTCATTAATGTAACTGGTTCATTTTTATTAGGTTTTCTAGTATCTTCTGCGCTTGGGCCTGATTGGCAGCTATTTCTTGGCACAGGCTTTATGGGAGGATATACAACATTTTCGACTTTTAAAGTGGAGAGTATGGAATTAAAATGGAAGACGAATTATCGCGTATTATTTTCGTATTTAGGCTGTACGTATGTGTTTGGCTTAGCGGCAGCTTTTATCGGTATTTTGCTAGGTGTATAAGAATTGTTTAAGAAACAAAGAAAACGATTGCCTGTATTTCCGCTAAATGCTATGCTAGAAAGAACGAAAAGCTTCAGAGAGGACGAGAGAGCGCGATGACAGGTTTTAGAAAAATAATGTTGCCGGTTTTACTAGTTGTACTATTTTTGGCGGGCTGTAATAAGGAAGAAGTTCCTGCTTTAGTCCTTGATGGAACAGTAACTGACACTAGTTTATTGGAGAATAATAAGCAGTTAACAGTCAATGGAACATTAACATGGAATGGCGAAAAAAATAATTATGCCAGCGAAGTTATCGTCACCGTAAGTAGCAATACTGCCGTGACAAATGCAACCACGGGCAAAACAATGAAATTAACGGATATTAAAGATGATGACACAATCAAAGCCGTATTCCCACAAGGAACAGATATTACTTCACCAGCTCCGGGAAAAGTGTCTGAAAATGCTACTTCTATAAAAGTAACACCAAAATAAAAACGTCCTTTCTCAAAAGGGACGTTTTTTTTGATAGGATTTGTGACAGACTTATGAACACTTTGTGAAATGGCTTGTTTTCAGTACTTTATATGTGTTAATTTTAATGTATCAACTAAGTAGGAGGAGAACAATGAAAAAAGGGATTTTACTTTCAATTCTGTTAGTTTTAGCATTAGTAATTAGTGCATGTGGGGAAAGCGCAGAAGAAAAAGCAGCAAAAACACCACAAGGGAAATTTATTCAAACATTAAAAAATGGGAAGAATACTCCGGATAAGTCTACATATACTACTACGATGGGTGTAACAGATATCCAAATACCAAGCGATGACTCTAGCTCGCAAATGATTGGTATTCTAAAAGATATTAAACTATCTGTAACGACTTCAACGGATAAAAAAGCCAACAAGACAGAAACAAAAGCCAATATTAAATCTACGAATAATATGTTACCATTTTCCATGGATTTAGATGTTTTATCAGATTTGGAAACAGGAAATTCATATATTCCACTTAAAACTATCGTTAAACCAGACGCGTCATTACTTAGCTTTTTAGACCAAGCAACAGGTGGCATGTGGTCTAAAATTGACACAGAAATGCCTGGTTTAAAAGATAAATATATTAGTACAGCGGAAGTAGCGAGTTTAGCAGAAAATGGAACAGAAACAAAAGCAAATGTCGATGAGAAAGCGATAGAAAGCGCTACTAAAGACTTAAATGAAAAAATAACAAAATTAACAGAAGACTATTTCAAAGGTTTGGAAAAAGATCGTTTTAAAGAAGCAGAAGATGGTACAATCACTGTTTCACTTAAAAAAGAGGACGTTGTAAACCTAGCAACAGAAGTTAATAAATTAATGGATGAAGAAAAAGTAAAAGCAGATTTCAAAGTAATACTAGAAAATCAAGGTTCAGGTCCAATTGTAGACTTTGATTCACAGTATAGTGAATTAAAAACAAGCTTTGCAACTGCTATTGAACAGGTAAAAGAAAGTAAAAACTTAGCAATTAATTTCGATATTTCTGTTAAGCCAGGAAAAGATAAGACGTTAGAGGCTTTAACAATGAATGCAACAGTAAAAGATGAGAAGGCTTTGCAGTCCGTCGGTTTTAAACTAGAAACAAAAGCAGAAAAATTTGTTCCAATTTCTGATTTCCCAACAAAAGAACAAATTCTTTCTAAAGAAGAGTTAACTTTAATCATAAGCGATTTTGCAAGACAAATATATATAAACAGTGGAGCTTATTAATTCACTGGAAAGACGCAGCGACTCAGGTCGTTGCGTTTTTTGGTTTTTATTTTGGCGCGGCTTTGTGGTATGATATGTAGAGAAAATGATGGACGGGTGAGCTAATGGAATTCGAATTAATAATGACAAGTCAAGCGGAGACAAGACTTCGCGCAAAACAACTTGGTGAACAACTGGCAGCTGGAGATGTGATTTTGCTTGAAGGTGATCTCGGCGCTGGAAAAACTACTTTTACAAAAGGGCTTGGTGAAGGTCTTTTGATTCCGCAAATGATTAAAAGTCCGACATTCACTATTATTCGCGAATATAAGAAAGGGCGCTTGCCACTTTATCATATGGATGTGTACCGCTTGGAAGATACTTCGGCTGATGAACTTGGCTTGGAGGAGTATTTTTACGGAGCGGGAGTTAGTGTGGTTGAATGGGCGCAGTTTGTTCGCGAAGATTTGCCAGAAGAATACTTGGAAATTAAGCTTTTTCATATAGATGAGAATACGCGCAAAATGGTTGTGAAGCCAGTTGGGGAAAGGTACGAGCGACTTGCGATGGAGGTTTTTGGGAAATGATACTTGGGATGGATACGTCTTCAGATACGATGACGATAGCACTTTTTAATGAAGGTGTCGTTCTCGGTGAATATACAACGAATTTGAAAAAAAATCATAGCGTGCGCTTACTTCCGGCGATTGCTGCTTTAATGGAAGAATGTGGCGTAAAACCTACTGCTTTGGAAAAAATTGCTGTGGCAAAAGGTCCGGGTTCTTATACTGGGCTGCGCATTGGCGTAACTGTCGCGAAAACAATGGCCTGGGATGCGGGAATTCCGATTGTTGGGATTTCTTCTTTGGCACTTTTAGCGGAGAATGGCTTGTACTTTCCTGGAAAAGTCGTTGCTTTAATGGATGCGCGCCGTGGCAATGTGTACGCGGGTGTTTATCAAGCGAGCCATGGCGAAATGAAGAACGTTATAGCGGACGGTCATATTGCGCTTACTGAATTAGTAGAGCAATTGGCTCAAGGTGAGGATGCGATTTTATTCGTGGGAACGTTGACGGAGCAAATTCAGCTAGCAGTGACAGAGATTCTTGGTGAACGAGCGATTTTTGCGCAGGCGGATTATACGTATTCGCGGGCTAGCTCACTTGTAAAATTAGCGGCAGACTTGGACGGCGAACCAGCGGACCATTTTGTCCCTGATTATTTGAAATTGGCAGAAGCGGAAAGCAAATGGTTGGAATCGAGGGGTTCCGAGTGAGTTTGGAAGAAGCCTTAATATTTCGAGAAGCAACGGTTGCTGACTTAAAAAGTATTATGAACGTCGAAAATGCGGCATTCACGGTACCTTGGACGGAAGCGGCTTTTCGGAATGAATTTATTATTAATCAATACGCGTATTATTTGCTTGCGATTCATGAGGAGCAGGTAGTGGGCTATGCGGGTGTTTGGCTCGTTTTAGATGAAGGGCACATTACGAATATCGCGATTCATCCAGATTATCAAGGCAATCATTACGGCGAGGCACTTTTGCGGGAAATGATTCGGGTTGCGAAAGAGCGAGGTGTTGTTCGGATGACGCTCGAAGTTCGCGTTTCCAATGATGTAGCACAAGGACTTTACAAAAAATTAGGATTTCAAGACGGCGCCATTCGGAAAAACTATTATCCGGATACGAAAGAAGATGCGCTAGTGATGTGGGTGGACTTATGAAAAAAAATACATTAATTCTTGGGATAGAATCTAGCTGCGACGAAACAGCCGCTTCTATTGTGAAAAATGGTAATGAAATTATATCAAGTGTGGTAGCTTCGCAAATTGAAAGCCATAAACGATTTGGCGGAGTTGTTCCCGAAATTGCATCGAGACACCACGTGGAGCAAATTACGCTTGTGATTGAAGAAGCTTTAAAACAAGCCAATGTGACGATGGATGATTTGGACGGGGTCGCTGTGACGGAAGGGCCAGGCCTAGTTGGTGCACTGCTTATCGGCGTAAATGCGGCCAAAACGCTTGCTTTTATGCATAATTTACCTTTAGTTGGCGTGCATCATATTGCTGGTCATATTTACGCAAATCGCTTTGAAACAGAATTTAAATTTCCGCTATTGTCGTTAGTTGTCAGTGGTGGTCACACCGAGCTTGTTTTAATGAAAGCAGATAATGAGTTTGAAATTATCGGTGAAACGAGGGATGATGCGGCTGGTGAAGCATATGATAAAGTAGCGCGCACACTTGGTCTCGCTTATCCGGGCGGTGTGCAAATTGATAAACTTGCCAAAGACGGCGAAGACACTTTTCATTTTCCACGTGCGATGATGGATGATGGCTCATTTGATTTTAGTTTTAGCGGCTTGAAGTCTTCCTTTATCAATACGCTCCACAATTTAAGACAACGCGGCGAGGAGCCGAATCCAAATGATATGGCGGCGAGTTTCCAAGCAAGTGTCGTGGATGTTTTAGTAAGTAAAACGATCCGCGCAGCTAAAGAGTACGATGTCAAACAACTGCTTCTTGCGGGAGGCGTTGCAGCGAATCAAGGTTTAAGAGAACGACTTATTCAAGAAGTAAAACTAGAACTTCCTGATACAGAACTGATTATTCCTCCGTTATCATTATGTGGCGATAATGCGGCGATGATTGCGGCAGCTGGGACAGTGAGTTTCTTGCAAGGTAAACGTAGTAATTTTGATATGAATGCTAATCCGGGATTATTGCTGGAAGATATATGAAAAAGCGCGCGGGATTTTTCGTTCCGCACGCTTCGGACTGCAGTGAAAGTGAACAATTACTTTCGCTGCAGTTTATTTTTATTAGATTTATTCAAGGTTATTTTTCCGATTATGCCTCTAAAATACAACTTTCGCGCCAACTCTTTTTCTAAAGATACTGGCATGCTATAATTGTGATGCAAGCAAGTTTATGGTGGTGCACCAGCCTTTTTCATCCGGAAAGTAGGTGGTGCTTATGTTGTTTTTAGGCGTTACCTGGAAAGGATAAACGTGTGACTGTTTTCGAGAGTCTTACGCTAATGATTGCTTTTGCAGTCTTAATCGTAACGATCATGAACAGCAAAAATGACAAAAAATAAAAACCACTCATAAGCCTGACAGCTAGTGGTTTTTAAATAATCATATAAAAGGCTGTCACCATCTTAAATGGTGTTTGCGAGGGAGTCATGTTGACGCATGGCTCTCTTTTCATTTATATAGTAACACATTTAATTAATATTTGCCAATTTTTTCCTTGCTAACTGATAGTATATAGTTCCTAGAGGATAACTGCTTTTTACATCGTTTTATTTAAAAATTGGCGTACTTTTTCTTCGTATGTTTTTGGATCTACCGTAAATGCTTGGCCGTGTTCTGCGCCTTTGACAATCCATTTTTCTTTATAGCTATTCGTAGCGTCATAAAGTTCGTCAACCATATAAGTAGGGACGAATGCATCCGAATCACCGTGAATGTAGAAAATCGGTAAGTCTGTTTTAGCGACCGCGTCAACAGCACTTGCTTCGCTGAAAAAGAAGCCTTCTTTCGCTTTGTTTATCAGACTAGCTGTTGGGATAATCGGGAAATTCGGTAAATGGAACATGGCTTTTAATTGATAGGAAAGTTCGGCATCCATCGAAGTGTAGCCGCAATCTGCGATAACACTTTTTACTTGTTTTGGTAGTTTTTCGCCGCTTGTCATAAGGACGGTAGAGCTACCCATGGAAACGCCGTGTAGTGCGATTTGAGTGTCCGTACCGTTTTTGTCGATTACTTGGTCGATCCACTGCACATAATCTTTGCGCTCGGGCCAACCAAAGCCGATATTTTCGCCTTCACTTTCGCCGTGTGCTCTGGCATCAGGCATTAACACATTGTATCCAAATTTTTCATGATACATCCGCGCTAGGCCGGCCATTTCGATTTTGCCACTTTTGCCGCGATAACCGTGGGCTAAAATAATTGTCGTGTTCGATTGTTTATCGGCTGCTAAATAATTAGCAACAAGTTTCAAATCGTCTGCTGAGGTTTCGATCCATTGCGTGAGGTTTTGCTTTTCCATCCAAGCGACATTTGCCTCGCGATTTTTCTTTGCTAGTTTGGCCGTTTCGGTTGTCTCATCTGTTGTCGCTGTGTCATCCATGCTGGAATTGTCACGCGCTAAAGCATAACTATATAAGTAAAAACTCGCGCAAATAGTAATAATAACAAGTAAACTAACGATAATTGAACTAGAAATAATTAAAATCTTTTTCATGGTTTGCTCCTTTTTTTATGCAGATTACATGGATTCCAGTTCTTCGCTTATCGTTTCCCATTCTTCCATGAGTTTTTCGCCGTCCGCTTTCACTGCGTCTAGCTCTTGTGTGATTTCAAGGGCTTTTTCGTGGTCTTGAAAAACTTCTGGTTTGGTTAATTGTAGCTCGAGTTCGGCGATTTTTTCATCGGTTTCTTCCATGGATTGCTCTACTTCTTCCAGTTTTCTTTTTCGTTGGCGAAGTAGTTTTTGTTGCTCTTTTTCTTCTTGATAATTTAATTTTCGAACGGAGGCGGTGGCTTCAACTTGTTCGCCTTTTTTGCGGCGGTCCTCGGCATCAAGTCGCGCAAGTTCTTTTACTTCCGCTAGTTTTTCTTGATAATAATCGTAATCGCCTAGGTAAACGGTCGCTTTTTCTGGAGCGAGTTCGACGATTTTCGAAGCAATTCGGTTAATAAAGTACCGGTCATG
Organism: Listeria cossartiae subsp. cossartiae; assembly: GCF_014224155.1. Classification (GTDB taxonomy): domain Bacteria; phylum Bacillota; class Bacilli; order Lactobacillales; family Listeriaceae; genus Listeria; species Listeria cossartiae. The sequence continues at coordinate 274,318 of NZ_JAASUI010000003.1, read as the reverse complement.
CGAAACGAACAAAATCGTCCCTTCAAAATCGATCAAAGCGGCTTCTAAAACTTCTTTACTTTCAATGTCTAAATGGTTGGTCGGTTCATCGAGAATAAGGACATTGGCTTCGAGTAAAGTGAGCTTAGCAAGGGCAAGTCGCGCTTTTTCGCCACCACTCAGAGATTGGACATTTTTAAGGACATCATCATCTGAAAAAAGGAAATTGCCTAGCGTTGTTCGGACGTTGACTTCATTTAGTTCAGGATAATCATCCCATAGTTCCATTAAAACAGTTTTGTTGGAAGTTAGTTTGGCTTGTTCTTGGTCGTAGTAGCCAATTTTTACGCCAGCACCAAAGTGAAATTCGCCACTTAGGGCCGGAATGTCGCGAATAAGTGTTTTAAGTAGGGTAGACTTGCCGATTCCGTTTGGACCAACGAGCGCGAGGCTATCTTGGCGTTTCATTTCGAAAGTTAGGTTGGAAGCAATACGCTTGTCTTTTGCATAACCAATACTTAGCTGATCTACCATTAAAACATCTTTACCCGTTTGCTTTTCAAATTGGAAACCAAAATGGGCCGCTTTCTCATCCCCTTGAGGTCGACCGAGCACATCCATTTTTTCTAGTTGTTTTCTTCTACTTTGCGCGCGTTTCGTTGTGGATGCGCGCACGATATTTCTCGCAACAAAATCTTCCAGTTTCGCAATTTGTTTTTGCTGTTTATCGAATTCTTTCCACATTTGTTCTAGTTTTGCCTGCTTTTGACTGACAAACGAACTGTAATTTCCTTTGTAGTGGTCGATTTTTGTGCGGCTGATTTCGTATACTTGATTGACAACTTTATCAAGGAAGTAGCGGTCATGGGATACGATAAGTAGCGAGCCGTGGTAGTTTTGTAAATACGTTTCTAGCCACGCTAATGTTTCGATGTCTAAATGGTTGGTCGGTTCATCAAGAACGAGAATATCTTGTTTTGCTAGCAACAATTTGGCTAGTGCGAGCCGTGTTTTTTGCCCGCCACTTAAAGAAGCAATCTCCACTTCATAGTCTGCTGGATAAAAACGCAACCCATTTAAAACCGAGCGAATTTCTGCTTCATACGTATAACCACCAATTTCTTTAAAAGTGTGTTGCAATGTATCGTAATCCGTCATCAATGCTTGATATTTTTCCGGGTCATTATATAATTCTGGTTCGCCGAGACGAAGCTCCATTTTGCGCAAATCTGCTTCCATTTTTCGCAGTGAATCAAATACGCTAAGCATTTCATCCCAAATGGTTTTGGAAGATTCTAGCCCGGTATTTTGCGCCAAATAGCCAATCTCGACACTTTTAGGTTTAGAAATGGTTCCGCCGTCATAGCTCATTTTGCCAGCGATGATTTTAAGTAAAGTAGATTTTCCTGCGCCATTTCTGCCGACAAGTGCGATTCGGTCACCAGTTTTTACTTCTAATTTAATATTATCTAAAATTACTTCTGCACCGAAGAATTTAGAAATTTGCTGAACTTGTAATAATATCATAATCTCTCTCCTCGAACGTTCTCCCTACTAGTTTAGCTTAAAAGCCAAGTAATCGCAATGAGATAGCCAATTGTTCACGAATCAGTTAGTTTGTGAAAACACTCGCATTATTTGTGATTTTAGCGTAGAATAGAAAAGAAGGACTGGGCCGGATATTTTGCGGGACAAAACCTTACTTGAAAGTTATGAGCAAAAAGTTTGTGCATTCCTTGTGAAATGTTTATAGTATATAAGCAAGCATGTGAAAGGAAGTACAGTTCACAAAAGCTTCAACTTCAGAAAAAATTTAAAAGAAGAAGGGACAGAAGGCATGATGGAGGAAACAACTAAAATTCCACAAGCGACAGCAAAACGCTTACCATTATATCATCGTTACTTGAAATACCTAGATGAGTCAGGTAAGGAACGAGTATCATCAGCGGAATTAAGTGAAGCGGTGAAAGTTGATTCAGCGACTATTCGACGTGATTTTTCGTACTTTGGCGCATTAGGTAAGAAAGGATACGGGTATAACGTTTCTTACATACTCGACTTTTTCAGCAAAACACTCAGTCAGGACAAACAGACAAATGTTGCACTTATCGGTGTTGGTAACCTAGGGACAGCATTATTACATTATAATTTCATGAAAAATAATAATATCAAAATCGTTGCTGCATTTGATGTAGATCCAGCGAAAGTAGGTAGTGTTCAACAAGATATTCCAATTTATCATTTAAATGATATGGAAGAAATTGTTCGTGAAAACGGTGTGGAAGTAGTTATTCTGACAGTTCCAGCTGACGAAGCACAAGTAACGGTAGATCGTTTAATCGAAGCAGATGTAAAAGGTATTCTAAACTTTACACCAGCTCGTATCAGTGTTCCAAAACAAGTTCGTGTGCACCATATCGATCTTACTACGGAATTACAAACGTTAATCTATTTCTTGGAAAACTATCCAGCGAAAACAGAATAAAAAAACCTGTAGAAGGTAAGCTAAACTTACTTTCTACAGGTTTTTTTTACGTCTTCTCAGTCCGGTAATAATCAAGCCAATACCAATCCCAAAATCCATTATTGTCATTATAATAAGTATATATGCAAGGATATCATAACCGTATTCAGCCACACGAACAATAACAAAATATACAAATACAAGACCAAGCGCAAAATAAAGAAAACTTTGCTTAATTAATGAATTTTTCATATTATCCTCCAATTATTCCGAGACTCAAAAGCAAAACAATCGTGTTCATTAAAATATGTGCGCCCATCGAAACCACAATCCGCTTCGTTTTCGTATAAAGGAAACAAAGAATAAGTCCGATGACAAAATAAGTCAGTAAAAACGAAATATCACCATGAAGCAGTCCGAAGAAAAGGGAACTAATAACCGCAGCCACATGAATATTCATCACATTGTTCAGCCCACCAAAAACCACTTTTCTAAACACAAGCTCTTCCAAAATAGGGCCGAGAATGGAAATGAAAATCAAGAAAATCGGCGCCGCTTTAGTCAAGTCAACTAGTAATTCAGTATTCGCCGAACTACTCATATCCCCAGAAATCATCGTAATAATAATGCTACAAATGATTTGCGCCACATATAAACCAATCACACCACCGATAATCCAAACGATACTAAATAGTGGTTTCGTTTTTTCACCAAGTTCGATTTTATTTTCTTTTGGTTTTCTATAAAGCATCGGAATAATAATGGCAAGCGATAACAGATTAGAAAATATCGACCAAGCTACCATTCCATAAGCCGCAGCATCCTCCGCTGAAAGGGAAGAGATACTTAATATAATATGTTGAACAATTGGAATTCCAATAGATGCAGAAAATAGTAATAACAAATAAACTAAAACAATCGTAATATAACGTTTAGCCAAAAAATACGCATCCTCTCTAAAAACAAAATCCAGCTAAATTGCTTCAAACAAGCGGGAATAGCTCTCCTTATTGTACTAGTTATCAAGCTTTACCGCAAATAAGAATTCTTCCATTTTTTAAACGTTTTTGCTTGCAATTTTTATTCAGTTTGGTATCATAATAACTGTATTAGCACTCTAATGTGCCGAGTGCTAAAATGAAAAATGTAATTATATCAGAGGAGGTCATTTACATTGTTAAAACCATTAGGAGATCGTGTTGTAATTGAAGTACTTGAAGCAGAGGAAAAAACAGCGAGTGGGATTGTATTACCAGACTCTGCCAAAGAAAAACCGCAATCAGGGAAAATTGTTGCAGTCGGTTCAGGTCGTGTTCTAGAAAACGGAACAAAAGAACCACTTGAAGTTGCAGAAGGTGACACAGTAATTTTCGCAAAATACTCTGGAACAGAAGTGACGTATGAAGGAACTGACTATCTGATTTTACGTGAAAGTGACATTTTAGCAATTACTAAATAATTTTAAAAAAAGAAATAATCGGAGGGAAATATAAAATGGCAAAAGATATTAAATTTAGTGAAGATGCTCGTCGTGCCATGTTACGTGGTGTCGACCAATTAGCAAACGCAGTAAAAGTAACGCTTGGCCCAAAAGGTCGTAATGTTGTTTTAGAAAAGAAATTCGGTTCTCCGTTAATTACAAATGATGGTGTAACGATTGCAAAAGAAATCGAATTAGAAGATCCATTTGAAAACATGGGCGCAAAACTTGTATCTGAAGTTGCTTCTAAAACCAATGATGTTGCTGGTGACGGAACTACAACAGCTACCGTTTTAGCGCAAGCAATGATTCAAGAAGGCCTAAAAAACGTAACAGCTGGAGCAAACCCAGTAGGCGTTCGCCGCGGTATCGAAAAAGCCGTAGCAACAGCTATCGAAGAATTAAAAGCTATTTCTAAACCAATTGAAAGCAAAGAGTCTATCGCTCAAGTTGCTGCTATTTCTTCTGGTGATGAAGAAGTTGGTAAATTAATCGCAGAAGCAATGGAACGTGTTGGTAACGACGGCGTTATCACTATTGAAGAATCCAAAGGCTTTGCAACAGAATTAGACGTAGTAGAAGGTATGCAATTCGACCGCGGCTACACTAGCCCTTACATGGTAACTGATTCCGATAAAATGGAAGCTGTTCTTGAAAAACCATATATCTTAATCACAGATAAAAAAATCAACAACATTCAAGAAATCTTACCAGTTTTAGAGCAAGTAGTTCAACAAGGTCGTCCAATGTTAATTATCGCGGAAGATGTTGAAGGGGAAGCTCAAGCAACTCTTGTTCTAAACAAACTTCGTGGAACATTTAACGTAGTAGCAGTAAAAGCTCCTGGTTTCGGTGATCGTCGTAAAGCAATGCTAGAAGACGTAGCTATTTTAACTGGTGGCCAAGTAATCACAGAAGACTTAGGCTTAGAGCTAAAAACAGCTACTATTGATCAACTGGGAACTGCAAATAAAGTAGTCGTAACAAAAGATGATACAACAATCGTTGAAGGAGCAGGCGATTCCACTCAAATTAGCGCTCGTGTAAATCAACTTCGTGCGCAAATGGAAGAAACTACTTCTGAATTTGATAAAGAAAAATTACAAGAACGTTTAGCAAAACTTGCAGGTGGAGTAGCTGTCGTTAAAGTCGGCGCTGCAACTGAAACAGAGCTAAAAGAACGTAAATTACGTATTGAAGATGCGCTTAACTCTACTCGTGCAGCTGTAGAAGAAGGTATCGTAGCTGGTGGTGGTACTGCCCTTGTAAGTATTTACAACAAAGTAGCAGCACTTGAAGCAGAAGGCGACGTAGAAACTGGTATCAACATCGTGCTTCGTTCCCTAGAAGAACCAGTTCGCCAAATCGCGCATAACGCTGGACTTGAAGGTTCCGTTATCGTAGAACGCTTGAAACACGAAGCAGTTGGCGTTGGCTTCAACGCAGCAAACGGCGAATGGGTAAACATGATTGACGCTGGTATTGTGGATCCAACAAAAGTAACTCGTTCCGCACTACAAAACGCATCATCCGTTGCAGCACTTCTATTAACTACAGAAGCAGTCGTAGCAGACAAACCAGACGAAAACGGCCCAGCAGCTGTTCCTGATATGGGAATGGGTGGCATGGGCGGTATGATGTAAGAATCGCATCAGCTGAACAATTTTAAAAAGGTCTCTGGATTTTTCCAGGGATCTTTTTTATTATTTCAAGTAGAAGAAATTAGTTGCATTAAACGGTTAGCGCCAATTTTTTAAACCGTATTATCTATGTTTCTTTGAGAAAAACCAAAACTTGTCAAACGGAAAACAATTTTGGGACCGAAAAGATAAGAAGTAATCACCTAACCATTGTTATAATAAAAGAAAAGGAGATGCGCTTGTTATGAGAGAAAATTCCATTATTGGTCGAATTATTGCATTTTGCGCGATTTGCTTTGCATTTTTTAATCCGAAAACCGTGACCTATTGGCTTGGGGTGCGCGCGGAATCTGGCCCGGCTTGGTATCTTACAACAGTTGTCGCATGCGGAATTGCCGGTTTTGTATTGATTGATTTAATCAAGAAAATAAAACGAAGAAAAGCGGCAGAATAAAAGTTTTCGTGGTATACTACTAGAAAAACGACTAGGAGAACGCCATGAACTGGACACGTATAAGTAGTATTGTATTAGTTGGATTTACAGCAGTTGGGGCAATTTATGGAGGCTTATCAATGATTTTCATGCCAAGCGGTGGTCTACTGTCGCTTTCAACTGGATTACTTGATGGTTCACCGTTTGTCGATTATTTAGTACCCGGTATATTTTTATTCGTCTTTGTTGGATTATTCCATTTAGCAGCACTGATTTACTTGTTGAAAAAATTACCACGAACGAAAGAAGTCATGTTTGCAGCCGCCGCTGTTTTGGCAGTATGGATGGTAGTGCAATTACTGATTATTGGTTATGTATTTATTTTACAAATTATCTTTTTAGTTGTCGCAGCAGTCGAAATGTTCTTAGCGATACAATGGAAGAAGCAACAACGATAATACTGTAATTTATTTAATTAGGCTATTTTCCCTCTTGAAATTGATAGGGGGGTGAATAGCCTAATTTTTTTGTTCAATCAGAGGTTCGGGCAATTAAACTTGAAGAAATTATCAATAAAAGGAATTATTGTGAAAAAATCATCTTTTTGTATAAAAGGTATTACTTGAAAATGGACCATATCAGCGTTTTATTGAAGTGTTGTTCGTTGTTCTGTCACATTTCACTTTGTGAATTTATGATATAATTTTAGGATGATATTTAACTATATTTTTATTTGATAGTAACAATCTAAAAATGATTGTTAATTGGATGATTTAAATTTATAGAAATTAAAGTGTTCGAATAATTGGAAAAAATTAAGATTTGAAAGAGATAAAATACAGAAGTAGGTAGGAGAAGAGATGAAGAAAAAAGTAATTGTTTTGTTAGCAGGTTTATTGTTTTTAGGAGGCTGTTTCAATATAAATGGGAAAACAGAGCAGGAAAAAGCGCAAGAAGGCACGACGCCTGTGCAAGAATATGTAGGCCAAGGGTATTCTTTTGTGGATGGGAATAAATCAGCGGAACGCGTGAAGGAACATGAGGAAAAGATAAAACAAGAAGCGATAAATTATATGAAAACAAAATATAAAACAGACGTGAAAGTGAATAATGTGGTACCAGCACGAAATGGAGCGGTTGTCATTGTGGAAAGCGAGGCGCCAATTCAGTTTACTACCTCGGTGGTTGTAAAGTTTCTCCTTAATAATAAAGATGAAATAGGAAGTGGAACGAGTGACGAAGGAGCAGTTGAACAAGCGATTGTAGGTGGGCTTTACGCAAAGGCATATGAAGCAGAGTTCAAACATTTAAATGAATTTACAGAAGAATTAGCTCAAAAATATGATTTATTAGGTTATACAGAAGAAGCTTTAAGTAAAACATCACCAAGTGGTTATCAGTGGAAGTATTATTTTGTTACAGTTTGGTATGACGATTATTTAAGTCCGTATGAAGCATATTTAGCTAATCCAAATATTTCTGCGGAGGAGTTACGCATCCTGTTTAACAAAGTTGATTCTGACAGTAAAAATATTTCTATCCCAATGGCTTTTTTCTCAAAAGAAGACAAGGTACCTGAGCAAAAATTAGCTGATAAACTGGCTGAAGAGATTAAGCAAGAAGAAGGGATTCCTAAAGGGAGTTATATGGTTACGTTGTATAAAAATTTTATTGTAAACCGAGTAGGATTACCAGATGGAGAAAATGTAGATGTAGAAGGCATTACTAAATAAAAAGAATACTAGAATATATAAGATGAGCATGAAATACAGAAGCTGATAGGAGAACAGATGAAGAAAAAATAATGATTTTATTAGCAAGTTTATTATTATTGGGAGGCTGTTTCAATATAAATGGAAAAACAGAGCAAGAGAAAGCGCAAGAAGGCACTACGCCCGTGCAGGATTATGTAGACCAAGGATATTCATTTGTAGATGGGAATAAATCGGCAGAACGAGTGAAAAAGCACGATGAAGAGATTAAACAAGTTGCGATAGACTTTATGAAAACAAAATATAAAACGGAAGTAGAAGTTACTTATGTAGTTCCTGCTCGTAATGCGGCGGTTGTTATCGTGGGGTGCAAGGAGCCAATTCAATTTACAACAGCTGTTACGGTTGGCTTTATTTTAAACAAGGACGAAGTAGGGTTTCCTAAAGAAGAGGGGGCGAAATAGAGCAAGCTGTAATAGGTGGCTTGTACGCAAAGGCATATGAGGCAGAATTTAAACATTTAAATGATGTTGCAGAAAAATTAGCCCAAAAATATGATTTGGTAGGAATGACGGATGAAGCGTTAGCTAAATCATCTCCATATGGAAATCAAGGAAATCATTATTTTATTGCACTATCATATCAAGAGTACTCTAGTGTATATAATGAGTATATAGAAAACCCTCAAATTTCAGCAGAAGAATTACGGATTCTATTTACAAAAGATGATCCTACCAGTGGATATATAACCATAGTAATGAAGTTCTTCTCAAAGGAAGATAAATTACCTAAACAAGAAGTGGTAGATAAGTTAGCAAAAGATTTCCAGCAAGAATCAGGATTACCAAAAGGAAATTATCCTTTTATAATATATAAGAACCTTATAATAAACAGGGTTGGGTTACCTGATGGTGAAAATATAGAGGCAAAAGTATCAGTTAAATGAGCAAGAGTTTATCAAAGGTAAAAACAAACTTAAAAATAACAGAAGCCGATAGGAGAACAGATGAAGAAAAAAATAATGGTTTTGTTAGCATGTCTATTATTATTAGGAGGTTGTTTCAATATGAATGAGAAAACAGAGAAAGAGAAAGCGCAAGAAGGCACTACGCCTGTGCAAGATTATGTAGGACAGGGCTATTCTTTTGTGGATGGGAATAAATCAGCGGAACGAGTGAAGGAACATGAGGAAGAGATAAAACAAGAAGCGATAAATTATATGAAAACAAAATATAAAACAGACGTGAAAGTGAATAATGTGGTACCAGCACGAAATGGAGCGGTTGTCATTGTGGAAAGCGATGCGCCAATTCAGTTTACTACTTCGGTTGTTGTAAAATTCCTCCTTAATAAAAAAGACGAAATAGGAAGTGGAACAAGTGACGAAGGGGCAGTTGAACAAGCGATTGTAGGCGGGCTATACGCAAAAGCATACGAAGAAGAGTTTGAACATTTAGATGAAGTTGCGGAAAAACTAGCAAGAAAAAATGATTTAGAAGGTTTCACGCAAGAAGCGCTAGACAAGACATCTCCTAGTGGTCATCAAGGGAAGTATTATTTTATAACTGCAATAAATGATGATTACTTAGGTGTATATAATGCATATTTAAATAATACACAAATTTCTTCGAATGAGCTTCAGGCTTTATTTGTTAAAGATGATCCAACAAGTAAAAACATGACAATTGTAATGAATTACTTTTCAAAAGAAGATAAGCTTCCAAAACAAGCAGTGGTAGATAGCTTGGCTGAGCAATTTCGGAAAGAATCAAACCTGCCACGAGGGTTTTATCCTATTAATCTATTTAAAAATTTTATTGTAAATCGAGTGGGATTGCCTGATGGTGAACATATACAAGCAGAAGTATTCATTAAATAAGGAGCGTGCATAGATGACAACAGATTTTAGAACAGCAGATGTAGATTTAATTGAATTAGGCGGAAAATGGGTTTATAGACACCCGGAAGTAGAAGCAAAATTAAAGGTTAATAGTAATATTTATAAAGTCAAAGAAGGTGAATATAATAAAGCTTCTGGTCTTGACTACATGATTGTCGAGAATTTAGCTACAGGCGAAATCAGCATGGTTTTCGAAGGCACCCAAGGCACTCAAGATTTCCTAACTGACGGCACGCTTCCTGGCTCCATTCCCAATACCCAGCTAAAAGAAGCAGACACATCCTACAAAAAAGAAAGCAAAAAATATACTATTAAAAATGTAGCAGGAAACTCTTTAGGTGGAGGTTTATCTAATTATGTAGCTTCAAAAAATGACGGCATAAGAAGTGTCACCTATAATCCAGCTATTTTACCTAAAGGAACTTATGACAAGGACAATCCAAGAATAACAAACTATTTAAGTGAATATGACCCATTAACCTTGGGGGAACGTGGATTAGGATACGGAAATCGTCTTCCAGGTGAATCCCATATTCTTCAAAACAATGTTCCTTGGCTACAAACCATTCTTTCTAATCATACGGGTTATGATGATGCAGGTGTCACAGTTAACGGCAAAAATATTCCCATTGATGCGGATGCTTATCTTCCAGTAGGTATTTGGAGTGGAAAGGTTTTGACTGGGGGAGGAAAAGGGCAGAAAATCGATATGAATCCGGATAATATTCGAATTTTTGGCTAATAGTTTACGGACACGAATGATGGAGCAAATAAGTAGGGGGCAGTTTTATTTAGATACAGCGGTCGATTTAGTGACTAATGAGGGAAGTAGTTTGGATAATCGAACGACTTCTTTACAAGAAACTTTTGATAACTTGTTGGCGGAAGGCGAATTTGGTGGAATTATTACTTCATTAGCTAATTATGCTGAGTTTCGGGATGAGATGGAAAAGGCCAAACCAGTAAGTTATGCGGCAATAGATTTTATGCAAAGAGTAAGAACTTTGCCCATTTTAGGAGAAGTGTTAGATGTTGTTTCGGGGAGTTTCTTTAATGCGATAGATCTTTTGGTGGATATTCCGGCGCTAGTTAATGATCTTGCTTTAAGGACGGAAGACATGATGGATCAAGTATCTAAAATAAAAATGCAAGCAATACCTGAGTTATTTAAAGGGATTAATGACCAATATTTAAGCGATGCCATGGTGACAGAATTAAAAGAACATTACAAAATATTAGATGAAAATAAAGATTTGGTTGTTAAGCAAGTATTAACTTTTAGCGCCCAAGTTACGTATGTATCGAATGAACTTGAAAAAGCAGATAAACTTTTAAGCGCAACGCAAAAAGTCCAAAGTGTAGGAGCGCCGCCAGCGACACAAGCGTATGTCTTAAAAGAATCCAAAGCTTTGAAAGACGGAATGGGGAAGAAACAGCGATTATTAGATAGAAATTTTCGAGATTTTTCTGCTAAAACCACGAATTTATTAATGCCGGTATTGAGTTCAATTCGAAGTATTATTAATCAATTAAAACAGGTAATAAAGTCCGCTATTAGATACTTAGAAAACATCCAAACAGGACTATCAATCATGAAAATCCCTTTTACAGATAGAGATTATCACTTAAAAGAGGAATTGAGAGAGTACATAAGAAAGTTGCAAGAAATCTTGTTAACCGTTAGAGGTGTAGGAAGTGCTGTAAAGGATATGGAATCAAATTTAGAGCACGTGTTAGCCATATATCGACCTTATATTGATACGGCGTTATTTGAAGATACAAAATTTCAAGATGTTATTTTATTGAATAAAGCAGCTACAAATATCTTCCATAGTGCAGAGTTGGTTTTTGGAGATATTAAGCATCAATTAAGCGGTAATACATCAGCAGCAATTTCTGCCCTGGATAAGTTAGCTGTACAGACGAGTAACAACATAAAAATTTTAATGGAGCAAATTAAACGAGGAAGTATCAATGTTTAATGGAAGTGCATATATAGGCAGATTAGCGGTTTAGCATAAATAAAAAAATCCTTCTACAACAAGAAGGATTTTTCCAGTTATTTCTGTTGTTCTTTCAATAAATCGCGAATTTCTTTTAAGTATTCCTCGGTTGGAGGCACGGGTGTTTCTTCCACTGGTTGCTCTTTTTTCTTAATAAAGCTAGTAAGTATTTTGACGAAAATAAAAATGGCAAAAGCGATGATGACAAAGTCAACGATGGATTGAATGAAAGCACCGTACTGGATAACTGATTTACCGACTTTGAAACTTAAATCTGTAAAATCAAGCCCACCTAGAAGCACACCAACAAGTGGCATAATAATATTATCTACTAAAGATGAAACAATTTTCCCGAATGCAGCCCCGATAACTACCGCAACAGCGAGGTCAAGTACGTTCCCTTTTAACGCGAAATCTCTAAATTCTACTAACATTTTTTTCATATAATTCACCTCCCACTACCCAGTATAAAACATCTAACTGTGATGTGAAAGCAACTGAACTTATTTTAATAATAAACGGCCTATGTAAAGCGCGGGCAATACTAAAACGTAGCCGATAATGATGAATGTCAGCGTTCGAAACCAGAAAGAGCTAAGAATATTTGGTTTCCATTTTGCCAGAAGTGCTGGAAGCCGCATCGTGATGAGTATAACCAATGCAAATAAAATAAATAATGCGATGTAACGAAGCATAGCACAACCTCCTTTTCTTTTACTATGCCATAATGTGCGCGCCTTTTGCAATAGGAAATGAGCCGATTATTTCCATTCAATTCTTGCACGTGATAAGTTAAAAAGAGTAAAATCGTTCGTTCACAAAGGAGTAGCAAATGAAATTATTCAAAAGGGTCAGTTTTATTGTCATCTTATTATTTATCCTCATCGTGCCGGTTCAGCATGTTTCAGCGCATGCTTATTTGGAAAATTCGAATCCAGCCGATCAATCACATATTAAAACCGCGCCAGAAAAAGTAACGCTCGTTTTTAATGAAGAAATTGAAGCAGATTTCCCATTAATAGAAGTGAAAAATTCTAGCGGGGAACGAGTGGAAACTGGGAAAACAGCTGTTTCTAAAAAGAATAATCATATGGTGGAGGCTTCGTTGCCAGCTGATTTAAAAGCGGATGTCTATTCGGTTTCATGGCGTGTGGTTTCGGCTGATGGTCATGCGGTAACGGGCTTGATTTCCTTTAAGTTAGGGGATACTAAAGCGACATTCCAAGCGACCGAAGTACCATCGAATGGCGCAGATTTGCAAATTAGCTCGATTCAAAAAGCGCTATTATACATAGGATTTTCGTTGTTTATCGGGATGCTACTATTCGGCTTAGGTCTTTATCCGCGGAAAGAACCGCTGACCGAAAAAATATCTAGCCGTTTGAAAAAAGTAACTTGGACAGCGCTCATTTTTCTAGGTGTAGCGCTCCTGATGCAACTTTTCGTTCAAACAAGTATCACCACAGGAGTATCAATCAGTAAAAGTTTCCAACCAAGCCAGTTAGCGGCTTTCTTAACAACAAAAACAGGTTATATTTGGATTAGTGAGTTTGTTGTTTGGCTTGTGCTAACCATTTTCACTTTCATCATGATTCACAAAAATAAACAATCAAGCTGGTTCGCGCTTCTGACCGAGACCGCATTAATTGGCTATTTAATTTTCGCGAAGGCTCAAAATGGACATGCTGCAGCGAGTGCCGATAAAATAGTAAGTATCACAGCCGATATGCTTCATATGGTTGCAGCTAGCGTTTGGGTTGGCGGGATTTTGGTACTATTATTCGTCCTACCACGAACCGGAAAAGCGCGCGCAATATGGAGCCGCTTTGCCATCGTCGCAATCATCGCAGTCGCATCAATCTTGGTTAGCGGCTTGCTCATGGCGGTTATGAACATCGGGCAAATGGCCAACCTATTTACAACCAACTACGGCAAACTACTTCTTTTGAAAATCGGCTTATTTTTACTAATGGCACTGCTTGGTCTAGGGCATTACATCTATCTCAAAATCAAAAACCAAAAGATACCATTTAAAACGATTCTCGTCGAACTCATCATTGGAACCATCATCCTTTTAGTCGCAAGCGTTTTAACCAACGTACAAACTCCGCCCCCACCTGCACCAAAAGCATTTGACGAAACTATTGCTGCGGAGGGTGAACAAGCGAAAATCAATTTACGAGTGGAGCCCGCGACAGTTGGTCAAAATCAATTTATCATCACGTTCACTTCAGCAGATGGCGCGGCAAAAATAGATTTTGAACAAGTCACCATCACCACGAAATCCACCAAAACCGACGAAAAATCCACTTTTCAAGCAAAACGCGCAAATGATACGCAATATTTCGCGGAAGGACTTTATATTAATCAAACCGGAAAATGGGAAATTACCGTCCATGGTTTAACAAAAGATTTTACCGATATTAATCAAACATTTACGACCAATATTACTCAGTAAAGGGGAAAAACAATGAAAAAAATTATTAGTTCGCTCGTCGTTTTATTAGCTGTTTTTATCATTCCATTCCAAGCAAGCGCCCACGTTTCCGTGCAACCAAGTGAGTCAAATGTTGAATCTTGGGAAACCTACACGATGAAAGTACCATCAGAAAAAGACGCCGCATCCAAGAAAATTGTTTTAAAAGTACCAAAAGGCGTGTCTTTCGAATCGTACGAACCTGTGCCGGGCTGGACAACAACCGTCGACAAGAAAAATGACACAGTGACTTGGCAAACAGAAGGAAACGGCATTGAAAAAGGTCAATTCCAACGTTTCAGTTTTATCGCTAAAAACCCAAGTGAAGAAGGGGAAATTGCTTGGAATGCTTACCAGTATTATGAAGATGGATCGATTGTCGAGTGGGTAGGAGCAGAAGATTCCGAAACCCCGCACGCGACAACGAAAATTGTAAAAGAATCGTCCAATTCAACAACAGGTTCACACGGAGAAGTAGTGGCGGGAGCTGAGAATACAGCAGAAGATACAAACGATGCAAGTGATAATACGATTCTGTTGTGGACCGCAGTAGCCATCAGTGTTATCGCACTTATTACCGGAATCCTTGCTATTTTAAGTCGAAAAAAATAACATCAAAGGAGCAAACAGATGGAACGAAAAATCATCCATTTAGCAGTCGGAAAACCAAAAGAACTGACCCTCCAAAATAACAAAAAAATGATGACAGGCATCGAAAAAAGGCGCGTAAAAACAGCATTTCTTACGATGAATGGCTTCGAAAACGATGCACCACACAATTTGAAATATCACGGTGGAGTAGATCGTACCGTTTGCATCTATCCATACGAGCATTATACAAAATGGGCAGAAATGTTTGGCGAAGAGTTACAAGTAAGCGCATTTGGCGAAAACTTAATCGTCACCAACATGCTAGAAAGCATAGTCCAAATCGGTGATAAATTCCAAATTGGCGAAACGATCATCCAAGTAACTGAAGCCCGCAACCCATGCAGCACAATTGAGAAATTCAATGCCATCCCAAATCTC
This sequence comes from Listeria cossartiae subsp. cossartiae, assembly GCF_014224155.1. GTDB lineage: Bacteria > Bacillota > Bacilli > Lactobacillales > Listeriaceae > Listeria > Listeria cossartiae. The sequence goes on along the minus strand of NZ_JAASUI010000003.1, from coordinate 259,202 downwards.
TACAAAACAATCCACGAAACAGGGCTTACGGGCTATCTTTGCCGAACCATTAAGCCAGGCAAGATAACCGAAACAGATGAAATCAAACAAATTCATGAGGAGTCTCACGGGGTAACCGTTGCCTTTTGCCATGAAAAAGTACTGCATAAAAAAGGAACTAAAGCGGACTTCGAGCGTATTTTGGCTGTCGAAGCACTATCGGAACGTTACCGTGACCAAGTCGAAAAACGAATAAAAAAGTGATAGCATCATTCGCTATCACTTTTTGCATTTTCATCGGCTAATTCTTTTTTTCGTAATGTCAGAAATTGTTCTACCACCGCGATTTCTTCTTTCGTTAAATCTGGCGTATCCGCGATTAATTGGGTAATCTTGCTCGCTCTTTGTGTACTGGAAGTGGATGTTTTCTTCGCGCGGAAAAAGTTGGTAAGTGTACTAGTAATCATCCCGATAAACGCAATCCCAAACAGCATCATAATCGAAGCTAAAATCCGCCCAATCGGCGTCACAGGAACAATATCCCCATAACCAACCGTTGTCGCCGTCACAATCGCCCACCAAAGTGCATCGGGGTAATTATTGATTTCAGGTTCAATAAAGACCATCGGAACGGGAATAATAATCACAAGTAAAACAAAAATCATCAAAAATCGATTCAAACCATTGGAACGAAAAAAACTATAAATCGGAACAATATAACGTCTTCCCATCGCAGTAATCGTTAAAAGATGGACAAAACTAACAATGCGGGCTGCGCGGAATCCACCATAAAATGGAATAATCGCAATCAGTTGAAATGGATGGGTTTTCACATAATGCCACTTTTTATCTGCCCGGTAAAACCGAACAAGGTAATCCAGTGTAAATATCGCCCAAATAATCCAATTTAAAATAAGTGTAAAGGTATTTCTGTACGGTAATAGGGCAAGGGAAAGTAATATGAGAATAAGCATAAACGTCTCATAAATCATTTTTCTCTTTGTTTTATCCAAGTTATCCACCTCGTTTGACTTATACTCTCACTTATTTTAGCATAAAACGACGCAAAAGCCGCAGATAAATCAAAAAAAGCTGGCAACAAAAAGTTACCAGCCATTATCTCTATTTTATTCGTAGTCGATTATTCTTACTTCTTGATGCCAGTAAACATAAGTAGCAAAGTAACGCGAACAACATCGTAATAATTAAGCTATGAGCAAGCGCGATATACAAATTCACTCCTGTATAAACAGAAAGCGCACCAGTAACGGCTTGAAGCGCAATAAATACAAGCGACAACACCATGCTAAAAGTCAGCACGCGATATCTTCTGTAGTCGCGGAACACTAGCCACGTCACATATAGCAACCAAACAATCAAAATAAATGCTGCTAATCGGTGGAAATACTGCACATAATCTTGCACGGAAGTAGGCATAATAAAGTGCCCATTTTCAAAAGGCCAAACCGGAACAGCCATACTTGCTTTTTCATGTCGTACAAGTGCGCCAGTGTAAACCGCTAAGTATGTGTAAATCGTGAGCGCATAAATATTAACGCGTAATTTTGTCCCCATCACGAGATTTCTAGCATCAAACTTCCGGTCTACCTCGAAAATCATCAAAGCCAGCAATACAATAGAGGCATAACAGATAATCGAAATACCGAAATGCAGCGCCATGATGTACGGATTTTGTCCCCAAACAACAGCCGCCATTCCCATTAGCGCTTGAATAATTAGAAACAGAACAGCGATAATCGCAAGTGGTTTTGTTTCGCGACGGTTTTTCATATAAATCCAAGCACAAATCGCTAAAACAATAACGAAAATCGAGCTGATTCCCGTCGTCATTCGGTGCATGAATTCAATTAATTTTTCCGGAGTAACATCTGTCAAACGAACTAACTGCCCATTACAAAGTGGCCAACTATTACCACAACCGTCAGCTGAACCAGTTTTCGTCACGAGCGCTCCGCCAAACACAACGACCGTCATACAAATAATCGTCAGTACGGACCAAACTTTCAAGAATTTTTTCATTATCTACCAATCTCTCCTTTAGATGCGTGTGAGATTTTACTAAAAATTGTTTCTATGTATAAGTTCATGCGTACACATCAAACTAATTGTAGCGTGTTTATTTAAAGAAGTAAAGCGTACAAGACTAAAGCCGATTTATTGACAAAAGGGGCGTATTTTTCACATAATAAGGGTATAGGATATCTATCAGTTCGCAATCACTGGTTTATATCAGCAAGTGTTAGGGGGAGAAAAAGTGAATCAGATAGAAAAGACTGGGGAGTTATCGGCGAGTAGATTTACTGTCCGTGATTTTACCGAGCTTGTGAAAATTGGTATCGTGAATTCCAATACGATTACTGCTTTTACAGGTATGTGGTTAGCCTTTCAGTTAAATGGAATTTCTTTTATTCAAAATGTAGACGTGATATTTTTTACTATCGTCGGTTCAGCACTTATCGTAGCTGCTTCGGGCGCTTTTAATAATGTCATCGACCGTGATATTGACGGAATTATGGAAAGAACAAAAAACAGACCAACAATGACCGGGAAAATTTCTGGTAAGCGTGCCTTAATGGTCGCGCTTGTGCTAGGTGTTGTCGGTACGATTATGTTATTTATGACAACTTGGCAAGCAGGGGTTCTAGGCGTTATCGGGGTCTTTTTGTATGTAGTCGTTTACTCGCTTTATGCAAAAAGAAAACTTGTTAGTAACACCGTAATTGGTAGCTTTTCAGGAGCTGTGCCACCGCTAATTGGTTGGTTTGCAGTTGAGCCATCGTTCAGCATCGTGCCAATCATGCTGTTTCTCGTGATGTTTTGTTGGCAGCCACCGCATTTTTATGCGATTGCTATTAAACGGAAAGAGGAATATGCTGCTGCTGGAATTCCCATGTTGCCAGTTGTCAAAGGCATTGAACGCACAAAGAAAAGTATGTTTTTCTGGGTGATTTTATTAACTATCCTGCCGTTCTTTATGTTTGAACTAGGCATCGTCTATGTTATTTTAGCAACGTTACTTAATATCGGCTGGTTAGCACTGAGCATTTACGGTTTCAAAATGGAAGATAGTATCAAATGGGCAAAATGGATGTTCATTTACTCATTAAACTATATGACCATTTTATTCGTAGCGATGGTTGTTATTTCGATTTTCTTATAAAAATAAAAAACAATTATGACAAAGCGCGCATTACGCCGTTTTCTCGTAATTGTTTTTTTATGGTTTTTAAAGCTTTTCAAATGATAATAGTATTGGTAAAATGAAAGTTACATCAAGAAAACAAAATACCGCCGAGGAGGGCAAAATGTGAAGTTTATAATGCGAGTAGCTGTGCTATTAATCATTTGCCTGTTCATTGGATACAACACAGATCTATTTTTCAGTAAATCAGTAGAGCAAAATACTGCCGAGGATACCGCAACAAAATCCAATTTTCCTGATGATAAAAAAACAACGAATGAAAATCCGAAACAAGTGCAAGATAGTTCCAGCTTGGCAAGATTTATTAATAAAAACGTAAGTGAGTTAAAGAAAGAATTTGGTGATCCGGTGCGCGTCGATAAAACAGCATACGGTTACGACAATTATATTTATAGTCAACCAGGAACTAGCTACATGCAAGTCGGCGTCACAAATAACATCGTTCAAACCGTTTACGCGCTAGGGCAAGATTTAAATGTCATGCCATATACAATTGGTATGTCCACTGAAAAAGTATTTACCGATGCCAATTTGCAATCGGAAATATCCTTCAACTATAAAGACAGCTATTATAAATTCGAACTTTCTGAAGAAGACTTAAATGCTCGCCCAATCGTCAATATTGGAAGCGGCGTTTATGCGCAACTGAATTTCGATAAATTTAAGTCCAAACTAATTAGTGTACGTTACCTCAATAAATTATCTTTCATCAAAATGCGTCCTTATGAATTATCCTATCAAGGAGAAATTTATGAAGAAAAGCTATCACCAGAAGATTGGAATGCGATTGATGATGCTTCTAGCAAACAAGTGTTAGAGATTACGAACGTCCTTCGCGATCGTTATGGGGTAGAAGAAGTAGCTTGGGATGAATCTGTTGCGAAAGTGGCTTATGGACATAGTGTTGATATGAAGAAAAACAATTATTTTGATCATACTTCACCAACCCAAGGCGATTTAAGCAAACGTTTGAGCGCCGGTAATGTCAAATATACGAAAGCCGGAGAAAATATCGCTTATAATTATGTCGATAGTGCGGCGGCGGTAGAAGGTTGGCTCAACTCTAAAGGGCACAGAGAGAATTTACTTGATGGTTCGTATACCTATATGGGTGCTGGCACGTATCAGAAATACTATACGCAAAATTTTATTATTAAATAATAGTTCTATGGTATAATAAAAAAGTAAGTTATATGGAGGTGGCTAGATTGCTCGCTACAATGGAAAATATGGCGCTACTCGATTTATCAGATGAGCTTGCTAGCATGATTCTAAACTCCGAGGAAGCGCAAAATTATAAAAGCGCCAAAGAAGTGTTATTAAATGACGCTAATTCACAAAAAAATATTCGTCAATTTATACGAATAAAAGAACAATACGAGGAAGTACAGCGGTTCGGCCGGTATCATCCTGACTATAAAGAAGTAACCAGAAAGACTCGTGCCTATAAACGCGAAGTCGACATGGACCAAAATGTAGCAGCTTTTCGTCGTGCAGAGATGGATTTACAATCTCTTTTGGATGAAATCAGCCTGCTTCTCGCAAGTGCAGTTTCAGAGAATATCAAAGTACCAACCGGTAATCCGTTTTTTGAAACAAAATCTGCTTGTTCAACAGGTGGATGTGGCAGCGGGGGAGGCTGCGGTTGTTCAGCGTAAAGCTTATCCTAAAAAGAAGGAGCTTAAACAATGGAAAATGATAGACAAGCTATCGTCGTTTGGATGAATCATCTCAAACAAGTTAGATCTTTGAAGCGATTTGGAAATGTTCATTATGTATCGCGCAAGTTAAAATATGCGGTATTGTATTGTGATATGGCCGAAGTAGAAGATATCTCTAACAAAGTTTCTCGTTTTCATTACGTGAAACGCGTGGAAATGTCTTTCCGTCCGTTCTTAAAAACAGAATACGAATCCAAAAAAGAAATGATGTACGAACACAAAAACGAAGATGTACAAATCAGTATTTAACCAAAACGGCGAGACTATTTCAACTAGTCTTGCTGTTTTTTTGCATCTATTTATGATAAAGTAAAAAAGACATTGAAGTAAAGGTTGTGCAAAAACATGAGAGTCATTGCAGGAGAACGTAAAGGACATGCTTTAAAAGCAGTTCCAGGAAATAATACAAGACCAACTACAGACAAAGTAAAAGAATCATTATTTTCGATTATCGGTCCATTTTTTGACGGGGATATCGTTCTGGATTTATTTGCTGGTAGCGGCGGGCTTGGAATTGAGGCACTCAGCCGAGGTGCCGAGCGAGCAGTATTTATTGATCAGGCGACACTAGCGATTAAAACAATCCGCCAAAACCTTGATAGCTGCCATTTTACAGAGCGGGCGGAAGTTTACCGAAATGACGCCGAACGAGCACTCAAGCTACTTCATAAAAACGAGTGGAAATTCGACCTTGTTTTCTTAGATCCACCATATAAAAAGCAACAATTAGAAAAATTAATGATCGCTTTAGAAAAATTAGAATTAGTGAACGAAAATGCAAGAATTATTTGCGAACACGACAAAGAAGCTGTTATGCCAGACACCGTTGGCAAATTCGAGAAAATTAGATCAGTATCATATGGAATTACCGTTTTATCGATATTTGAATTGCAGGAGGCGTAGAAATGGGAAACAAAATTGCCGTTATTCCGGGGACATTTGATCCAATTACGAATGGGCATTTGGATATTATTGAACGTGCAGCAAAAATTTTCGATGTGCTTTACGTAGCTGTTTTAAATAATTCATCCAAAAAACCACTTTTTACCGTGGAAGAACGAATGGAAATGATCAGGCAAGTAACCGCCCATTTGCCGAATGTTCAAGTAGAAAGCGCGAGCGGATTAACGGTTGACTATGCTGCTAAACGCGGTGCTACTGCGATTGTTAGAGGACTTCGAGCAGTAAGCGATTTTGAATATGAAATGCAAATTGCGTCGATGAACCGAACACTCAATGCGGAAATCGAGACATTTTTTGTGATGACTAACACGAAATATTCCTTTTTAAGTTCGAGCATGGTGAAAGAAGTGGCGCAGTACCAAGGCGATATCCGCGAACTTGTTCCAGAAATCGTGAACGAACAAGTACAAGCAAAATTTAAGTAAGTAGGAGATGGACAAATAATGCGTAAAGAGTGGAAAAAAATAACGGCGATAGTGCTGTTAATCATTATTATAGCGGGCTTTTTTATTCCAGTTCCGTATTATATTTCAAAACCTGGTGGAACGGAAGAACTTGCTCCACTCGTTACAGTTGATGACCATCCAAATAAGAAAGATGGCTCGCTAAGTCTAGTAACAATCGCGATGGGAAAGGCGAATATTTATACATATATGACTGCCAAATTTTTGCCTTATCATGAATTAGAAAAAGATAGTGATATCAAATACGAAAATGAAAGCGATGAAGAATATAACGTTCGCCAAATGCAAATGATGAACGAATCCAAAAACAATGCCATCCAAGTTGCCTATAAAGCAGCCGATCAAGAAGTTAAAGTTACGTATGATGGTGTCTATGTACTAAGTGTAAAAGATGACGTGCCAGCAGCCGATGTTCTTCACGCTGGGGATTTAATTACAGAAATCGATGGACATGCTTTTAAATCTAGCCAAGAATTCATTGATTACATCCACAGTAAAAAAGTAGGCGACACCGTCAAAATCAACTATAAACACGGCGATAAAAACGAAGTAGCGAACATCGAATTAACCGCCATTGATAAAAAAGGCACACCGGGAATTGGTATTACACTTGTTGACGATGAAAAAATCACCGCAGATCCAACCGTCAAAATCGACTCCGAAAAAATCGGTGGACCATCTGCTGGCCTAATGTTCAGCCTAGAAATTTACAGTCGTTTCCAAACAAATGACCTTACAGATGGCAAAAAAATTGCAGGAACTGGTACGATTGACCCGGATGGAACGGTTGGCAGAATCGGCGGGATTGACCAGAAAGTCGTTGCCGCAGATAAAAGTGGCGCGAAAATCTTCTTCGCACCAAATGATCCAATCACGCAAGAAATGAAGAAAAGTGACCCAAGCGTCGAAAGCAACTATGACACCGCAGTAAAAACAGCGAAAGACATTGACTCCAAAATGAAAATCGTCCCAGTGAAAACTTTCCAAGACGCTGTGGATTATTTAGAAAAACTACAATAAAAAAAGCCGTTTTGTCTACATTCAGACAAAATGGCTTTTTTCATATTAAAGATATTTCGCGGTTAATGATTGTTTATTTTCAAGTAAATCAAGTGGCACACCTTCAAAAATAATTTGCCCACCTGAACTGCCGCCTTCTGGGCCAAGATCGATAATCCAATCAGCATTTCGAATAATATCGACATTATGTTCAATTACAATAACAGTATTTCCTTTATTAACAAGAGAGTGAATAATTGTCAAAATGTGTTCGATATCTGACATATGCAACCCCGTCGTTGGCTCATCCATAATGTAAATTGATCCTTTTTTATGCAACTCATTAGCAAGTTTTAGACGTTGACATTCGCCGCCCGACAGCGTGCTGAGCGCTTGGCCCAGTGTGACGTAACCAATTCCAACTTCCTCCATTGCCGCGATTTTCTTCAAGATTTTTTTATCTGTGAAAAACTCTAGCGCTTCGGAGACGGTTAATTCTAAAACATCACTAATCGATTTTCCGTCCAGTTTATATTGTAAAACGGAATCTTGGAATCGTTTGCCATGACAGACTTCGCAAGGTGTACGAATCGAATCCATAAACGCTAAATCCATCGTTGTGAAACCAAGTCCTTTACAGTTTTCGCAGGCGCCTTTGGAGTTGTAACTAAAGAGGGAAGGGCTAACATCATTTTCTTTCCCAAAGGCTTTTCTGATTGGATCCATGATGCCCGTATAGGTTGCCGGATTGGAGCGGATATTCGCGTGAGCTGCTGATTGGTCGATAACAATCGCATCTGGATGTTCTTTGAGAAATACGGAATGAATCAGCGTACTTTTCCCAGAGCCTGCTACACCTGTTATCACCGTAAGCACTTCTTTCGGGATGCTCGCTTGAATATTTTTTAAGTTAAAGCGACTACTTTTTTCTGTTGTTAAAAAGCCTTTTGGCGTGCGTGGTTTATCGTTAATTGGTAAATGGCGATTGAGAAAACGACCAGTCAGTGTATCGGATTTCAGTAGATCTGGGTAACTTCCAACAAACTGGATTTCGCCACCATGTTTCCCAGCGTGTGGGCCGACATCCACAATATGGTCGGCAATTTTAATCACATCGGGATCATGCTCTACAACAAGAATAGTATTTCCTTTATCGCGTAATTTCACGAGTAATTCATTTAAACGATGGACATCACGCGGATGAAGACCGATACTTGGTTCATCGAAAATGTAAAGCAAATCAGTCAAGCTACTATTTAAATGACGAATCATTTTAACGCGTTGTGACTCTCCACCTGAAAGGGAAGCGGTTTGGCGGTCGAGCGTCATATAACCAAGTCCAATATCAATTAAATGTTTAAGTCGCTCTGTGATACTTTGGACCATTGGAGTGGCGATCGGGTCAGTAATGCTCGCTACAGTTTCTTTTAATTCATCTAATTGCATCGCTGTGAAGTCGGCAATATTGGCGCCATTTATTTTACAAGATAATGCTTGCGCGGAAAGTCGCGTGCCTTCGCAAGTTGTACAAGGCGCAATATGCGTAAATTTATCGACACGTTTTTTCGTTGAAGCAGACATTTCGCCTTCCTTTTGAATGTACAAGCGATTGAATTTCGGAATTAAACCTTCGTACGTTGCGTTCATGCTGCCCATCGGAGTTTCCAGAAAGACTTTAATATCTTTTCCATGTAAAAGCATGTCGTATTCTTCATCCGTATAATCTTTTATTTTTTTATTCACATCAAAAAAGCCGGAATAAGCATAGGAATTCCAGTACCATGAGTCAACCGAAAACGTCGGAAATAAGATGGCGCCTTCTTTGAGCGATTTATTTGGATCGAGTAATTTGACTAAATCAACCGAGACTTTTTGACCAACACCGTGACAATCAGGACACATACCAGCGGGATCATTAAAAGAAAATAAATTGGCTGTCCCGATACTAGGCTTTCCGACACGCGAGAAAAGTAATCGCAAAATCGAATTAATATCTGTGATGGTACCAAGTGTGGAGCGGGAGTTACCGCCAAGTCGTTTTTGATCAATAATAACAGAGGTGGAGAGGTTTTCAATTGAATCTGCATCAGGCTGCGTATACTTCGGAAGGAAATTACGAAGATAAGCGCTGTATGTTTCGTTTAACTGTCTTTGCGATTCCGTGGCAATAGTTTCAAATACAATAGAAGATTTTCCAGAACCAGATACACCAGTAAAAATAGTGATCTTTCGTTTCGGAATATCCAGAGAAATATTTTGGAGATTGTTTTCACGCGCTCCTCTTAATCGAATATATTCTTGTACCATACACATACCTCCTGTTTTTTGAGTCGGACAAATATCTTAGCAAAATAGCTCCACAAAAGTCAACCAAAAACCTTGCAAAGATTTACAAGGTTAAAATGGGTGGAATATGAAAGTCGCCCGCTTGATAATTTTCTATCCCTTTTGCGAGTGTATAAATGTTTGTTGCGCGTAAATCTTCCGCTAAAAGTCCGGGTGCTGCTTTGGAAACAGTCGTGACAATAGGGAGAGAAATGTTTTTCTTATGAAGCGATAGATATTTTTGGCCCGTTTTATTCATGCCGAGTATGCGAATGTAGGGCGCGGCAGGTTTATCTTGAGCATTTAACAAAATTTGTAAAGCCGTTCGTTGTAATCGCGCGTTACTGTAACGTTTTGTTTTCATATTTTCAATAAAATCAGCGAAATTCCGAGTTTTCATTGCCGCGACTTGCATTCGGTTTTGAATGCCTTCACTAACCCCGCGAATCTCTTCAAGCTCACCCGAACTGGCTTGAATTAATCGATACCTTAATAACGGCCAATAATCTTCCCACGATAAAAAAGGTCCGTTATAATTTTTGAAAACTTCTATAGTAGAAGCAGGGAGATAACGGCTAGCCTCCTCGACCTTCCCAGAAAGCATTAATTTTCGAATTGCAGTAGCGCTGGCAATTTGGTCGTGATTCGCTTTTTCGTCATGATAGCCGGCATGCTCGCGCGGAATCGTTTGGAGGGAAATCACTGGATTTTGTTTTTGAACCGCAAGCGCGTAATGGAAACCGAGAATGTTATTTGGTTGCGTAACGTCCAATAAATCCGCGCCAAACAACTTTTTAAAAGCTTCTGTATAAGCTCTCGCATAAGATGTTTTCTTGTCGGTTAACGCTAGCTGGATGGCTTCATTAAAACGTGCTTCGTGTTCGATCACCGTTTTAGCCGCAGTAGAAAAATCTTCTGCGACCCCGTGTTCACTTCCGAAAAATAGTGTATCCACATGAAGTGCATCTAAAATCCGAACAGATTCTTCCGCAAAAATAGTCGCATGTTGTGTGGCGAACGAAACAGGTAGCTCAACGACGATATCAACCCCAGCAGCAAGCGCCATTTTCGTCCGTTCCCATTTTGGCACAATCGCCGGTTCGCCGCGCTGTACAAAAGAACCACTCATTACCGCAATCACCACATCGGCGGTTGTTAACTCGCGAGCCTTATTTAGATGTAGTTTATGCCCATTATGAAACGGGTTATATTCCACCACAATTCCAGTTGCTTTCATTTCGGTTCCCTCCTTTAGATAATCTATTTTAGCATAAAATCGCACCGGGAGTTTTGGTCGCCGAAAAAGCATTGACAAAAGCCTTTAAAAAAGCTATAATATTTTGTGTTGCGCTTGGAGTGATGTAGGATGAAATGGTCTATCAGTCAATTGAAAAAATATCGTGACAGCAACTTCACGATTAATGAAAAAGCTGACCTAAAAAAGTTCTTTCAAGAGAACAATATAGACGTTCGTGATGCAAGCCCCGTACAAGTAACTGGGGAACTTATTGTACACCCAGAAGAAGTTACCGCTAACCTGACAATGAAGGGCGAGTGGACACTTCCATGTGCTCGTACACTGGAGGATGTTGTTTATCCTTATGAAGTGCACGCGACGGAAACCTTTGTGAAATCCAAAGAACAAGTTCTAGATGAATCTTGGCATGTGATGGAACAGGATATGGTCGATTTAACCCCTGTAGTAGAAGAACTTTTACTTGTTGAAATTCCGATGCAAGTTTTCAGTGAAGACGCACTCGATATGAGTAAACTTCCACGAGGCAATGAATGGGAAATGAAAACAGAAGAAGGCAACCTACTAGAACAAATAGCAAAAGAACCAAAAGTGGATCCTCGTCTTGCGGGACTAGCCAATTTTTTCGATGAGAAAAAAGAAGACTAAACTCCCCGTGAAGCTGGAATATATTAAGGAATTTATTTTTCTTAGATTAACGATACAAGTACTTAGTTATCGTCAAGGAGGTGTAAGGAAATGGCAGTACCTTTTAGAAGAACTTCAAAAGCCAAAAAGCGTAAGCGTCGTACTCACGTGAAACTTCAACTTCCGGGCATGAACGAATGCTCGAATTGCGGCGAATACAGACTTTCCCATCACGTATGTCCAGAATGTGGACAATATGATGGCAAAGATGTAGCAAACAGCTAATATTGTTAAAAACAAGTGACGTTTCACTTGTTGAAAACGAACCTCGAAAGACGCCATGGGTCTTTCGAGGTTTTTGTTTGCGCCAAAAAGTGCAAACCATCGCTACTTCTGATAAAATAAAAGCATTAACCAATATGGAGCTGAACAAAATGGCGAACCAACTAAAGGTCGGGATTATTGGAGCAGGAGCGATGGGTCTTTTATATGCAGCTAATTTTGCCGAAAAAGCAAAGCTCACACTTTTTACCCGCAGAAAAGAACAAAGCGAACTATTAAACCAAAGAGGACTCTCTTTAAAAGATAATACTGAATTAAAAAATATACATATACATGCAACAGAAATAACAGACACAGCCAAGTTATCAGAACAACAGTTATTAATTGTTGCCGTTAAACAATACTCACTACAAGCAATTTTACCGATACTGCAAAAACTACCTGAAACAGTTACGCTATTATTTATTCAAAACGGAGCAGGCCATTTAGATAGCTTGTCACTACTAGGAGCTAACCGGACTATTTTGCTAGGTATTAGCGAACATGGCGCAGGTCGGGAAAACGATACTACGGTCATTTGGCGTGGTCATGGTCGAACGAAATATAGTGTGTATCAAGGCGAAGTAAATGCCGATGTAGCTGAAATACTGCAATCTAATCCAGCTTTCCCAGTTGAAAAACACGATAGTTACTTAGCTATTATCCAAGAAAAATTATTTATCAATGCCGTGATTAATCCGCTCACAGCTGTCCTTCAAGTTCCAAATGGGAAACTCCTAGAAAATGAAGAATGGCATGCGTTATTAAAAACGATTGTGAAAGAAATCCAAATGGTTTTACCGATAGAAAATGCATTAGAGAAAGTGGAAACCATTTGCCGAGTGACTGCTACTAATTTTTCCTCGATGGCGCTTGATCGAATGAACAATCGCATGACAGAAATTGATGGAATCGTTTTGCCGATTTTAGCAAAAGGGGAGTCACTTCCTACGCTGCACACGTTATATCATCTAATTAAAGGGTTGGAAGGAGAAAGCAATGTTTGATTGGTTAACTAACTCAACAGCAATTATTATTATTTTACCAGTGGTGGTATTTATTTTTACGATGTTTTTTTCCAGTATTAAAATAAAGAAAAGCCAGCGGAGAATTATGTTAGCCGCTGACTTGTCTACTATTTTCTTGATTATTGCCGTTCATTTTTTCATGATTGTGCTATTTAATCGCTCGTTTTTACTCTATATTTTACTGTTTTTATTTATCTTAGGTATTGCGATTGTTGTGATGGCCGCGAAAAAAGAAGGCGAAATCCAATTCCGCAAAATCCTTCGTGGTTACTGGCGACTATGCTTCTTCATTTTCGCCTTGCTTTATGTGGTACTCTATCTATATGGCATTATTTATAGTCTGATTTTACGCTTTTAAGTGGATTCGTTTCAATCCAAACTTTGCTTAAATCAAAATAGCCATACGGATTTTCGGCAATTCCTTTCATCATTGAATGAAGTGACTGGCTTTTTTCGGGGTGATGTAAATAAATTAAATAATGATTTGCTGTTAGCCAGCGATCTATTTCCGTTTGCAAGGCGTCTCTTTTGGAGGCGTCTTTTTCTGCTTTAAATGCAGCCAGTTTTTTTGTGAGTTCGGCAATAATGGGTTGGCTCAAAAGTTGTTGCGGTAAAAGATAGGGATTGTTGAGGAAATCCAAATAAGCCATTTCGTTATCGGAAGCTGGAATTTCGCCCATCATCATAAAATCTGTTTCTTGTTCTGGAACTTTCGAGTAAGAAGCTTCGTGATGGGTGATAAATTTTTGTTCAAGCTTAATCCCAAATTGTAACGCTTGTTCCCGAATCCACTTTGCTTCTTTTAAAGCGGTAGGATGCTGAGTGGAGCCAAATATCACTTTTTCTCCGTGGTAATTGGCTTCTTTTAATAAGGCGGCGATTTTCTCAGGCTGCTTTTTCGGAGGAATCGACTTTTCTGGAAAATAGTTGGACGCCACCGTGCCATAGTTTTCAAAGTCTTGCTCGCGTGCTTTTTGACAATCTATCAGCTGATAAATGGCTTCGCGAAATGCGGGATGCTGCGAGACGCCATTTCGGTGCATATTGAAACAAATAAAATTAACACCTACGCCAAGTTTGCGCCGTTCAACATAGGCCGTATTTTCTGCGTAATCAACAGAAGTAAACTGCATCGGAATCGTTTTTAATGTCTCGCCGGTTTGCGCAGTCCAAAATTCTACTCGATCAAGAATCGGTCGCTCTAAAAAATAACCATCAAATGCTTCTAAAACCAAGCGCTCATCGTTACGCTCGACTACTCGAAATGGCCCCGTAGAAATCCATTTATATTCATCAAAAATAATGTCACGCGGTAAAATCGCCATATTGGCCGTACATAAATAACGAAGAAAAAACGGTTCAGGTTTTTTCAAACGAATAGAAAGAGTGAATTTGTTTAGGCACTTAATCGCCTTAATATCTTGTAACTGCCAAGCGGAAACAGATTTTGTTTGCATAGAACGGAGCAAACTATATTTCACATCTTCACTATCAAGCATACGCCCATGATGAAATAAAACACTTTTTCGTAAATAAAATGTCCATTCAGTAAAGTCATCGGAAACATTCCAATGGTGAGCGATATGAGGGACAATACACTTTTTCGTTTCATCATATTTGACGAGGGAATCACTAATTTGAGTAATGAGAAAGGCTTCCATGGATACAGAGGTTTTAAGTGGATCTAAAGTGGTGAGTTTGCGGCGAACAATTGAGCGGAGTATTTCTTGTTGATTTTCTGTTACTTGCAAGCCGAACATTTGCTGGATTTCAGTGGAGATGCCCGTAAACCAACTTTTAGGAATCGATAATTGAAGTAGAAATAAAATATCGCTAAAGGCATCTTCTGCTAGGCTTTGTTCTAAAACTTCCAGCACTTCTTCTTCAAGGTGTTTAGGAAAGGTAATCCGTGAAACATGTCCCCGGCCAAGCCCAGGATGATAAGTGAGCATGTCTTTTGCTTGATATTGTTGTAATTTGCGCTTGGCATTTTTAGTCGTACAAAACCAAATATTGGCTAAATCATTTAATTTAAAAGGCGCGTCTAACTCAGTCGTGATGCTGTATAGATACGCTCGCATCGTAAAGTAATCCTTATCCATTAAATCACTCCATTCTAAAAGGGGACAATTTATCAGAATGAATACCCTTTTTATATGTATGTATCCCTTTTATACTAACAGAGAAGTCAGGAAAATTGCAAATGGAGGGGATGTCATGTTTAGAGAGTTACACCCGAATATTCGTGCGCGGATATTAATTCAATTTTTGAGTAAAGTAATCGGTTCGATGATTTTTCCTTTTATGGCAATTTATTTTTCAATGGAAATTAATAGCGGCGTCGCTGGAATTCTCTTGATGATTAATGTGTTGGCGCAATTTCTTGCTGGTATGTACGGCGGGCATTTGGCGGATATTATCGGTCGAAAGAAATTAATGGTAGCTGGGGAATTGTTAAAAGTGGTTGCTTTTCTTGGGATGGTGCTTTGTAATTCACCGTTTTTCCATTCGCCGTGGATGACCTTTGTTATGCTGCTAGTTATTGGTGTGGCGCAGGGGCTCATTAATCCAGCGGGAGAGGCAATGTTGATTGATGTGAGTACGCCGGAGAATCGCTCGTTTATGTATTCAATCAGCTACTGGGCGAATAATTTGTCGATCATGATTGGGATTATTGTGGGCGGGTGGTTTTTTGTGGATTATCTGTTCCCACTTCTTGTTGCGCTGTTTGTAATGTCTTTTGTAACAGCGTGGTTGACGATTGCTCTTATTTCCGAAACGTTGCAACAAAAAGTTATCCCCGAAAAAGGCACGTATGGTTTAATGGGGATGCTGAAAAATTACGGACAAGTGTTACATGATTATCGTTTTCTTCTATATACTATTGGGGGAATTGCAATCATGTCGATTGAATTTCAACGAAGCAATTACATTTCGGTTCGTTTGGCAGAAGATGTGCAGGCGCTACTTGTGCATTTAGGACCACTTGGGAATATTTCTTTAAATGGGGTACAAATCGTGAGTGTTTTAACAGCGGTGAATACTTTGTTTATTGTACTTTTTACTGTGCCGATTGCGCGATTTGTGACGAAACGGGCGCAGCAGCCTATCATGTATGTAGGATTTACTTTATTTGCGGTAGGTTTTGCGGTATGTGCGTTTGCTAATAATTTGGCAGTGCTACTTCTTGCCACGGTAGTACTTTCGATTGGGGAATTGCTTTACGTACCAACGCGTCAAACGATTTTGGCGGCAATTGTGGATGACGATAGACGCGGAGCTTATATGGCGCTGAACGGTATTGTTTTCCAAGTTGGTAAAATGGTTGGCTCTGTAAGTTTAGTATTCGCGCCATTTATTGGTAAATATGGGATGGCTACTTTTACGATTATTCTGGGGATATTAAGCATTGTATTTTCGGCAGTAGCATTAAAATCCGGCTGGCAAAAAGTACTAGCGAAATGATTTTGGGGTGAAAGTGGGGAATCCCTCCACCGAGCCCCACATTGTTTTTCATAACTAAGAATAGCTGAAAATGGCTTTAAATAGGGATTTAATCATTCTACGTTCTGACTAGGATGATTTTTTTTTGCACTTTTTTAGGTTTTGGGTGGTGCGAAGTGGGGAGATGTGGTAAAGTGGTATGTATGAAAGTGGGTGAAGTCTAATGTTCATGGGAGAATATCAACACAACATCGATATAAAGGGCAGATTAATTGTGCCAGCTAAATTCCGTGAGCTTTTGGGGGATAATTTTGTTATAACCCGAGGACTTGATAAGTGTTTATTTGCTTATCCACAAGAGGAATGGAAAAAGCTTGAAGAAAAGCTCCAAACCTTACCACTTACTAAGAAAGATGCTCGTTCCTTTACACGTTTCTTCTTTTCCGGTGCGTCTGAATGTGAACTAGACAAACAAGGTCGGATTAATATTCCATCCAACTTACTACAGTATGCGGATTTGGAAAAAGAAACAGTTATTATTGGGGTTTCAAGTCGTATTGAAATTTGGAGTAAATCAGAGTGGGACGATGTCTTTAACGAGGCAGAAGAATCTTTTGCTGATTTAGCCGAAAATATGATTGGCTTCGATATTTAAGGAGGGGAATTGCATGTTTAAGCACGAAACCGTATTACTACATGAAACAGTCGATATGCTTGAAGTAAAACCAGACGGAATCTATGTCGATGCAACACTTGGCGGCGCAGGTCACTCCGAGTATTTACTAAATAAGCTTAATGAAAAAGGGCATTTATTTGCTTTTGACCAAGATCAAACAGCCATTGATAATGCAGAAATTAAATTAGCAGATTATAGCGATAAAGTGACTTTTATTAAAGCCAATTTTCGCGATATGAAAGAAGCATTGAACGAGCGCGGAATTGAAGCGGTTGATGGGATTTTATATGATTTAGGTGTTTCGTCCCCTCAATTAGACGAACGAGAACGTGGGTTTAGTTATCACCAAGATGCTGCACTGGATATGCGAATGGATCAAGAACAAGAATTGACAGCAAAAACTATTGTCAACGAATGGTCTTACCAAGATTTAATCCGTATCTTTTTTCAGTATGGTGAAGAAAAATTCTCGAAACAAATTGCTCGTGAAATCGAACGTCGTCGCGAAGTAAAACCGATTGAAACAACCGGCGAACTAGTAGATATTATCAAAACAGCTATCCCGGCGCCAGCAAGAAGAAAAGGCGGACATCCAGGGAAACGCACTTTTCAAGCTATCCGAATTGCCGTTAATGATGAATTAGGTGCAGTAGAAGATTCACTTGAAAAAGCCTTAACTTTAATAAAACCAGGCGGCAGAATTAGCGTAATTACGTTTCATTCATTAGAAGACCGCATAACCAAGCAATTATTCCAAGAAGCGACAAAAGGACCAGATTTACCACCAGGTCTTCCAGTCATTCCAGATGAATATAAACCAGATTTCAAACTTGCTACAAGAAAACCAATTGTACCAAGTGAAGAGGAACTGGAACAAAACAACCGAGCGCGTTCAGCGAAATTACGCGTGATCGAAAAAATTATCAAATAGCAGGAGTTGAAAAAATGTGAGCAATGTCGCCTATAAATCGAATCTCGAACCAAATAGAGTACATAGAGAAGCGGAACAACCTAAAAAACAAATCCTAAGACGTGGCCAAATGACACTGGGAGAAAAACTAATCATCACGATTGCGCTTGCGATTGTTTTAGTTGTTGCTTTTCGTATCATTAGTGTACAAGCTCAAATCTACACAGTAAACCAAGAGATTCAAACAAAAGAAACCAAAATTCTCGAACAACAAAAATCAAATGAAGACCTAAAAGTAGAAGTAAAAGATCTAGGGAGATATGAACGTATTTTAAAAATCGCTAAAGAAAAAGGGCTAAAACTCGATGGCGATAATGTGAAAGTGGTAGATGGTCAATGAAACGGCGTATAGGTAACATGAGAAGGGGAGCTCTTGTACTTTTTATCTTTTTCACGATTCTCTTTCTCTTAGTTTCTGGCCGTTTTCTTTATTTGCAAATTACGGGAGAAGCAAATGGAGTTCCACTTGCAGCAAAAGCATCTAAACAACATTTAAAAAGCAGTGTTCTTGAAGCAAAACGCGGCTCCATTTTAGATCGAAAAGGAGAAGTATTAGCAGAGGATACGGCTTCTTACACGATTGCAGCCGTTGTTAGTGATAAACTTTCCAAGACAACGAAAAATCCGATGCGTGTAGTAGACGAAGAAAAAACAGCGCGTGTACTTGCAAAATATATTCCAATGGACGAATCAGACATTTTAGATAAACTCCAAGAAAAAGGCAAGTATCAAGTCGAATTCGGCGCTGCTGGTAAAAAAATCTCTACAGAAACAAAAGCAGAAATCGACAAAGAAAAACTGCCGGGCATTGAATTTACCCGCCAATCCGAACGATTCTATCCTAATGGAACGTTTGCGACACAATTAATCGGTTTTGCACAACAAGAAGAAGAGAAAAACACTACTGTTTTAGAAGGTAAAATGGGTATTGAATCCCGTTATAACGATATTTTAACAGGCAAAAACGGCAAGATTGACTACAGCACAGACAGAATGGGGTATATTTTACCTAATTCTAAAAATAAAGTAACAGAAGCGAAAGATGGTAAAGATATCACGCTGACGTTAGATAAGAAGATTCAAACCTTTTTAGAAGACACGATGACAACTGTAGACGCAAAATACAAACCCAAAAACATGATGGCCGTTGTAGCGGATCCAAAAACAGGTGAAATTTTAGCTATTAGTCAACGTCCTTCTTTCAATCCAGCTGACCGTTCAACGATTACTGGAAATAGTTCTAGTATTTGGCAAGATTTACCTGTTGAGTATGCTTATGAGCCAGGTTCGGTAATGAAGATTATCTCCCTTGCTTCGGCGATTGATACAAATGTATATAATGCCAATGATTATTATCAATCCGGTTCTTATAAAGTAGGCGATATTGCCATCCATGACCATAACAACGGAAATGGTTGGGGCTCCATTACGTATCGTGAAGGGGTAGAACGTTCTAGTAACGTTGCCTTCGCTAAACTCTTAAACAAAATGGGTACAGATACTTTTAAAACTTATTTAGATGAATTTGGCTTTGGGAAGAAAACAGGAATTGCTTTACCTAATGAAACAAATGGTAAAATCCTTTACAACTACCCAATTGAAAAAGTAACAACTGTTTTCGGACAAGGGACAACTGTTTCGATGATGCAAATGATTCAAGCAGCATCCGCAATTGCTAGTGACGGCACGATGAAAGCACCCTATGTTGTTTCCAGTGTAAAAGATCCAAGCACAGGCGAAGAAACCAAAACAGAAACAAAAATTGCCGGCAAACCAATCAGTGCAGAAACCGCCAAGAAAACTCGTAACGAATTAAAAAACGTTATTAGTGGCCAAAATGGTACCGGTAAACTATATGCGATTCCGGGATATGATGTCGCTGGTAAAACAGGAACATCGCAAATTCCTGATCCAAAAACAGGTAAATATATGACTGGCGCAGATAACTATATCTTCTCCTTCCTAGGTATGGCACCAGCAGACAATCCTGAATTAGTTATTTACGTAACAATGCAGCAACCGCAATTATCTGGTAGCCAAACAGGTGGCGAAGCAGTGTCAGAAGTATTTAATCCCGTTATGAAAAACAGCCTACAATACATGAACATTAAACCAGGCGATATGGAAAAATTAGCTTCTGAAAAAGTACCAGTTTTAGCAGAGAAAACAGTAGAAGAAGCTAAAAAGGCAGTAGAAGATAAAGGCTTGGAAGCGGTCGTAGTCGGTAACGGCAAAAAGATTGTCCAACAACTTCCACAAGCAAATAGCGCCATCATGCAAGGGCAAAAAGTTATTTTAATGACGGACGGTGATATGACTGCTCCAAATATGATCACTTGGTCCAAAGACGATGCGCTGAAAGTTTCTGAAATAACCGGTATTCCTTTTGAGTTTTCAGGAAATGGTTACGTGAGGGAACAAAGTGTTTCTGAGGGGAGCGTCATTAATAGCGACACGAAAATGAAACTAACCCTCGCGCCGCCAGAAGAAATTGGCGATTTTAATCAAAATCACGATCAAGATACCGCAGAAAAAAATAAAAAAGCGACTGACATCCAAGAAAATGCCGGTATCGGCGATTTGCTCAATCAATAATAGGAAGATAGAAGTATGTCAGCTTTACAAAGTGGCATACTTCTAACTTTAAATGCAATCTGTGTCTTTTGTCGTGGTAGCTATACGCTGTTGTTTTTGCTAAGATAGAAAAGGATTCTTTTTGGTTTTAGCAAAACTAACAGAAAGAATAAGTTTGAGGAGATGGCAAGAATGAAGTTAAAGGAACTAATGCAATCTATCCCGGTTTATACTGGCGAGGCGAGTGAAGCAATCGAAATTAACCAAATCGCCCAAGATAGTAGAAAAGTACAACCCGGGACACTGTTTATTTGTATAGACGGGGAATTGGTGGATGGACATCAGTTCGCAGCACGCGCAGAAGAACTTGGCGCGGTAGCAATTATCGCAGAAAAACCAGTAGACGTTACGATTCCAGTATTATATGTTAGAGATTCCAAGCGTGCCATGGCAATGTTAGCCGATTATTTTTACGGTTCACCAACCCAAGCATTAAAACTAGTTGGGATTACTGGCACCAACGGGAAAACAACCGTGAGCCACTTAGTAGAACAAATCGTTCGCGAAAATGGTGAACAAACAGGCCTAATTGGTACAATGTATCGCAAAATTGGCGACCAAATTTTAGAAACGAAAAATACAACGCCAGATAGTCTCACGTTACAAGAAACTTTTCGAGATATGCTACTTAGCGGGGTTAGCACGGCTGTGATGGAAGTATCCTCACACGCACTCGTTCAAGGGCGTGTATACGGCTCAGACTATGATGTCGCTGTATTTATGAATTTATCTCAAGATCACCTAGATTATCACCATACAATGGAAGAATATGCCAATGCGAAAAGTTTATTATTTGCGCAACTAGGTAATAGCTACCATACAAGTAATCCAAAAATTGCAGTGCTTAATGCAGATGACGCGGAAAGTGTACGCATGCAAACCGCGACAGCTGCTCACGTTATTACTTTCGGAATAAACGAGCCAGCCGATTTTAAAGCAAGCAATATTAAAATTACAAGCGGTGGTTCTACCTTTGATTTGGCGACACCAGTTGGTCATTTTAGCTTGAAAATAAAAATGATTGGTAATTTCAGTGTGTATAACGTCTTAGCTGCGATTGCAACTAGTTTCGCGCTACATATTCCAATCGAAAAAGCGATTGCGACTGTAGAAACCATACCAGGCGTCAAAGGACGTTTCGAACTCGTACATGCAGGGCAAGATTTCCCTGTCATTGTCGATTACGCTCATACACCAGACGGCTTGTTAAATGTTTTGCAAACAATTGATGAATTTGCAGAAAAACGCGTTTTCGTCGTTGTTGGCTGCGGCGGCGACCGTGATAAAGGAAAACGTCCACAAATGGCGAAAATCGCTGTTGATTACGCAACAAATCCTATTTTCACATCCGATAATCCGCGAAGTGAAAACCCGCAGACGATTATTGAAGATATGATTCAAGGCGTTCCAGAAAGTGATTCTTACGTTGTTCATGAAAACCGCCGAGACGCCATTCGTTTTGCTGTAAACGAGGCCAAAACAGGGGATGTTATTCTGATTGCTGGAAAAGGGCATGAGGATTATCAATTGATTGGCGATGAGGTTATTGATTTCGATGATCGCGTTGAAGCTCGAATAGCTATTGAAAAAAAACTCGGACTCGCATAAAATATGAAGTGAAGTGCTTTGACAAACAGATTGGGGAGAATTTATTGTGTCTTTATACATGTTAGTATCAACATTTGCAGTGGCTTTTATCATTACAGTGATAGGTGTCCCGCTATTTATACCATTCTTGGTGAAATTAAAATTCGGCCAAAGTATTAGAGATGAAGGCCCGAAAATGCATGAAAAGAAATCAGGAACACCGACAATGGGTGCAGTTGTATTCATTATCGCCATGCTGATTAGCTTCTTAATCTTTTCGTTCATCAGTGGGGAAGTTAGTGCGGCTACGTGGCTACTATTTATCGCGCTGGCATTATTTGGCGCATTAGGTTTTCTGGACGACTATATCAAAGTAGTTCAAAAACGTAATTTAGGTCTTACTTCGAAACAGAAGTTTTTAGGCCAAGTTGCGATTTCGATTTTATTTTATCTTGTGTATCATTTTAGTGGATTTGCCGAAACGCTTAATATTCCATTTACGAATATCGAAGTGGATCTTGGCTGGTTCTTTGTTATCTTCATCTTGTTCTGGTTAGTTGGTTTTTCCAATGCAGTCAATTTAACAGACGGTTTAGACGGACTTGTATCTGGTCTATCTGTCATTGCTTTTTCTGCTTTTGGTGTCATTGCTTTTTACCAAGAACAAATGGATGTCGCGATTTTCTGTTTTGCAATTGTCGGCGGGATGCTTGGATTTCTACTATTTAATAAAAATCCAGCGAAAATCTTCATGGGTGATACCGGCTCGCTTGCACTCGGCGGAAGTATCGCAGCTGTTTCTATTTTAGTACATCAAGAATGGCTGTTACTGTTAATCGGAATTATTTTCGTGATTGAAACAGCATCTGTTATATTGCAAGTGTTTTACTTTAAGGCAACTGGAGGGAAACGAATTTTCCGTATGACACCAATTCATCATCACTTTGAACTTGGTGGCTGGTCTGAATGGCGTGTCGTTTTAACGTTCTGGGGAATCGGACTAATCGGAGCAATTATCTCCGTCTGTGTGGTCATCTTTTAAATAATGCGCCGTGATTTTTGCGGCAAAAGCGTCTCTAGTTAGCTGTTTTTTACAGAATCTGGTTGGCGCTTTCCGTCGTTTTTGTGAATCTCATAAATACGACCGCCAATTTTGATATAAATGGGGGAACCAAAGGAAATGAAAAAAATTGAAATGTACCATCACAAAAAAGTGCTTGTCTTGGGTCTTGCAAGAAGTGGTGTTAGCGCGGCAACAATTATGCACAAACTGGGAGCGTTTGTCACAGTTAACGATCAAAAACCTTTTAGCGAGAATCCAGAAGCACAAGGTTTACTTGAGCAAGGCATCAAAGTCATTTGCGGTTCACACCCAATTGAACTTTTGGATGAAGGATTTGAGCTTGTCATAAAAAATCCTGGAATTCCATACAACAACCCAATGATTGAAAAAGCGTTAAAACTGAAAATTCCAGTCATTACAGAAGTGGAATTAGCTTACCAAATTTCGGAGGCGCCGATTGTTGGAATCACCGGAACAAATGGTAAAACAACGACAACAACGATTATTCACCATATGTTAAATGCACATAAAGAAAATAGTTCTTTACTAGCAGGGAACATTGGTTTTCCAGCATCCGCTGTTGCTGAAAACGCAGCGAGCGATCAATATATTTCGATGGAACTATCTTCGTTCCAATTAATGGGCGTAGAAACATTTAAGCCGCATATTTCGGTAATTACGAATATTTATGAGGCACATTTAGATTACCATACTGACCGTAGTGAATACGTTCAAGCAAAATGGCACATTCAAAAAAATCAAACAGCCGATGATTTCCTAGTAATTAACTGGGATCAAGAAGAGCTGAAAAACCTAACAAAGCAAACAAAAGCACAAATTATTCCATTCTCCACAACGCAACGTCTTGGTCAAGGAAGTTATGTGCAAAATGGAAATATTATGTTCAACGATGAAGTGATTGGCGCACGTGATAACATTTTACTTCCTGGAGAGCATAACCTAGAAAATATTCTTGCATCCGTTGCTGTAGCAAAAACATTAGGCGTTTCGAATGAAGAAATTATGCACGTGTTAGAAACGTTTAAAGGCGTAGAACACCGGACGCAATTTGTTGTTGAATGGCAAGGTCGCAAATTTTATAACGACTCCAAAGCAACGAACATTCTTGCAACACAAAGCGCATTAAGAGGGTTTAAAAATCCAGTTGTTTTACTAGCTGGTGGTTTGGACCGTGGCAATTCGTTCGATGAATTACTACCATTTTTCAAAAATGTAAAATCTTTAATTGTCTTTGGCGAAACAGCGGATAAAATTGGCCGCGTTGGGAAAATTGCAGGCATCGATGTGCATTATGTTGATGATGTAGAAGCAGCTGTTCCGGTTGCGTATCGTGAATCTGCACCAGGAGATATTATCTTACTTTCACCAGCTTGTGCGAGTTGGGATCAATACCGGACATTTGAAGTTCGCGGCAATGCTTACATGGATGCTATCAGTGAGCTAATAGAAGAGGTGGAAAAATGAAAGTAGCAATAAGTGGTGGCGGCACTGGAGGACATGTTTATCCAGCGCTTGCTTTCATCAGAGAATTAAAAAAAGTACATCCAGAAGCGGAATTCTTATACATTGGAACTGAAAAAGGATTAGAAGCTGGCATCGTGAAACGTGAAGGTATCCCTTTTGAAGCCATTGAAATTACTGGTTTTAAACGGTCGTTATCTCTTGAAAATATTAAAACAGTCATGCGTTTTCTAAGTGGTGCAAAAAAAAGCAAACAGATTTTACGCGATTTTAAGCCCGATGTAGTTATCGGTACAGGTGGATATGTTTGTGGCCCAGTCGTTTACGCAGCGGCAAAATTAAAAATCCCTACTTTAATCCATGAGCAAAATAGTGTTGCTGGCTTAACGAATAAATTTTTAAGCCGTTATACCGATAAAGTAGCGATTTGTTTTGAAGAAGTAAGCGATTCTTTTGCATCAGAAAAAATTGTTTTTACTGGTAATCCACGTGCTTCGGAAGTAGTCGGAGTTGACTCGGAAGGTGCGCTTGAAGCATACGGACTTGTTTCCGGGAAGCCAACTGTCCTTGTTTTCGGAGGTAGTCGAGGAGCACGCGGCGTGAATGAAGCTGTCGAGGCGATTTTACCTGAATGGAACAATCGCGATTTTCAACTGCTTTATGTAACTGGCGAAGTACATTATGAAAAAATAAAAGATGCTTTAGCTGAGTTAAATTTAGGTAATCACATTAGTGTTCAACCATTCATTTATGACATGCCGAAAATTTTAAACGCGGTGACATTGGTTGTTTCAAGAGCAGGAGCAACAACTCTTGCAGAACTAACAGCGCTTGGAGTGCCAAGTATCTTGATTCCAAGCCCCTACGTAACGGCGAATCATCAAGAAAACAACGCGCGTGCATTAGAAAAAAATAATGCAGCAATCGTCATTACAGAAGCTGAATTACAAACTACTGATTTAATGGCAACCGTTGATTCGATTTTGGATGACGAAGCAAAATTAAATGGCATGAAACTAAGCGCCAAGCAGATGGGACGACCTGATGCAGCCGCGAAATTAGTGGAAGCGGTACTAAGTATTATGAAATAAATCGCAGAAAGGAGCGAATAAAATGGCGGAGAATAAACGAGTAATTTCCATTGAAAATCGTATTCCAGAACTAAAAAAATACCGCAAAAAAAAATTAGTACGACATCTAGCCATTTTAATCGGAATTTTTGCGATTTTGATAGCTATTACGCTTTATTTTCTATCACCATTAAGTAAGTTAGATAAAATTACTGTTAGCGGCAATAAACAACTTACTGAAAATGAAGTACGAAAAGAAAGCGGACTTACAATTGGCGAGTTTGTCATTGGAATAAGAAATGGGAAAACCGAAGACACACTCAAGAAAAACACACTCATTAAAGATGCAACTGTTTCTAAAGAAGGTTTAAATGATGTGCAAATCAACATAACCGAATTTAAAACAATCGGCTACCAACAAGCGGACGGAAAATATTACGATGTGCTTGAAAGTGGCATTATGCTCACGGATCAACCACGACAATTTCCCATCGGTAATGACTTGCTCTTCCAAAACTTTGAAAACGGCAAAACCCTTGAAAAAATGGTACAGCAAATTAATAAGTTACCAAAAGAAGTCGTTAGCTCCATTTCGGAAGTGATTTATAGTCCAACCGACAGCGATAAAAGCCATATCGAATTATATATGAATGATGGCAATCAGGTTTCTGCAGACATCAGTACGTTTGCAGAAAAAATGCAACACTATCCGGCCATCGTCGCGCAACTAGCAAATGGTCAAAAAGGTGTTATTGACATCGAAGTGGGTTCTTATTTCCAAAGTTATTATCAACAAAATGCTGATAAAAAAGCAGCCGAAGAAAAAGCCGAAGAAGAGAAAAAATCAACCGAATAACCAGTTCATTCTTTGGACAAACTTTTGGCAAATTTATAGGTAACAGATGTTTCAAAAAGGTAACAAAATGGTGACCTCAGACCAAGGGATACCAACACTTGTTCGCTTTTTGAATAAAATGAAAAAAATATCCTAAGAATTTGCCAAAAATTGTTCTTTGTGCTTTTATTACCTTCTTTCTTAGTGTAGACTGTAAATAAGTGATTTTGTATGTTAGGCAGAATGGGCAATCATTCTACACTGACGCCATAAAAATAAAGAAGTTTCATAGCTTATTCAAGTAAGTTAAAAAACCGGCTTTTTGCTCGGTATAAAAAATGAAATAAATAAATCTTAAATGACTAGAATAAAAGGAGGTGCCGATAAATGGGTGATAGCGAAATTTATGTAAGTTTAGACATTGGAACAGCTTCTGTGAAAGTAATCATCGCAGAAATGGCTGACGATAGACTCAATATTATCGGTGTTGGGAATGTCGAATCTTCCGGAATCAAAAAAGGAATTATTATCGACATAGACAAGACTGTAGAATCCATCAAAAAGGCAATTGAACAAGCAGAAAGAATGGTTGGCGTAGAAATTTCTCAAGTAATCGTTGGGGTAGTATCGAGTCAAGTGCATTTAGAGGCTTGCCGAGGAATTGTGGCAGTAGGTAGCGAAAATCGTGAAATTGCAGATGAAGATGTCTGGAATGTGATGGATGCCGCTCAGGTTGTTCCTCTATCTCCTGAAAGAGAAATTATTAATACCATTCCAGATCAGTTTGTTGTGGATGGATTAACTGGGATTACAGATCCACGCGGAATGATTGGCGTACGTTTAGAAATGGAAGGCACATTAATTACTGGTTCAAAAACAATTTTACATAATACGTTACGTTGTGTGGAACGTGCAGGACTTGAAATTTCTGATATTGCTTTACAACCACTTGCCGAAGCATCCATCTCTTTGTCAGAAGACGATAAAGAATTTGGAACGGCACTCGTGAATGTTGGTGCAGGAACGACAACCGTTAGTGTGTTTGAACAAGGACGACTAACGTATACTGGCGTGATTCCAGTTGGTGGAGATAACATTACGAAAGACTTATCACTTGGACTGAACACATCAACTGCGAATGCAGATCGTGTCAAATTAGAACACGGTTACGCATTTTATGATGATGCTTCTCCAGATGAAGTTTTTGCTATTGATGTTATCGGTAGTGACCAAAAACAACATTTTACACAAGTAGAAGTAGCAGATATTATCGAAGCGCGTATGGAAGAAATTTTCCAATTAGTAGTAGAAGAACTAACACGAGTTGGCAAAACGCATCTTCCAGGAGGTTATGTACTAACTGGTGGCTCGATGGCTATTCCGGGCGCAATTGATTTGGCTGGAAAAACATTAGCAGCACACGTTAGACTAGCAATTCCTGATTATATTGGTGTTCGTGAACCATCCTTTACAACTGCTGTAGGTTTAATCAAATACGCTTACCAAATGGCTGAGTTAGAAGGACGCGATGTAAGCTCGACCGCAAGCGAACCTCGTTACGACGATGAAGCACCAAAACAAAAACAAGCTAAACCAAAACAAAAGAAATCAGATGACGAAAAAGTATCTACAAAAATGAAGAATTTTTTCGGCGCATTTTTTGAATAATAGCGAATAGCTGGTAAATCAGCAAGAAAATCGTATCGTATAAATCGGCAAATAGGAGGCAATAATATGTTAGAATTTGACACTAGTTCAGAAAGTTTGGCAACAATTAAAGTAATCGGTGTTGGCGGCGGCGGTAATAACGCTGTAAACCGCATGATTGAGCATGGTGTTCAAGGGGTAGAATTTATCTCCGTTAATACAGACGCTCAAGCACTTAATTTAGCAAAAGCAGAAACAAAATTACAAATCGGTACAAAATTAACGCGTGGTTTAGGCGCGGGTGCTGTACCTGAAATTGGTAAAAAAGCAGCAGAAGAAAGCCGCGAACAAATTGAAGAAGCTTTAAAAGGTTCTGATATGGTATTCGTAACTGCTGGAATGGGCGGCGGAACTGGAACTGGAGCTGCACCTGTTATCGCTCAAATCGCAAAAGAAATGGGCGCGTTAACAGTAGGTGTTGTCACACGACCATTTGGTTTTGAAGGACCAAAACGTACAAAACAAGCCCTAGCTGGATCCGAAGCAATGAAAGAAGCAGTCGACACGTTAATCGTGATTCCTAATGACCGTTTACTTCAAATTGTTGATAAAAATACACCGATGCTTGAAGCTTTCCGTGAAGCAGATAATGTTTTACGTCAAGGTGTACAAGGGATTTCTGATTTGATTGCCGTTCCTGGTTTAATTAACTTAGACTTTGCCGATGTAAAAACTATTATGACTAATCGTGGTTCTGCCCTTATGGGAATCGGTATCGCAACTGGTGAAAACCGTGCTGCCGAAGCTGCGAAAAAAGCCATTTCTTCTCCACTTCTTGAAACTTCCGTTGATGGAGCAAAAGGTGTCCTAATGAATATCACAGGTGGATCTAACCTTAGCCTTTATGAAGTACAAGAAGCAGCAGAAATCGTATCTAGCGCATCTGACGAAGATGTAAATATGATTTTCGGTTCTGTTATTAATGACGAATTACAAGATGAATTAATTGTTACTGTTATCGCAACAGGTTTTGACGAAGAAAAGCAAGCGCAACAAGCACAAGCGAATCGTCGTCCAAATCAATCCATTCAAGTAAATCGTCCTAACTATGCAGTACAAGACGAACAACAAAATGATTATGCACAAAACGCGCCACAACAAGCAAATGCACCAGTTCATGAACAACAAGCTGAACCACAACAAAATAGTTCAGACGTTGATGTACCAGCATTCATCCGTAACCGTAATCGTCGCGGATAATACTTATAACACAAATTCACCCGGCCACTTTTGAAACTTTGCCAAGTGACCGGGTATCTGATTATAACAAGAAGTGTTTTAAATGAAGCGCTTCGGGAATTATATAAGGTGATAAATAATGACAAAACAAGCTAATTTAGAAAAAGTAACGGCACAAATCGAGCAAGCTTGTGAAGAAAGTCATCGCGAGCCGAAAGATGTAACATTAGTAGCTGTTACAAAAACGATTGATGTAGCTGGGATCACAGAGCTCTATGATTTAGGTATTCGCCACTTTGGTGAAAATCGTGCTGATGTTTTTCTCGAAAAGACAGTAGCACTTGCAGATAAAGAGGACATTTGTTGGCATTACATTGGTTCTTTGCAAACCCGTAAAGTAAAAGATGTATTACCGAAAATCGATTATTTGCATTCGCTTGATCGATCATCGCTTGCAAAGGAAATCGAAAAGCGTGCTACGAAACCAGTTAAATGTTTTCTACAAGTAAATATTTCTGGTGAAGAAAGCAAGCATGGTTTTTCAAAAGAAGAGGCGCTATCTTTTTTACAAGAGGCGGATTTTACGTTCATTGAGATTGTTGGTTTAATGACAATGGCACCAATTACAAATAGCGACATAGAGCTGCATCACGTATTTCATGAGTTAAAGCAATTGCAGCAAGAAATTCATGCGCTTCAGTTAAAAAATATTCCATGTACAGCGTTATCTATGGGGATGACAAATGACTACGGAATTGCCATTACAGAAGGTGCGACATTTATACGAGTAGGAAGAGCTTTGGTGAGTGACGATAATATGGAGGTGTAACAAATGGGACTATCGAATAAATTTAAGTCATTCTTTTTCTTAGATGAAGAGGAAGAATATTATGAAGAAGAAGTAGCGAGGGAACCTGAACCTATGCAAAAGAAAACGAAAAAAGAAAGACCTAATAAAAACCGTTTTTATGCTGTTGAAGAAGATGATGCGAAGGTGGTTAGTATGCAGGGAGCTCAGTTTTCTAGTCGTATGGTACTTGCGGAACCGCGTGTATATGCAGAAGCCCAAGAACTAGCGGATTACTTAAAAGAATACAAATCTGTTGTTGTAAACTTGCAACGTATTAGCCATGATCAAGCGACACGTATTGTCGATTTCTTGAGTGGTACAGTTTATGCATTGGGTGGAGATATTCAACGCGTTGGCAATAATATTTTCTTATGTACTCCAGACAATGTGGAAGTGGATGGCTCTATTTCCGAAATGCTCGATGAACAAAACTTTATGTAATGAAATAGAGGTGTGAGCTAGATTGCAAAGTATTTTATATCAAGTGGTGGAGGTCATCTTATTTATTATTAGATGGTTGCCAACACTCATGTTTATTTATTTCTTGATGAGCTGGTTTCCAGGTGCAAGAGAATCCAAAATTGGCCAATTGCTAGCACGCATTTTTGAACCGATTTTAGAGCCTTTTAGAAGGATTATTCCGCCGATTGGTATGTTTGATATTTCGTCCCTTGTGGCTTATTTCATTTTCCAATATGCGATGAGAGTTTTAACAGGTTTAATTCAAGTGTACGTTATTCCAATGTTATTTTAAAAAGCGCACCCGTTTTCAAATGGGTGCCTTTTTTTCATAGTTAAGCAAGATTAGCCTAGTAGCAGCTGTTTTCGTGGTATAATAACGCTAAAGACTTGGCACGGATTGAAAGGGAGAAATTATGATGGATGGAATTTATCAGCATTTTCGCGCAGAAGAATACGCATTTATTGATAAGATTTTAGGGATTACGATGCAAGTGGAAAATGAATATACGCCGCAGTTGACGGATTTCTTGGACCCGAGGCAGCGTTTTATTACGGAAACGGTGATTGGCGGTTATGAGCAAATTAATGTCCAGTTTTTTGGTGGGGTAGAGCACGCGGAACGTCGCCGTGCACTAATTTATCCGGATTATTATACGCCAACAGAAGCTGATTTTGAGATTGCGTTGTTCCATATTCGCTATCCGGTGAAATTTACGACACTCACGCATCAAAAAATTCTTGGAACATTGATGTCGCTTGGTATGAAACGCGATATTTTTGGCGACATTTTAAACAATGATACAGAGTGGCAGCTGTTAGTCGAAAGTTCCATGAAGGACTATTTAACGTTGCAGCTTGAAAAAATTGGTAAAGTGAATGTAATGTTAGAAGAGACGGATTTGGCTAATGCAGTCTATGCGCCAGTTATTTGGGAGGAAATGGGGTTAACCGTTTCTAGTATGCGACTGGATGTAATTATTAGTAACGCGCACCATATTTCCCGGCAAAAAGCGAAACAGTTAGTCGTTGCGGGACTTGTTAAAGTAAACTGGAAAACCGTCGAGAATCCGGATTTTGAATGTGAGGAAGAGGATGTATTATCTGCACGCGGGTATGGTCGTGTGAAAGTATTATCGACAGGTGGAAGAACGAAAAAAGATAAAATCCGTATCGAAATAGGTTATTTAAAATGAAAAACGAAAGCAATCGCTGCTTTCGTTTTTTTTGTTAGCTTAATTGGAGCATTCTTTCCAAAGCTTTTAAAGCGAATTTGGTTGTCTGTTCATCGACTTTGATTTGATTTCTTTGCTCGCCGTTTTGAATGGCCTCTAGCGTCCAGAGCAAATGGGGCAAATCGATACGGTTCATCGTCATACACGGACACATAAATGGATTGAGCGAAACGATTTTTTTATCAGGATTTTCTTGGATAATACGATCGACTAGATTCGCTTCCGTCCCAACGGCCCATTCCGTTCCCGGCGCAGCATTACTTATTTCCGTCACAATTTTTTTCGTTGACCCCGAATCGTCTGCCAAAGAAACCACTTCATGCGTGCATTCGGGGTGGACAATAATTCGCATGTTCGGATGATTTTTACGGATATTTTCGATATTTTTAACGGTAAAATGTTGGTGGACAGAGCAGTAGCCTTTCCAAAGAATGACTTTACAATCGGCCAAATGACCATCATATTCTAGTTCGTTTTTTATGGGGTTCCAAATCGCCATTTGTTCGAGCGGGATGCCGAGTTCGAAGGCGGTGTTTCGGCCTAAATGTTGGTCGGGTAGGAAGAAAATACGCTCTTTTTGTTCGAGTGCCCATGAGACAATTTTGGTTGCGTTGCTAGATGTAACAGTTGTACCACCGTGTTCGCCAACGAAAGATTTAATCGCGGCTGTCGAATTAATATACGTAACAGGCAAAATCGTGTCACCGAAAAGTGTTTGCAATTTAGGCCAAGCGTTTGTTAATTGGTGAATGTCCGCCATGTCTGCCATCGAACAACCAGCGCGCATATCTGGTAATGTAACAATTTGCTCATTGGTCGTAAGCATATCCGCCGTCTCCGCCATAAAATGAACCCCGCAGAAAACGATGTGTTTCGCTTTTTTATTACTGGCAGCCATTTGCGCTAATTGTAACGAATCACCAATCGCATCCGCAAAGGGAACAACCTCGTCTTTTTGATAATGGTGACAGGGAATAAAAAGATCGTCGCCGAGTTGGGCTTTAATTTCCGCAACACGAGCAATCATTTCAGTTTGCGTCATACTTTTATAATGGGCTGGCATGGTATCTTGTTCCACCGTTTCCAGTAAGTTCATGCTTTTATTCCTCCTTCGCTATTAAAACTGATATCGAGTGCGCGAACTGAATGTGTTAGGGAGCCTAAAGAAATATAATTCGCGCCAGAACCTTGATAACTATGGATATTTTCCAAAGTAATATTACCGGAAATTTCCGTAGTTATATGTGCTGGAACTAGCTTAACAAGTTGTGCAACTTCTTCGGGTGTACGATTATCCAGCATGATAATATCGGCGCCAGCTTGGACCGCTTCTTTCACTTGAGATTCGTTTTCCGTTTCGACTTCAATTTTTACCATATGTCCTAGTTTCTCGCGGACGGTAGTTACGGCTTCGGTAATGCCACCAGAGAAGGCGATGTGGTTATCTTTTAGCATAACGCCATCGTATAGACCGTTACGATGATTAAAGCCGCCACCGGTCTGTACGGCATATTTATCGAAGGCGCGCAGACCGGGCGCAGTTTTTCGCGTATCACAAATCCGAATGGTCGAATCATCTAACTGTTTTACGGTAAGATTCGTCTGACTCGCAATGCCACTCATCCGTTGCATTAAATTTAAAATGACTCGCTCGCCGGAAAGCAGTGTGCGAACGGGAGCTGTCACTGTCGCAATGATATCTCCTTTTATGATGGAATCTCCATCTTTTTTATACGCTTCAAATCGCGCATCGCCACCAAGAATCTCATACACTTTTGGCGGGATAGAAATACCACAAAGAATACCGCTCTCCTTCGCTAGAAAAACGCCTTTTCCAATCGTGTCACTAGCAAAAATCGTATCTGCGCTTAAATCATATTGACCAATATCTTCTAGTAAAAATGCCTGGATTGCTTGATTCATAAGTATTGAGTTCATTTTGTTACTCCTTTTAAAATTCGATGTGCGCCGAGGCTTTCGGTTCGTTTAAGTGCGCTTTCGGCGATTAATTTTGCGGTAATAATCATATGGCTAAGCTCGGCAGTTTCTCGGGTATGGTTGGCGTAATCAAAATCAGCCAGCCAGTGAAGAAATGCAGTGATTTTCTCTGGTTTTCTCGTAATCCCAAGTGTCTCCCAAATTTTCTCTTGAAGGAGTTGCTTATTGGGTAGATGAGGTGTTTTGGTTGAGCTGGCGCGCGGGATTGGTGGATAATTTTGGGGATTAGGCTTCTGTGTATGAATGTACTCAGCTACTTTTTCGCCAAAGACAAGGGTTTCGAGAAGGGAGTTGCTCGCGAGTCGATTTGCGCCGTGTACACCAGCATTCGCTACTTCGCCAATTGCATATAGGCCAGTAACATTCGTTTTTCCGTGAAGGTCAGTACGAATGCCACCCATCAAAAAATGTGTGCCGGGATGAACCGGAATGCGCTTTGTTTCGCGAAACGGTACTTGGTGCGCATCTAAATTGGCAGTGATTGCCGGGAAACGTTTTTCGAAATGAGCAACCTCCGTTATATCAAGAAAGATTGCATTTCCACGTTCGATTTCTTCAAACAATGTCGCCGCAACAATATCACGTGGCGCAAGATCCGCCAGAGGGTGAACGCCAATCATTACAGCCGAACCATCCGCGCGAACAATCCTAGCTCTTTCCCCGCGAACCGCCTCAGAAATAAGCCCATGACAACGCCCATTTAAAAAAAGCAAAGTTGGGTGAAACTGAATAAATTCCATATCAGTCAGTTTGGCGCCCGCTCGGTAAGCTAGCGCCAGCCCGTCGCCAGAAATCGTCGCCGCATTCGTCGTAACGGGAAAAAGTTGCCCAAGTCCGCCGCTTGCTAAAATAATATGTTCGCCGTAATACGTATGTAGCTGATTTTCTTTATCTAAACAATGAATACCTATGGCTACTTCGTTATGTTTGATAATCTCGGTGGCCATTTGTCCCTCTTGCCATTGAACGTTCGTCAACTGGGCTTGCAAAAATGTAGTTAGATATTTGCCAGTTTGATCGCCGCCAGTATGTAAAATTCTCGGCAAACGGTGAGCGCCTTCTAACCCAAGCGAAAATTCGCCATCTTTTTTATCAAATGTCATGCCTTCATCAATCAGTTTTTGTATAACAATTGGACCACAAGTAACGAGTTGGTTTACTGCGAGAACTTTATTATGAAAACAACCCGCTTGAAATGTATCGCTAAAATGTTTTTTCGGTGTATCGTTTTTTGACACTGCAGCTGCGACACCACCTTGAGCAAGCATAGAATTACTTTCTTCTTTATAGCCTTTTGTGATTATCGTCACATCATAGTCCGGCATTAATCTGAGGGCAGCCATACAACCAGATATGCCGCTCCCAACAATAATAACTCGTTCTTTTGTCATCATTTCCACCTCTTGCATAGTAGGTTCGATTAATTGTATACTTCTTAATGAATATACAGTTGTCTTGTCATCTATAATCACACAAAACAAAACTAATTTCAAGTATAAAATTCTAGGGGAGCGATAAGAAATGATTTACTTTGACCATGCAGCTACAACGAAAATGAGTGAGGCGGCTTTACAAGTTTTTATGAATGCATCAAGAGAGTTCTTCGCTAATTCGGAAAGTTTACACGATGCCGGGACGAAAGCAGCAGCCCTTTTAGAAAAATGTCGGGGAAGTTTTGCGGATATGTTACATGTTCCAAGCCGAGGAATTATATTTACGAGTGGCGGGACGGAAAGTAATCAAATCGCGATTCAAACGCTACTACATACGAGTGAAAAAAAAGAGGTGCTCGTTAGTCCGCTAGAACACGCCTCCGTTTGGCAACAGTTGGAAGCGCTCGAGCAAGCGGGAGAATGCCATGTAAAACAATTGCCAGTCGATTCTTTTGGGCAAGTGCAACCAGCTAGTCTACAGGAAATGATTTCTGCTGAAACCGGGCTAATTATCATCCAACATGTTAATTCTGAAATTGGGACTATTCAACCAATCAAAGAATTAGCGCATATTGCCAAACAAGCGGGAATTTATTTTCATACCGATATCGTGCAGTCCTTTGGTAAAATCCCGTTAGAATTAAGCGATGTAACCAGTTTTAGCATTTCCTCGCATAAAATTTACGGACCAAAAGGGGCGGGTTTGCTATTTATGAAACCTGATTTTCCGCTGCAAGCTGCTTTGCCGGACGTCCATCATGAATTTGGCTTTAGACCAGGCACGGTAAATGTTCCAGCAATTGCTGCCTTTACGACAGCTGCCTATGATATAATGGAAAATAGAGAAAAAGAAGCAAGGCGGATTGCGACGCTTAAAGCAGCCATTTGTGAAACATTAACAGAACGAGTCAAGGTAGAAGGCGGGCAAAATACATCGCCGTTTATTCTTGGTCTGACGCTTCCAAATATGCAAGGGCAAGAAGCATTGCTCACATTAAACGAAGCAGATATCCAAATTTCGACAACGAGCGCCTGCAGTTTGCGCGACCCAGCTCCATCCAAAACATTAATGGCAACTGGAAAAACGGAAGAAGAAGCAAACCGATTTATCCGATTGTCCTTTGGGAAAGAAAATGAATTAAGCGATAGTATTATTTTGAAAGAAGAAATCGACAAACTACTACGAAAAAGGTGAGAAGATGAAAAAGATATTAGGTGATACGCGCAGGCAACTGATTTTAAAATGGTTAAAAGAAGCCGAAGCGCCCATTTCAGGGAATCAACTTGCGAGTAAAACGAATGTTAGCCGCCAAGTAATCGTGCAAGATATTTCGCTCCTAAAAGCTGGCAACGAGCCGATTATGGCTACCCCGCAAGGTTACATTTACGCGAAAGAAACAGGCTATACTGGAGAACGCCGCGTGATTGCCGTCAAACATACGAAAGAACAAGCTGCCGATGAACTAAATATTCTGGTGGACCACGGTGTATCGATTATTGACGTGATTGTCGATCATCCGATTTACGGCGAAATTACCGCATCGCTACATTTGAAAAGTCGTTTTGATGTTGAAAAATTTGTCAAAAAAGTGCAGACAACTGGAGCAACCATGCTGTCAGGACTAACGGACGGAACGCATTTGCACACCATTGAAGCAGATACAAAAGAACAATTAGAACTCGCAATTGCGGCCTTAGATAAAGCTGGATTTTTAATCTAATCATTTTTCAATATAAATTCTAGGAAAAAGCAAGTAACTATGGTAAAATGTATGTTAGGTATTTATAAACAATAGTCGTATGGAGGTGCTAGATATGCCATTATCGCCGCTGGATATACATAACAAAGAGTTTACCCGTGGTTTTAGAGGTTATGACGAAGACGAAGTAAATGACTTCCTCGATCAAATCATTAAAGATTATGAACAAGTTATTAAAGAGAAAAAGCGTATTGAGGACACTTTAGATAATAGTGAAGAACGTTTAGCTCATTTTACTAACATTGAAGAAACGTTAAACAAATCATTAATCGTGGCACAAACAGCTGCCGAAGAAGTGAAAGCTTCCGCTGAAAAAGAAGCAAAACTTATTGTCCGTGAAGCAGAAAAAAATGCTGACCGAATTTTAAGCGATTCTCTTTCTAAAGCACGTAAAATCGCGATTGAAATTGAAGACTTAAAACGCCAATCCAAAGTATTCCGCGAGCGTTTACGTATGTTAGTAGAAGCGCAAATGGATTTAATTAAAAGCGAAGATTGGCAACAAATGATGGCTTACGATGTAGATGCGACAGAACTTGCATCTATCAAAGAAGTAGAATCTCAATCAGAAGAAAGTTAAAAACGATTATTAGAGACAAGTACATTTTTTAGATCAAGGATATGAAGCGAGTTGGCGAATGGTGCGAGGCCAGCTATCCTCTAGAAAATCGAAATCACTCTTTAGTTCTAACCCGAAAAAGCAGCCGCTTGAGTAAGTGTTAGCGCAAGCCAGCGTTATGGCACTAATGAAGTGGGCAAGCAGTTAGAATGCATGTCAACAAGGGTGGTACCGCGAATCTCGTCCCTTTTTGGGAGAGATTTTTTTGCGTTTAAAAATAAAGTTTTAAAGGAGAAGAAAACATGGAATATAAAGATACGTTATTAATGCCAAAGACAGACTTTCCAATGCGTGGGAATTTACCAAACAAAGAACCAGAATGGCAAGCAAAATGGGAAGAAGAAAAGCTATACGAAAAAATTCAAGAAAAAAATGCTGGACGCCCGACGTACATTTTGCATGACGGACCTCCTTATGCAAACGGCGAGCTTCACATGGGGCACGCGCTAAATAAAACAATTAAAGATATTATCGTTCGCTATAAATCAATGGCTGGATTCAGTTCTCCGTATGTTCCGGGTTGGGACACACACGGACTGCCAATCGAAACAGCTATCGCTAAAAAAGGTGTTAAACGCAAAGAAATGTCTATCGCTGAATTCCGCAAACTTTGTGCTGAATACGCGATGACACAAGTAGACGGTCAACGCGCAGGTTTCAAACGCCTTGGTATTAACGGTGACTGGGAAAATCCTTATATCACGCTTTTACCAGAATACGAAGCAGAGCAAATCAAGGTTTTCGGCGAAATGGCGAAAAAAGGCTATATCTACAAAGGGAAAAAGCCGGTTTATTGGTCTCCTTCAAGTGAATCTGCCCTTGCAGAAGCAGAAATCGAATACCAGGATAAAACATCTGCTTCGATTTTCGTAGCTTTCAAAGTAACAGACGGAAAAGGCGTACTAGACGAAGGCACTAATATCGTTATTTGGACAACGACTCCTTGGACAATTCCAGCGAACATGGGGATTACGGTTAACCCTGATTTAGATTATGTCGTAATCGAATCTGCTGGTGAAAAATATGTCGTAGCAGAAGCGCTTTTACCAAGCTTACGTGAAAAATTAGGTTTTGAAGATGCGACGGTTGTTAAAACGGTTCGTGGTTCTGAACTTGACCGCGTTGTAACGAAACACCCACTTTATGACCGTGATTCTTTAGTGATGAACGGTGAGCACGCTACTGCAGAAGCTGGTACTGGTGCAGTTCATACGGCTCCTGGACACGGGGAAGATGACTTTTTAATCGGGAAAAAATACGATTTAGAAATTCTAGCTCCTTTAGATGATCGTGGTGTCTTTACAGAAGAAGCACCGGGATTTGAAGGCGTGTTTTATGATACAGCGAACAAAATGGTAACGGAAAAATTAGAAGAAGTGGGCGCATTACTGAAACTAGAATTCATCACGCACTCTTATCCACATGATTGGCGTACGAAAAAACCAGTTATTTTCCGTGCAACAGCGCAGTGGTTTGCTTCGATTGACGCATTCCGTGATGATTTACTCGCAGCGGTTAAAGGTGTTAACTGGACTCCTGCTTGGGGTGAAACACGTCTATTCAATATGGTTCGCGACCGCGGCGACTGGGTTATTTCTCGTCAACGTGCATGGGGCGTTCCGCTACCGATTTTCTATGCGGAAAATGGGGAAGCAATCATTACAGATGAAACGATCAGCCATATTTCTGAACTATTCCGTGAGCATGGCTCGAATGTTTGGTTTGAACGTGATGTGAAAGATTTATTACCTGCTGGCTTCACACATCCGGGTAGCCCAAATGGCGAATTTACAAAAGAAACGGATATTATGGATGTTTGGTTTGATTCTGGTTCTAGTCATCAAGCAGTGCTGAATGCTCGCCCTGAATTAAGTCGTCCAGCTGATTTGTATATGGAAGGCTCTGACCAATACCGTGGTTGGTTTAACTCGTCGTTAACAACTGCTGTAGCTATCACTGGCGAAGCACCTTATCGTAACGTGCTAAGTCATGGTTTCGCACTAGATGGCGAAGGTCGCAAAATGAGTAAATCGCTTGGAAACACGCTTCTTCCAGGCAAAGTAATTAAACAACTTGGTGCGGATATCGTTCGCCTTTGGGTTGCTTCTGTAGATTATCAAGCCGACGTTCGCGTTAGTGATGACATCTTAAAACAAGTATCCGAAGTATATCGTAAAATCCGTAACACAATGCGTTTCTTACTAGGAAATATCAATGATTTCCAACCAACTGTAAATGCAGTTTCTTATGAAAATTTACGCGAAGTAGACAAATACATGCTAATCAAATTAAATGATTTAGTGAAAAATGTGAAAGATAGTTATGAAGCTTTCGAATTCTCTACAATTTATCACCAAATCAACAATTTCTGTACAGTAGAATTAAGCCAATTTTATATGGATTTTGCCAAAGATGTTGTCTACATTGAAGCAGCTGACAGTCATGACCGTCGCGCGATGCAAACAGTCTTTTATGAAGCAGTTGTTACATTGACAAAATTACTTGCGCCAATTTTACCGCATACGACAGAAGAAGTTTGGAATAGCTTGATTGGTGAAGGCGTTGAAAGCATTCATTTACAAGACTTGCCAGACGTGAAAGTATTAGCTGGTAGCGAAGAAATTACAGCGAAATGGGACGCGTTCATGCAAATTCGCGATAACGTCCAAAAAGCATTAGAATTTGCTCGTAACGAAAAATTAATCGGTAAATCAATGCTTGCAAAAGTAACATTATACGTGGACGGCGAAGCGAAAACATTGTTTGATTCCTTAGAAGGTGATTTCGCGCAACTATTTATCGTCTCTGATTTTGAACTAGTTGAAGGTTTAGAAAATGCACCAGAATCTGCCTTCAAGTCGAACCAAGTAGCTGTTCAAATTACGGTTGCAGAAGGCGAAACTTGCGAACGTTGCCGCGTTGTGAAAAAAGATGTTGGCGTAGATCCGAAACATCCAACTTTATGCGGCCGCTGTGCTGACATTGTTGTAAACCACTACGAAGCATAATGCGCGCTTGGGGAAAATCCTAGTAAGTTAAAAAGGAGGTTCCCCAAGCTTTTTTATTTTAAGATGTGGTATTATAGACGTAATTCCAATTAAAGGAGGTTGCTTGAAGTCATGGCAACAATTCACTTTACAAAAGTACATGGTTCGCAAAATGATTTTTTTATAGTTGATGAAGAAGAAAATCAGATAACTGCTTGGTCTGACGCGAAACGTGCTGATTTTGCAATTAAACTGTGTGATAGAAACCATTCGCTTGGTGGAGCAGACGGCATTTTATATGTCACAAAAAGTAAACAAGTAGGACCAATCGGCCGAATGCGAGTCGTTAATTCCGATGGCTCGGTTGCTTCCATGTGTGGGAATGGCCTAAGAACGGTAGCCCGCTATTTACTTGAAAAAAACGGCTTATCTGAAGCAGAAGTGGAAACGATGAAAGCGACACTGGATGTCAAAAAAGCAACTTCACTTGGTTTTGATATTCCAACCTACCAAGTCGAAATTTCCCCGGTTAAATTTAACCCAGAAAGTTTACCGATGCATGTAGGCGTAGAAAAATTATTTAATCAAGTTGTTCCTGAACTGGACGCAGAACTAGCTTTTTCAGCTGTTTCTGTTCCCAATCCACATTTGATTACATTTGTCGATCAAGCTGTGTTAGATTCCGATAAACAAGAAAAATTAGCGAGTTATTTAAATAGCGAAAACCCGTATTTCCCGGATGGTGTCAATGTTAGTTTTGTGAAACGTTTGCGCGATGATGCTATTTATGTGCGAACATTTGAACGTGGCGTGGGCTTCACGAATGCTTGTGGAACTGCGATGTCAGCATGCAGCTTGATTAAAAAAATGTTAGATAATGATACGTTCGAAACACCGCTGAATGTGTATAATGATGGCGGAAGAGTTCAAGTTACCGCGAAAAAAGACGAAGCTGGCGAAATTTCTTTACAGCTAATCGGCAATGCTACTTTTGTTAGTAATGGTTCTGTGAGCTATGAAAACGACGTAGTTACTGAACTAAGCAATGAAGCGACAGGAGAGCAAGCGAAGTATCAAGAGCTTGTTAAAGAAGTAAAACAATTTCTAAAAACAACCGAATGAAAAGGAGTTAACCATGAATACAAATCGAAAAAAAGCAACACCGTTATTCGTTATTGGCGGATTTTGCCTTATTTTATTTATTACTATCGCATCAGCAATCGCAACAGAAAGCAATTGGGTAGCCCGTTTTGACCTAAGTTGGATTGAAAAAATCCGTAGCGGAATTCAACCGGATAAAACATCCATCGTCAAATTAGTAACTAACCTAGGTAGTGCTGAAACAACCATTATCTTAACCATTGTAGTCGTACTTATTTTATTCTTTTTACGAAAATTTGTTGTCGGTCTTTGGTTCGGTGGTACGATGCTCGTTTGTGGCGTTGTTTTAAACCTTGTATTGAAAAGCTTGGTTGCTCGTACGCGCCCAGCTAGCATTAATTGGTTAGTGAGCGAGTCTGGCTTTAGTTTCCCAAGTGGACATGCGACTGCTACAGCTGTTTTCTATGGCCTTGCAGCAATGTTCTTAATTTTCACTGTGCCAAAAATGTGGCAAAAAATCGTTATCGGAATCATCGGTTATGGTTTCATCTTGTTCGTGATGTATACACGTGTTTATCTTGGTGTGCATTTCCCGACAGATGTGCTTGGCGGATTTTTCCTAGGTACAGCATCTGTTCTAATCTCGCTAGGCGTTTATTTCCTAGTTCGTAAACCGTTACATAACTTACTTGTGAAATGGCGTATTAAAGATAAAAGTATTATTGATTAATAAGAAAACCCTGTTATAAGAATTAGCTTATAGCAGGGTTTTTCAGATAGTAAACTGAATAATCTATTTTGTAACCGTGCGACTTTTTTGCTTGATTTATTTGTTCGTTGGCGTTAATATATAAGTGTTGACGGAACTAAATTTATGTATTAGCAAGGATATTGAATAGATGAGTATTTTTGCTAATATGTGAATTTTGTAATTGAAAAAATGCTTAGCTTGTTGTTAACATCTTTTTCGTTAGTAAAAGAAACATATTAAGAAAATTTTTGGAGGTTTGTGAAATATGCAAACAGGTACAGTTAAATGGTTTAACAGTGAAAAAGGCTTCGGTTTCATCGAAGTAGAAGGCGGAGATGATGTATTCGTACACTTCAGCGCTATCGAAGGTGAAGGATTCAAAACTTTAGACGAAGGTCAAAGCGTTGAATTTGAAATCGTTGAAGGTCAACGTGGCCCACAAGCAGAAAAAGTTACTAAACTTTAATCTGTTCTCGTTAAACTAATGAAAACACACAGCGTACTTCTTAGGGAGAAGTTATGCTGTGTGTTTTTTATTATCTTTTGTATAACAGTTTTTATTTAATTATATAACAGTTTTCGAGTCGCTAACCTTGCAATAATTCTTTTGAGTAGTATAATAATTCTTGTAAATGAGGTTTTATATAAATCTGTACTATTAAAATATAAATAATTTATATAACAAAAGGATGATAGAAATGGCAAAGCTTGAAAAAGAACAAGAAAAAGTAGTTGTAAAAGGAAAATCAGGTGCAGACTTAGTTGTAGATAGTTTAATTAATCAAGGGGTTACCCATGTTTTCGGTATTCCTGGGGCAAAAATCGATAAAGTTTTTGATGTGATGGAAGAACGTGGGCCGGAATTAATCGTCAGCCGACACGAACAAAATGCGGCATTTATGGCTGCGGCTATCGGGCGTCTAACTGGAAAACCGGGAGTTGTGCTTGTAACTAGTGGGCCAGGCGCATCCAATCTTGCAACAGGGCTTGTAACCGCGACAGCAGAAGGAGATCCGGTTGTTGCGATTGCCGGAAACGTCACACGGCAAGATCGTCTAAAAAGAACTCATCAATCAATGGATAACGCAGCACTTTTTCGCCCGATTACAAAATATAGCGAAGAAGTCGTGCACGCCGAAAGTATCCCGGAAGCGATCACCAATGCATTTCGCTCCGCAGCTGA
The DNA here is from genome assembly GCF_014224155.1 of Listeria cossartiae subsp. cossartiae. Lineage (GTDB taxonomy): Bacteria > Bacillota > Bacilli > Lactobacillales > Listeriaceae > Listeria > Listeria cossartiae. The sequence goes on along the minus strand of NZ_JAASUI010000003.1, from coordinate 215,274 downwards.
ACCGAATCAAGGTGCCGCTTTTATCAGTTTGCCACAAGACATCGTGAATGAACCAAATGTCCCAGTAAAAGCGATTCGCCCACTTGCGAAACCAGAAAACGGCCCAGCTTCCAAAGAACAAGTGGCTAAACTAGTTGCCCGTTTGAAAAAAGCGAAATTGCCTGTATTACTATTAGGTATGCGTGCATCAAGTCCGGAAGTAACTGGTGCGATTCGCCGTTTACTTCAAAAAACAAGCATTCCTGTTGTGGAAACTTTCCAAGCAGCTGGTGTCATTTCGCGCGACTTAGAAGATAACTTCTTTGGGCGTGTAGGCTTGTTCCGCAACCAACCAGGAGATATTTTGCTCAATAAAGCTGATTTAGTTATTACGGTAGGTTATGATCCAATTGAATACGATCCAAAAGCTTGGAATGCTTCCGGAGATAGAACGATTGTCCATTTAGACGACATTCGTGCTGATATTGATCATTATTACCAACCGGTAACGGAATTAGTCGGCAACATCGCGCTTACTTTAGACCGTGTCAATGCGAAATTCAGCGGTTTGGAATTAGCGGATAAAGAGTTAGAAACATTAAAAGAACTTCACGCTCAATTGGAAGAACGAGATGTTCCGCCAGAAAGTGATGAAACAAACCGTGTGCATCCGCTGTCAGTCATTCAAACACTGCGTTCAGCGATAGATGACAACGTAACTGTAACCGTTGATGTTGGCTCGCATTACATTTGGATGGCGCGTCATTTCCGTTCCTATGAACCACGCCGCCTGCTTTTCAGTAACGGTATGCAAACGCTTGGTGTGGCGCTTCCTTGGGGAATTGCAGCGACACTCGTACATCCCGGTGAAAAAGTGGTTTCGATTTCTGGGGACGGTGGCTTCCTATTTTCAGCGATGGAATTAGAAACAGCAGTCCGCTTGCGTGCGCCACTCGTTCACCTTGTGTGGAATGACGGCAGCTATGATATGGTCGCTTTCCAACAAAAAATGAAATACGGCAAAGAAGCAGCCGTTCGTTTTGGTGATGTCGATATCGTCAAATTTGCCGAAAGCTTTGGCGCAAAAGGACTTCGCGTAACGAATCCGGCAGAACTTGCGGATGTGTTGAAAGAAGCGCTAGAAACAGAAGGGCCAGTCGTGGTTGATATTCCGATTGATTATCGTGATAACATCAAACTCGGCGAAACTTTACTACCGGACCAATTTTATTAATAAAAGAAAAATCTCTCGGAACGCTCCGGGGGATTTTTTTATAGTTAAAGGTTGACTTGGAGTGAACTTCAAGGTTTATGCTGTAGTAGTACTAGAAATTAACTAGGAGGGTTTTAGATGGAATATGTTAAATTTGGCAACACTGGCATGGATGTTTCGAAAATTTGTTTAGGAACAATGGGCTTCGGTGATAAAGATAAATGGATTCATAAATGGGTTTTGGACGAAGCAAACAGTCGCCCTATCATAAAAAAAGCACTCGATTTAGGCATAAATTTCTTTGATACGGCGAATATTTATTCCTACGGCGAAAGTGAAAAAATCGTCGGACGTGCGCTAAAAGACTACGCCAACCGCGATGATATTGTGTTAGCAACCAAAGTGCAACAAACCATGCGCCCAGATCGTCCCAATAGTGGCGGTTTATCAAGAAAAACCATTTTAAGTGAAATCGACCATAGTTTAAAACGACTAGAAACGGATTATGTAGATTTATATATCATTCACCGTTTTGATGAAAATACACCAATTGAAGAAACGATGGAAGCTTTGCATGATGTTGTTAAGTCCGGAAAAGCGCGCTATATCGGTGCCAGTGCCATGTACGCCTGGCAGTTCCAAAAAGCACAACGCGTCGCAGAAAGAAATGGTTGGACAAAATTCGTCTCCATGCAAAATCATTACAACATGATTTACCGGGAAGAAGAACGAGAAATGATTCCGTTTTGTCGCGATGAAAAAATAGCGATTACGCCATATAGTCCACTAGCATCAGGTCGGTTAACACGTGATTTGAATGAAACAACGAATCGTTCCGAAATGGACCCAGTTCAAAAATCTAAATACGATGACATGATGAATACGGATAAAGGCATTATTGAACGTGTAGCTGAACTTGCAGAAACACACCAAGTATCTCGAGATAAAATTGCCTTAGCATGGTTATTAAACAAAGATGAAATTACTTCACCAATCATCGGTGCGCAAAAAGAAAGTCACCTAGAAAGCGCGGTAGAGGCGCTAAATATTAAACTAACCACTTCGGAAGTTAACTATCTAGAAGAACTATACATCCCGCACCCAGTAGTTGGAGCACTGCCTACAACTAAATAATCATATCAGAGCATGTGTTAGTAATTTTAGCTAACGCATGCTTTTTTTATCTTCCCTCTCGAACTATCCCCGTTCTTACGTTATACTAAAAAGAAAACGATGGAGGGATGAAATGGATAGACAAAAAGAACAGCTCAGCATTGAGGTGGCGAGACTTTATTATCAATCGGATCTCGGCCAGCAAGAAATCGCCACGCGTCTAGGTGTTTCCAGACCGACCGTTTCCAGATTGCTCCAAAACGCGAAAACAAAAGGATACGTCAAAATCGAAGTCCAAGATCCATTTTCTAATCTTACAGAACTGGCCGTCGCTTTAAAAGAAAAGTACCAACTAAAAAACGTCACCGTTGCTTTCAGTCAAACAAATGATTATAGCGAAATAACCAAGCAAATCAGCCAAAGTGCTGCAGAATATTTAGACGAGATTATCCATGATGGCGATATTCTTGGTGTGAGTTGGGGAACCACGATGTACAAAATCGCCCAAAAACTAGCCCCACTAAAAGCAGAAATAAAAGTCGTCCAACTTAAAGGCGGCGTGAGTCATTCTGATGTCAATACGTATGCTGCTGAAACGTTAGCATTATTCGGTGCTGCCTATGATACGGCCCCAGTTTCACTGCCACTTCCCGTGGTCCTTGATAATCCACTCGCTAAACAAATGGTAGAAGCAGATCGCCATATAAAAAATATCATCGAACTTGGTAAAAAAGCCAATATCGCTATTTTTACCGTAGGAACTGTGCGTGATGAAGCCCTGCTTTTCCGCCTAGGCTATTTTTCTGATGAAGAAAAGGCGCGCTTAAAAGAAAAAGCAGTCGGCGATATTTGCTCACGATTTTTCACAATTGACGGAGAAATTGCTGACGAAAAAATGGACGAACGAACCATCGGCATCAATTTGCAAGCGTTAAAACAAAAAGAAACAGCTATCCTTGTCGCAGGTGGCGAACGAAAAATAAAAGCGATTCATGGCGCGCTTCGTGGCGGTTATGCCAATCATTTTATCACCGACCAATTTACCGCAAAACAGCTGCTTGAACAAAATTTCATCAATTAGTTTACAAATGTTCTTGGGTGCGATATGATGAAACCAAATACAATTTAAAGGAGTTTTTAAAATGACACTTGCTAAAATGATCGATCATACTGCTTTAAAACCAGACACAACGAAAGAACAAATTTTAACACTAACAAAAGAAGCAAGAGAATACGGCTTTGCATCCGTATGTGTGAACCCAACTTGGGTAAAACTATCCGCTGAACAACTTGCTGGAGCAGAATCCGTAGTATGTACTGTTATCGGTTTCCCACTTGGAGCAAATACCCCAGAAGTAAAAGCATTTGAAGTGAAAGATGCCATCCAAAATGGCGCGAAAGAAGTCGACATGGTTATTAATATCGGCGCACTTAAAGACAAAGACGATGAATTAGTAGAACGCGATATCCGCGCTGTTGTCGATGCTGCCAAAGGAAAAGCCTTAGTAAAAGTAATTATCGAAACTTGCCTACTAACGGATGAAGAAAAAGTTCGCGCATGCGAAATCGCTGTAAAAGCAGGAACAGACTTCGTTAAAACATCTACAGGATTCTCCACAGGTGGTGCAACTGCCGAAGATATCGCCTTAATGCGTAAAACAGTTGGACCAAACATCGGCGTAAAAGCATCTGGTGGCGTTCGGACGAAAGAAGACGTAGAAAAAATGATCGAAGCAGGCGCAACTCGTATTGGCGCAAGTGCAGGCGTTGCAATTGTTTCCGGCGAAAAACCAGCTAAACCTGATAATTACTAATTTTGAATGAAACCCCTTTATTATTATTCTCAAATGTGGCAAAATAAGGAGAATAGATAATCTGACTGGGGGAGTTTAAATGGCTGCAACCATCCGCGAAATAGCTGAAAAGACAGGCGTTTCAATTACGACGATTTCTCAAATTTTGAATGGTAAAGGGGAACGATTTAGCGACTTAACTCGTGAAAAAGTCCTAAAAACAGCAAAAGAGATGTCTTATAAACCAAACTTTTTCGCCAAAAATATGATTGTTAGTCACACGAACACCATCGGAATGATTGTCCCGGAAGTAACCGATCCGTTTTTCTCGCAAATGGTTAAAGGGGCGGAAGATTACTTAAATAAAGAAGGTTACATGATTATGCTCTGTAACTCTTCCAACGATAAAGAACGAGAAGATTTATATGTAGAAGAATTATTGCACCGGGCTGTCGATGGCTTAATTATCGCCAGCCCTAATATTCTGCTTTCAGGCGTTATCAAACGTATGGAAGAGAAGCGTTCTCCGTATATTTTACTTGATCGTCAGCGGAATCCAAGGCAAGAAGGAAATATCGCAATTGATGATTTCAAAGGCGGCTATATGGCGACGGAGCATTTAATTGAGCTAGGTCATACGAACATCGGAATCATTATTTCAGATACATCTTTTTACAACGTACATGAGCGCTATGAAGGCTACTTGGCGTGTATGAAAGATTATCAACTTCCGGTGAAAGATAGCTGGATTGTCAGTGGGGACCAAACGATGAATGGTGGTTATATCGCCACGCAAAAATTACTCCAAGAAAACTTGAGTGCCATTTTTGCTACCAATGATTTAATGGCGATGGGAACATATCGTGCGGCGCTAGAAAAAAATCTGCGCATCCCTCATGATCTTAGTGTTATCGGCTTTGATGATATTGAACTGGCTGAATATATGACCCCGCCACTTACAACCATTCGCCAACCAATCTATGGTATCGGCGAAATTGCCGCAGAACTATTACTAAAAAATTTGCAAAATCCAACCGAAAAATTAGAGAACCGACTACTCGATATTTCTTTAATCAATCGCAGTAGTACAAAAAGTATTGACAACAAGTGAACGAGTACGATATAGTGAGCATGTTAAGCACATGTTCTTGTTTAGTAAAACGGTTTACTTAAAAAGTGTAACCGTTCTCAATAAAGGTACATAAAATGCTAAAGTGGACAAAAAGAAAGGGTGAAGAGAAATGAGAATGGTGGATATTATTTCCAAGAAGAGGGACGGCAAAGCTTTATCAACAGAAGAAATTCAGTTTTTCATTGATGGGTATACAAATGGGGAAATTCCAGATTATCAAGCAAGCGCTCTAGCCATGGCAATCTTTTTCCAAGATATGAATGATCAAGAACGCGCGGATTTAACAATGGCGATGGTTGGCTCTGGCGACACGATTGACCTATCCGCAATTGAAGGAATCAAAGTCGACAAACATAGTACTGGCGGTGTTGGCGATACGACGACACTTGTTCTTGCTCCACTCGTAGCAGCAGTTGGCGTACCAGTTGCAAAAATGTCCGGTCGTGGCTTAGGACATACGGGAGGCACGATTGATAAACTAGAATCTATCGAAGGTTTCCACATCGAACTAGATAAAAAAGATTTCATCAACCTAGTAAACCGCGATAAAGTAGCGGTTATTGGCCAATCCGGTAACCTTACTCCAGCAGATAAAAAAATGTACGCGCTTCGTGATGTAACAGGAACTGTCAACTCAATTCCACTTATAGCAAGCTCGATTATGAGTAAAAAAATCGCAGCGGGCGCAGATGCCATCGTACTTGATGTAAAAACAGGTGCTGGTGCATTTATGAAAACCGACGAAGATGCAGAAAACCTAGCAAATGCCATGGTTCGCATCGGAAATAACGTTGGTAGAAACACCATGGCAGTCATTTCCGACATGTCCCAACCACTCGGCGAAGCAATCGGAAACGCTTTAGAAGTAAAAGAAGCTATCGATACATTAAAAGGCCAAGGTCCAGAAGACTTAACGGAATTAGTCCTTGTGCTCGGTAGCCAAATGGTCGTTCTTGCCAAACAAGCAGAAACACTAGAAGAAGCTCGAGCTAAACTAATCGAAGTAATGGAAAACGGTGCAGCGCTTGAGAAATTCAAAACATTCCTTTCTAATCAAGGTGGCGACGCAAGTATAGTTGACCATCCGGAAAAACTTCCACAAGCCAAATACCAAATCGAAGTACCAGCTAAAACATCTGGTTTCGTAAGCCAAATCGTCGCTGATGAAATTGGTATCGCCGCAATGATTCTAGGTGCCGGTCGCGCAACGAAAGAAGACGAAATCAACCTAGCAGTCGGCTTAATGCTACGCAAAAAAGTGGGCGATGCAGTCAAAGAAGGCGAGTCACTCGTAACCATTTTTGCGGACCAAGAAGATGTTGAAAATGTAAAAGCGAAAATCTACGAAAACATTCAAATCTCTGACCAAGCAACTGCACCAACGCTTGTTCACAAAATTATTACAGAATAAATAAAAGCGCCCAAGTTAATTTGGGCGCTTTTTCTATGAATCAATTTTCTGCGGCTTCAATTTGTTCCAACATATCCGGTGTACTTAAATCGCTTCGCAAAAATTCTGTTGTTTGCGGTAATTGCAACTCGAATTCGGTTTGTTGCGCGACTTCTACTGTACCTTCAAGCATTTCGTAATCAAACACGTGTCCACCAATTTTGCGCATATCATCAATAAAATGCACGTGGTAACCAGAAACGCCAATACCACTAATATAAGCAGGCGTCCAAAAACCAACAATCGTACCCGTAATATATTCAAAATGATACGTTGGTTGTTCTTTTACAGCTTCAATTAATGGCGGATAGGGTCGTTGCTGTTTCGGTACAACGCGCGTATCCACGTAACGGAAGTTCCCGGTCATTTTCACCGCGTAAAACACATTCGGTCCTTGTACTAATTCCGCGATTTTTTCCTCTACCGCTTGTTTTGAGGTCGGTTCGGAAACGTTAAAAGAAGTATCGGCATCAAAAAAAGTAGTGCTCGCGTAAGGCGTCGTATCTTCCGGTTTTACTTTATACGCTTGCCCGTCCGAACGTATTTGGAAAGCTTCTCCGTCCAAAATAATTAACTCGCCATCAAATTGATCAAGTGTCCCGATACCAAGGTCGCCGTGTTGTAGTAATTCTTTGAAACTCGTCGTCCCACTGAAAAGTCCACCAACAAGCGCTGCCATGGTAGAATGCTGAAATAATCGATTTTTTCTAACTGCGTCCATCATTGCCACTCCTTGAATTGTTATATATGAAAAGTTGTTTTTAAATAATACAGTTTAATTTCTACATGTTCATTATACTACTTTATATCCTTAAACAAAAGATTTTAAACTGATTTTGAAAATAAACTGTTACTATAACAGAAGGATTAACTGTAATATAAAAAAGTTCCCGCGCAATGCGAGAACCCGTTTTAAACAAGTAATGTGTAGAGTGTTTGATTATCATTAATCGGAATATAGCTAGGATCAAATGCCGCAACCCGGTCGAGTAAACCTTCATAATCGTTTCTATCTTGTAGTAGAACACCGATAATAACAGGTCCATTACCGCGATTCACTTTTTTCGTATATTCGAATTTAGTAATATCATCATGCGGACCGAGCACATCGTTAACAAATTCCTTCAAAGCACCAGGACGTTGCGAAAAATTGACGATAAAATAATGCTTTAATCCCTCGTGGAGTAGGGAGCGCTCTTCAATTTCTTGCATCCGGTTAATGTCGTTATTGCCACCACTCACGATGCAAACGACCGTCTTATCTTTAATTTCTTCCCGATAGGTTTCAAGTGCAGCGACAGAAAGAGCACCAGCTGGTTCGGCAACAATCGCTTGCTTCGTATACATATCCAAAATCGTGGAACAAACAGCACCTTCAGAAACGGTCGTCACTTCATCCACTAACAATTTCGCATGTTGAAACGTTAAACTTCCAACTTCTTTTACCGCAGCACCATCAACAAATTTATCGATCTTATCTAGTGTTACGACTTGATTTTGTCTTAAAGCTTCTGTCATCGAAGGGGCACCAGCTGGCTCGACTCCAATGATTTTGGTAATTGGGCTTTTCGCTTTGAGATACGTTGCGACGCCGCTAATCAAGCCACCACCGCCAATACCAGCAAAAACATAATCCGCTTGCTCGTGTGCTTTATTTAAATCTTTCACCATCTCCACAGCAAGCGATCCTTGCCCAGCAATAATATCAGGATCATCAAACGGCGGGATAAAAGTTTGGCCGTGTTCTGCCGCGAATTCTTTTGCCGCAGTTGCGGACGCATCAAACGTATCACCAATTAAAACAACTTCTACATTGCTACCACCGAAAAATTTCACTTGCGATACTTTTTGCTGAGGGGTCGTCGTCGGCATGAAAATCGTTGCAGGAACCGTCATTCGTTTGCACGTATAAGCGACTCCTTGTGCATGGTTTCCAGCACTTGCGCAGACGACACCTTTTTCTAACTGCTCAGCTGATAGACGGGAAATAGCATAAAAAGCACCACGTAATTTAAAAGAACGCACTCTTTGCAAATCTTCGCGTTTCAGATAGACATTACAATGATATTTTTCCGAAAGATAAAAATCATATTCTAGTGGTGTATGCTTGACGACCGACTTTAAGACTTCATAGGCCTTTTCGACATCTTCTTCTGTTACTAATAAGTCAACTAATTCCATCATCCTCACTACCTTTTCTTATATTGAATCCACTTTTTGTTCATAGGCTTTAATCGCATCAATATGTTCAAATGTAATGGCGATATCATCCAGTCCATTAATAAATTTATTTTTCCACGTAGCATCAATCTCAAAAGGGTAGGTGCCAACTGAACTGATAACTTGCTGGTTTGGTAAGTCAATGGTCACATTCTCTTCGGCTGCAATTTGCGCTAATTTTTCACGTGCCTCTCTAGGAAGAACGATAGGGAGTACACCATTTTTGGTACAATTCATATAAAATATATCACTATAACTACCAGCGATAATCACACGGAAACGGTAGTCGAGTAGCGCCCAAGCAGCATGTTCTCTGGAAGACCCACAACCAAAATTATCTCCAGTAATCAAAATAGTCGCTTCTTGGCGGTCCGGAGCATTGAGCGGGAAATCCGGATTCGGTTTACGATTCGGCAGGTAACGCCAACTATCAAAGAGAAATTCGCCAAAACCAGTGCGTTCAATTCGTTTTAAGAAACTTTTTGGAATGATTTGATCGGTATCAATATTGTCGTTCATTAGCGCCACTGTTTTTCCAATGTGTACTTTAATTTCCTCCACTGATAACCGCCTCCTTTCGAATATCAATAAAGTGCCCGTTGATTGCGGCAGCTGCAGCCATTGCTGGTGAAACAAGATGGGTACGAGCCCCTTTGCCTTGCCGTCCTTCAAAATTACGATTCGAAGTAGAGGCACAGTGAACGCCGTCCGGTACTTGGTCGGGATTCATTCCTAGACACATTGAACAACCGGGTTCGCGCCATTCAAAACCAGCTTCTATAAAAATTTTATCTAGCCCGATGGATTCTGCCGCATTACGAACTTGGCGAGAACCAGGGACAACGAGTGCGCGAATATTATTTTTTACTTTGTTTCCTTTGACGATACGAGCGGCTTCTTCTAAGTCAGAAAGTCTGGCATTCGTACAAGAACCAATAAACACATAGCCAAGCTCGATTTGTTCCGCAGTTTGACCAGGTTTTAGCCCCATATATTCATAAGCACGCTCATAGTTCATATCTTTAATTTCCGGAAATGCTTTCGAAAAAGGAACACCCATTTCGGGGTTCGTTCCCCAAGTGACATATGGTTCCAAAATACTCGCATCCATTTGGATATGAAGGTCGTATTCTGCATCTGGATCAGTCTGGAGCGTTTTCCAGTCGCTAATTGCTTTATCCATATCAGCTGGAGCATATTCACGACCGCGCACATATTCAAAAGTAGTTTCATCTGGCGCCATCATGCCCATTTTTGCGCCACCTTCAATCGCCATATTGCAAATTGTCATCCGTTCTTCCATCGACATATTACGAATGGTATCGCCGTAGTATTCGACCGCATAACCAGTTCCAAATGCAACGCCATACGTGGCAATCAAATGCAAAATAATATCTTTCGCATAGACACCTTTTGGAAGTTTGCCGTTAATTTCAATGCCCATTGATTTTGGCTTTTGTTGCCAAATTGTTTGAGTGGCAAAAACATGCTCCACTTCACTAGAGCCAATCCCAAAACCAATCGCTCCGAAAGCACCATGTGTCGCCGTATGAGAATCCCCACAAACAATCACTTTTCCAGGTTGTGTTAGCCCAGTTTCCGGTCCAACCATATGCACGATTCCTTGGCGATCACTACCCATATCAGCCAGCGTCACACCAAATTCCGCGCAATTAGTTTGCAGTGCTTCGATTTGCTTTTTAGCAACAAGGTCTTGAATGTTGAAAATATCTTCAGTAGGAACATTGTGATCCATTGTCGCGAACGTTTTATCTGGTCTGCGCAGTGGTCGATTTTCCATTCTCAGTCCTTCAAACGCTTGAGGAGAAGTAACTTCATGAATCAAATGAAGATCAACGTATAATAATTGCGGTTCACCTTCTTTGCCATAAATGACATGACGGTTCCAAAGTTTATCAAAAAGTGTTTTCCCCATTTTATTCTCCTCCTTCAATTTGTTTTAGAACTTCATTTGTAAAGTCTGTTGTGGAAGTATTGCCACCAAGGTCAGCAGTTAAAAATCCAGCTTGCATCGTTTTTGCTGTTGCCGCATCAATCGCATCCGCTTCTTCAAAAAGAGAGAAGGATTGACGGAGCATCATGGATACAGAAGATATCATAGACATTGGATTCGCGATGTTTTGTTTAGCGATATCTGGCGCAGATCCGTGAATTGGTTCGTATAAAGATGGTCCGTTTTCCGCATGGCTAGCAGAAGGGAGCATTCCAAGTGAGCCAGTAATGACAGACGCTTCATCGCTTAAAATATCGCCAAATAAGTTTTCCGTCACGATAACATCAAATGTCGTTGGTCGTTGAATCATAAGCATTGCCGCAGCATCAATGTATAGATGTTCTAGTGTGATATCTGGGTGACGACTTGCCACTTCTTCAGCAATTTTTCGCCATAGTTTACTAGAAGCTAGCACATTCGCTTTATCCACAGAAGTAACTTTTTTATTTCTCGTCGCAGCTATTTCGAAAGCTTTCTCAATAATTCGCTCGATTTCTGCACGGGTATATGTTAAAGAATCAACTGCCGCTGACTCATCCCAATGTTTTGGTTCCCCAAAGTAAAGTCCACCAGTCAACTCACGAACAACGACAAAATCAGTGTTCTCAACAATTTCCTTTTTTAAAGGAGAAAGGTGCGTGATGGAGCTTGGGACTTGGATAGGGCGAATGTTGGCGAAAAGACCAAGCGCTTTTCGAAGTGCAAGTAGGCCATCTTCGGGACGTTTCGGTGCGTTATCCCATTTAGGACCACCAATTGCCCCGAGTAAAATCGCGTCGGCATCTTGGCACGCTTTTAAGGTGGAAGGGGGGATTGGGTCGTGAGCTGCGTCAATTCCTGCGCCTCCAAAAGGATGGGATTCAATTTCAAACGTATGGTTGTATTTTTTTGCGACTGCCTCTAATACTTGAAGTCCAGAAGTCATAATTTCTGGACCAATTCCGTCGCCAGCTAAGGAAGTAATTTTATAGGTCACGTTACTTTACCTCCTCGAAATCAGCTTGCTTACTGGCGGTTTTGCTTTTGCCCGATGCTTGCAAATAAGCTTTAGCACTAGCTGTTAAAACGTCAAAATCAATACCGATACCATGGAACTCAGCGCCTTTGTCATTTTTAATGACGACATGGACTTCTGCTTGGGCATCTTGGCCGGCAGTTATTGCTTGGATACGATAATCGGTTAATTCGATGTCTTGTTTCATTAGGCGATTAATTGTGTTGTAAATCGCTTCAATGCTACCTGAACCAGTTGCTGCGTCTTCTATTAGAGCGCCATCACGTTCTTCAATGCGAACAATCGCACCTTGGACGCCGCCAGTAACGTATTGAACTTGCAGGTGTTTTAGTTCGAAATCATCGGCAGACTCGGAAGATTGGCCGAGAATTAACGCGTGCAAGTCTTCTTCAGTTACTTCTTTTTTCGCATCTGCTAGTTGTTTGAAACGTTTAAAGGCATCTTTTTGTTCTTGTTCGGTTAGTGTGTAGCCCATTTCTTCCATGCGCGTGTTGAAGGCATGTTTACCAGAAAGTTTGCCAAGAGGAAGCGAGTTTTTATCCACGCCGACAAGGGCAGGGGTGATGATTTCGTACGTGTCTGGGTTTTTCAGTACGCCATCTTGATGAATACCGGACTCGTGCGCGTAAGCATTACCACCAATTACGGCTTTATTACGCGGAACAGGCATACCCGACAAACGACTAATCAGATCACTAGAATTTTTAAATTGGTTCAACACGATATTTGTTTCTGCTTGATAAAAATCTTTGCGAATATGCAGCGCGACCGCAACTTCTTCCAGCGCCGTATTCCCAGCGCGTTCGCCAATCCCATTAATCGTACCTTCAACGCGTCTTGCGCCATTTTCGATTGCAGCAAGTGCATTCGCCGTCGCCATACCAAGGTCATCATGACAATGGGAAGCGAAAATAATATCATCAAACTGCTTTATTTCGCGGCGTAAGTCTTGGAATAGCTGTCCGAATTCGGTTGGGTTAGTATATCCGACCGTGTCCGGAATGTTGATGACAGTTGCTCCGGCATCAATTGCTGTTTGAACGGCCTCAATTAGAAAAGCACGATCTGACCGAGTTGCATCTTCTGGTGAAAACTGTACTACTTCGAATTTTTGTCTTGCATAACTAATGTGGTGTTTAATGGAAGCAAGAACTTCCGCCCGACTCATTTTTAATTTGTATTCCATATGCACATCGCTCGTTGCTAAGAAGATATGTATTTGCGGGGAAACAGCGTCTTTAAGCGCTTCTTCCGCGCGGTCGATATCTCCTTCAACACAGCGCGCTAGCCCTGTTACAGAACAATGTTTAATCGCTTTTGCAATGGCCTTGACGCATTCAAAATCTCCAGGAGAAGAAATCGGAAAGCCGGCTTCAATCACATCAATTCCAAGTTTTTCGAGTTGTAAGGCAATCTGGATTTTCTCCTTTACGTCAAAATTAACTCCAGGGGTTTGTTCGCCATCTCTAAGTGTCGTATCAAAAAACTGGATTTTCTTCATTCGATTTCACCTCTTGTTTTATATTAGATAGGGAAGCTTGGATTTTTCCTGCTTTCAGTATCAGTTTAAGAAAGAAACGCGTTCTACCTTAAACTCATATTGAAAAAGGATAAACGGTTGCTAGGCGAAAAACTCGCCTAGCAATCCGAATTAAGTATTAATGTTGTGGTTTGACAAATGGCATCATTTCGCGAAGTTCCGCGCCAACTTTTTCGATTTGATGACCTTGTTGTTCTTTGCGCATTCTATGGAACTCTTTAAAGCCGTTTTTGTTGTCGTCGATGAAAGATTTAGCAAAGTTACCATTTTGAATGTCGGTAAGTACTTCTTTCATTGCTTTTTTCGTATCAGCTGTAACAACACGAGGACCGGAAACATAATCACCATATTCTGCTGTATTAGAGATCGAGTGGCGCATTTTTTCCATGCCGCCTTCATACATCAAATCAACAATCAGTTTCATTTCGTGTAATACTTCAAAATAAGCGAGTTCTGGTTGGTAGCCAGCTTCTACAAGTGTTTCAAACCCAGCTTGGATAAGGTGAGTCGCGCCCCCGCAAAGAACTGCTTGTTCGCCGAATAGATCGGTTTCGGTTTCTTCTTTGAAAGTGGTTTCGATAACGCCAGCGCGAGTTGCGCCAATACCTTTTGCATAAGAAAGGGCTGTGTCACGTGCGTTTCCAGTTGCATCTTGGTAGATTGCGAATAGGGAAGGAACTGCGCCACCTTCAACAAATGTACGGCGAACTAAGTGACCAGGACCTTTTGGAGCTACTAGGAAAACATCTACATCGCTTGGAGGATTAATTACGTCAAAATGAATGTTAAAACCGTGAGCGAAAACAAGTGCATTGCCAGCTTTTAGGTTAGGTTTAATTTCATTTTCGTATGTTTCGCCTTGTGTTTCATCTGGCAAAAGAATCATGATAACATCAGCTTTATCAGCGGCTTCGCTAACAGAATAAACGTCAAAGCCATCATTTCTTGCAGATTCGGCAGATTTTCCTTCGCGAATGCCGATAATAACGTTATTGCCATTGTCACGTAGATTTTGAGAATGTGCGTGACCTTGCGAACCGTACCCGATTACTGCTACTGTTTTACCTTCTAGTGCGTTGTTTTTTACTGCATCTTCATAATAAACTTTTGTCATTTTTCCTAACCTCCAACTAGTTTCTTTTTATATTTCAGAATAGCGATGTGCTGTTCTGATGCTAGCAAAGCAACGAATTGCTCTGTAGTAAATGATTTCAACCCATTTTTTTAGGGCTTCTTGTAAAGCCAGTTACGCCAGTTCTTGCCATTTGCTTAATGCCATACGGGCGAACGGTGTCAACGAAAGCATCAATTTTTTCGCTTGTACCAGTTACTTGGATGACAACATTTTTCGTGCCGACATCAATGACGGTTGCGCGAAATGGTTCGATGACTGCGTTTAGCTCGGAGCGTAAGGCAGCGGGGGAGTTGATTTTCAGTAAAGCGAGTTCGCGTTCGATGTGCGCATCGTCAGTAATATCGCTCACTTTGAGCACATCGATTTGTTTGTTGAGCTGTTTGGTTACTTGTTCGATTTCGTATAAGGAATCGACATGGACGACGATGGTAATCCGGGAAACATTTGGGATTTCGGTCCAGCCGACAGAGATGCTATCAATATTGTATTGGCGTCTGGAGATAACCCCAGTGATACGATTTAATACGCCAGAAGAGTTGTTAACTGTAGCGGTAATGATTCGGCGCATTTATTCCACCCCTTCCATTTGGTGATTTGGTTTGCCGCTTGGAACCATTGGAAGTACTAGTTCGTCTTTTGCTACATGAACGTCAATTACGATCGGCCCAGGGTGAGCGAACGCTTTTCTCAAATCTTTTTCCAGTGTTTCCGGATTCGTCAGGCGAACACCTTTGACACCATAAGCCTCAGATAGTTTGACAAAATCTGGTTGGCTCGTGAAAATCGAATGGGAATATCTTTCGCCGTGGAATTTTTCTTGCCACTGACGAACCATGCCGAGCGAACCGTTATTGATAATCACCGTTTTTACATTGATTTGATAATCGTTTAAAATTGCTAGTTCTTGGTTAGTCATTTGGAAACCACCGTCGCCAACAATTGCAACCACCGTTTTATCTGGGAAAGCAAGTTGCGCCCCAACGGCTGCCGGGAAGCCAAAGCCCATTGTGCCAAGACCGCCACTCGTAATAATTTGATGATCGAATTGGAATGGATAAAACTGCGCTGCCCACATTTGATGCTGTCCAACATCGGTAGAAACAAGCGCTTCACCTTGCGTAATTTCACCAATTAGCTCAATGACACGCTGTGGTTTAATTTCCGCTTTTTTCGTTCTATCAAAATTAAAAGGATGACGGTTTTTGCGCGTCATATTTAATTTGTACCAATGGGATGTATCCGGATGAACCGGAAGTTCCATTTGCAGAAGTTGCGTAAGGGTTTCATTGATATCCGCCACAATCGGAATTTGCGTTTCGATAATTTTGCCGATTTCAGCAGGATCAATATCGATATGAGCAATGGTTGCTTTCGTGGCAAATTCTTTCGGCGCGCTTGCAAGCCGGTCGTCGAATCTGGAGCCAAAATTAATCAGCAAGTCGCAATCCGTTAGCGCCATATTGGCCGCATAAGAACCGTGCATACCACCCATACCAAGGAATAAATCATGGCTTTGCGGGAAACTTCCCAGACCAAGCAGTGTATTCACGATAGGAATTTGATAGCGTTCAGCGAATTCTAGTAATTCAGCTGTAGCTCTCGCATGATTGACGCCAGCTCCGGCAAGTATTAGTGGCTTACTTGCGGCGGAAAGAGATTGCATTAGTTTTTCAAGTTGAAGTGGATTTGGTGAATAAGTCGGTTGATAACCCGGCAAATCAATCGTATCTGGTCGGACAGACTCTGTTTGGATAATCCCCATGTCTTTTGGAATATCCACGACAACAGGACCTTTACGACCAGTACTTGCGATATGGAAAGCTTCATTGACGATTTTTGGTAAGTCACGAACATCGCGCACTTGGTAATTGTATTTCGTAATGGGGATCGTTAGCCCAATCATATCGGCTTCTTGGAAAGCATCTTTTCCGATACCAGGCGTATGAACTTGCCCAGTGAAAATTACTAATGGAATCGAATCACTCATCGCATCCGCAATACCAGTTAATACATTGGTCGCCCCAGGTCCACTCGTTACAACCACAACACCAGGTTTCCCAGTAACGCGAGCATAACCTTCCGCAGCATGAATCGCTCCTTGCTCGTGTCGTGTTAGAATATGCGGGATATCGCAGTCATAAAAAGCATCATAGAGAGGGAGAACCGCGCCACCCGGATAACCAAAAATCATCTCGACTTGTTGCTTTTTCAAGGAGTCAATTAATAGTTCCGCACCACTTTTATTTTGCTTTTTTGTCGCTTTTTCATTTGTCTTCGTCGTATCAATCACGCTTATCACCTCTTTTTTTAGTCGATTAAATCTTCTGGAATTTGCAAAATACCACCAGTATGGGCGCTAGTTACAAGCGCAGTATATCTTGCAAGATAACCAGTTTTTACTTTAGCTTTAAATTTTGGTAATTCTTTTCTTCGTTCTTCTAAAACCTCATCAGGAACGTCTACATTGAGCGTCCGATTTGGCAAATCAATCGTAATGATATCGCCGTCATGAACGAGTGCAATCGGACCGCCTGCTGCAGCTTCTGGAGAAATATGCCCAACTGCGATACCGCGAGTAGCTCCGGAGAAACGGCCATCTGTAATCAAAGCAACATCTTTTCCTAATCCACGTCCAACAATACTAGAAGTTGGCGCCAGCATCTCTGGCATTCCCGGACCGCCTTTTGGACCTTCGTAGCGAATAACAACTACATGCCCCTCGCGAACGGTATGGTTATCAATCGCTTCCACCGCCTCATCATGAGAACTAAAGCAAATTGCTTCTCCTTTGAAAACTTGTACGGAAGGATCTACGCCGCCAACTTTGATAGCAGCTCCTTTTGGTGCGATATTTCCGAATAACATCGAAAGTCCGCCAACTGGGCTATACGGATTTTCTTTCGGATGGATAACATCGGTATTATTAATTTTTGCATCAGCTACGTTTTCACGAATCGTTTTTCCAGTAACGGTGATACGGTCTGGATGGATTGCGCCACCAAGGTCAACAAGCTCTTTAACGATGGCAGAAACGCCGCCAGCTTCATGAACGTCATGCATCGAGTAGGAAGAGGACGGTGCAATTTTGGAAAGGTAGGGAACACGTTTGGCGATATCATTGATACGTTCCAAATCGTAATCTTCAATACCGGCTTCGTTTGCAAGGGCAAGTGTATGTAAAACGGTATTTGTTGAACCACCCATTGCCATATCCAGCGCGAAAGCATCATCAATCGCATCTTTTGTAATAATGTCACGAGGACGAATATCTTTTTTCACTAAATCCATTAAATGAAAAGCAGATTCTCTAATAAGGTCGCGGCGTGCATCAGAAACGGCAAGTGTTGTACCATTTCCGGGAACAGCCATACCAAGGATTTCCATTAAACAGTTCATCGAATTCGCTGTAAACATGCCGGCGCAAGAACCACAAGTCGGACACGCATTAGCTTCCATATCAAGGAAATCTTCTTGGGACATGCTGCCATCTTTAAAGGCACCAACTGCTTCAAAAACAGAAGAAAGAGTGAGCGCTTTTCCGTGAGCAGACAATCCAGCTTTCATCGGACCACCTGAACAGAAGATAGCGGGGACGTTTGTACGAACCGAAGCGAGAAGCATACCCGGTGTGATTTTGTCACAGTTTGGGATGTAGAAAACCCCGTCAAACCAGTGCGCGTTGATTACTGTTTCCGCTGCATCCGCGATAACTTCACGAGAGGGAAGGGAGTAGCGCATACCGATATGTCCCATCGCAATGCCATCATCTACACCAATCGTATTAAATTCAAATGGGATACCGCCAGCCTCTCTAATGGCTTCTTTCGCCACATCTGCAAGTTCTCGCAAATGCACATGACCAGGAACGATATCAATGTAGGAGTTACAAATAGCGATAAATGGTTTATCCATATCACCTGGACTTTTAATTTGACCTGTAGCATGCAGCAAACTTCTTGCTGGAGCTTGTTCGACACCTTTTTTTATTTTGTCACTACGCATATGACTTTACCCCATTTCTAATTAAGAATTGTTTGCCGACACTGAATTTTTAGAATTCACTAAATAGCGCGGCATTAATATATATGATTAAGTTCTGCTTGCTTGATAATCGCTTTTTAATGCTCGAAAACCCGAAATCCGGCTAAATAAAAAGCACCCCAATGATGAAAACAATGGGATGCTTTGCCAGAATCCCATTTAACGTAAACAGGACTCAAACTACTGTAAATTTCTACAGTGCTCAAAGTCCTTCTAGAGTAATAAAATTGTAATGACCGATTTAGTCGTTTTCATAAGTCATTATCCCCTTCGTTAAATGGTTTTATTTTTCGATTAGTCGCACATTTTTGAAAAAATTAATATCAAGAAATGTTATGTTAGTATTTAATATATATGGTTGCCATGCGATTGTCAATTGTTATTTTGAAAGTTTTCCGTCTGTTTGCACAATTCAAGCAACTTGCACTTTTAACTGGAATTAGTACCTGGTCTTATATTTGGACTATAACTAACATGGAAGCGCATTCAAAAATGAAAGGTCAAGTATATAGTCAGAATAGTTTTATTTTTATAGTTCTCCACCATTTAAATAATAATTTGGATAAAAAATCACAGATTAGTTGCGTTCCTCTACCCAATTCTGCTAAATTGAAAGTAATAAATTCGTAGGAAAGCCGGGTTTTGGTTGTGGATAATTTAGAAACAGACCGCTTAATTTTAATTAACTACACACTGGAAATGATTCAAGCAACAATCAATGGGACAGAAGCATTAGAAAAAGCCAGTGGCTACCACGTGTCGCCTGATTGGCCTGGAATTGATTTCTTTTTTTATTTACCATATGTGTTAGAAAATGTGAAAAAAGACGATAGAATGATCAAATGGACGCGATTAGTCGTTTTAAAACAAGAAAATAAGATTATCGGCGAAATTGGTGGGCAAGGGAATCCAGATGAAACTGGCGAAATAGAAATCGGCTACAGTATTGTGCCAGACTACCAAAATAAAGGCTATATGTCCGAAGCACTGATAGAGATGATTGCTTGGCTAAAAGAACAGCCTGAAATCAACCGTATTTTTGCCAGAAGCTACGAGCAAAATGGCGCATCTATCCAAGTATTAAAACATAATCATTTCGTACATATCGAAGAAAAAGATACCGAAGAGAGACAAGGAAGAGTGATGATGTGGGAATATCCAATAAAACAAACCTGATTATTATTGCATCAGGAAAACCGAAAATATGGGACAAATTACCGGATATCGGCCCAGTGAAAGCAAGTAAAGTATACACCGGAACATTTCACCGTTTAAGCAAGGCCTACGCAGAACAATTTGCGAAGGAATATTTAATTTTGTCACCTAAGTACGGCTTTTTACGACCAGATGATATCGTTCCAACAACATATGATGTTCGCTTCACGATGAAAGGAACAGGGGAGGACACCATTCAGCTCGAGGAACTAAAAGAACAATGGCAAAAACTACAAATAAACCCTACTGAACAAGTCCCGATGCTAGGCGGTAAAAAGTTCAGAGGGCTACTTGCGAGTATTACAGACAATAAACAATCTTTTTGTTTTCCACTTGAAGGTGCGACTGGAATCGGTGTCATGCAGCGAGCGTTAAAGCAAGCTGTCGAGACAAACATTCCATTAAATCGTACTAAGCAGTAGAAGGGCAGCAGTTATGAGTAAAAACATAACGCCCATATTGACATTTTTACGAATGAAAAAATAAATCGTTTGTAACGCCATTAAAATAGCGAGTGATACAGTGATTAGATGTAACATAAATCGACCTCCTCGATGTTGGACGGAAAACTTAATTAAACAATTTGCGAACCTTCTCCAGTAAAGAGACAGGTTCTTCTTGTTTTTCTACCTGTTCTTCTTTATATAAGTGAATATCTTCTTTGTTTACCGCTTTTTGACAGGCAAGGACAAGATAAATATCTGTTTCACCTTCCAAACGAGTAACAATCGAAAATTCATGTTTACATTTTTCTGCTAGTTTAATATAAGGGCGTAAAGAATTGTAATGCAGTAATCCGTTTAACAGAAGTTTGGAGTCACTATTTTCTAGGATTGCTTTCTCTAGTTCTGGAAGATATTCTTGGGTTAAAACTTCTTCTTTTGTGAGCGCAACTAAGACACGTTCACGGTAAGTTCCTAAATATTTTTTCTTCTCAGCGGTATTAATTTCTTTTGCCCCATACATGCCTTTTTCTAGATAGTCATCAATATTTTCAGCCATTATATGAGCTCCTTTAACTAGTTAGTTTTCCTCTCTATTCTAACATGCCTAGTAGCTTTTGCAAGTAAACAAAGAAAACCAGAAACAGGCTAGGTTAGCCATATTTCTGGTTTTTTGATTAATCGATTGGGAACCACTGGAATCCATCACGTTGAATAAGGTCGTCTGCTTCTTTCGGACCCATCGAACCGGATTTGTAATTCGGGAAATGATCTTTCGTATTTGTCCAAACATCTGCTACATGGTCAATAAAGTTCCATGATAGCGAAACTTCATCCCAGTGAGAGAAGTAAGTCGCATCGCCGCGCAGACAGTCGAGAATTAATTTTTCGTATGCTTCAGGCGTATTCATGCCATCTGGAGAAGAGTGAATATAATTTAAGTTGACTGGCATTGTCACCATTCCTTGACCAGGTTCTTTCACGTTCAAATGAAGCGTAATCCCTTCGTCAGGTTGGATATGGATGACTAGCACATTACCACCAAGCGATTGTTGTTGACCGAATAAGTTCAGTGGCACATCTTTAAATTGAATCGCAATTTGTGTCGTTTTCTTCGCAAGACGTTTACCAGTACGAATGTAAAATGGAACGCCAGCCCAGCGGAAATTATCGATTTCTAGTTTTGCCGCAACAAAAGTTTCTGTATTGGAATGAGGATCGACATTATCTTCTTGACGATAGCCTTTCAGTTCTTTACCATCCACTTCACCAGGACCATACTGGCCACGGATAAAGCTTTGATGAACTTCTTTTCCTTCAAAAACGCGTAAAGAACGAAGCGCGCGAACTTTTTCATGACGAATCTCGCGAGTCGATAAGTTAATCGGTGGTTCCATTGCGAGTAAAGAAACGATTTGTAAGATATGGTTTTGAACCATGTCGCGAAGTGCGCCACTTTCATCGTAATAACGTCCACGATCTTCTACACCAAGCACTTCTGTTAAAGTAACTTGGATATTATCGATATAACGATTGTTCCAAAGCGATTCAATAATCGAATTTGCAAATCGAATAACCGAGATATTTTGGATCATTTCTTTTCCTAAATAATGGTCAATACGATAAATTTCATCTTCTTTAAATGCTTGACGAAGCGAATCATTTAATTCCTCCGCACTAGCTAAATCATGCCCAAATGGCTTCTCGATAATTAAACGATGAAAACCATCTGTGTCCACAAAGCCTTCAGATTTAATGCGACTTGCGATAGTTCCAAAGAAATTCGGCGCCATAGCAAGGTAGAAAAGGCGATTACCACCTAAGTCATATTTTGCATCGAGTTCATCAGACAAATCTTTTAGCGTTACATAAGATTCTTTATTCGTCACATCATGAGATTGATAGTAGAAATGAGAAGCAAATGCATCCGCGTCTTTTTCGGAACCGTCAATGTCTTTGATAGACTCTTTTACTTTATCACGGAAGAAATCATTACTCCATTCACGACGTGCCGTACCAATAACAGCAAAATTGTCGCCAAGAGATCCCTTACTGTACAAATGATATAGCGAAGGGTAAAGTTTGCGATTTGCCAAATCTCCCGTACCGCCAAAAATAGTAATCAGTGCTTTTTGTTCTAACTCATCTGTCATACGTCATTTACCCTCTTTCTTATTCTCTTAATGGCAAAAAATTAACTGCTAAGAAAAAGATTTCTTAGTTTGAAAAGAACCCCACAAAAAAAGGCCTTATTAAATGAGCTATTAATTTTCCTCATTAGTCCATACTATTTTATCCATAATGAGGCATTTGTGCAACTGTTTGGTTCGAATATTTTTTTAATTTGACAGTTATTTCTGAATTATAAGCGTTTTTATTGAGAAAATGTTTATTTCCTGTTCGTTTAAGAATGTGATAAAATAAGACACGAACTGGGAAAGGAATGGAACAATATATGGAACTTGTTTTTTTAGGAACTGGAGCAGGCGTACCGTCACGAGGCCGTAATGTCACATCCATCGCACTTTCAATGTTAAACGAACGAAATACAATTTGGCTATTTGATTGCGGAGAAGCAACACAACACCAAATCATGCGTAGCCAAATTAAACTAAGTAAGCTAGAAAAAATATTTATTACCCACTTACACGGTGACCACATTTTTGGTCTGCCCGGCTTATTAAGCAGCCGCTCTTTTCAAGGAGGGGAATCCGACCTAACTATATACGGCCCAGCTGGAATAGCAGAATACGTCGAAACTTCTTTAAGACTAAGTGGGACTAGACTAACCTACAAAATCATTTTTAACGAAATTGAACCAGGTTTGATTTTTGAAGATAAGATGTTTTCGATTACCGCGGACGAATTGGATCACGGGTTGCGTAGTTTTGGTTACCGAATCATTGAGAAAGATAAACCGGGTGCACTCGATGCGAAAAAATTAATAGCAGCGGGTGTCGAAGCAGGTCCTATTTTCCAAAAACTGAAAAATGGTGAAACAGTCACATTAGCTGACGGACGTGTCATTGACGGAAAAGACTACATTGATGAGCCACAAAAAGGGAAAATCATTAGTATTTTCGGCGACACTAAAGCGACAGACAGTGAACTTGGATTAGCGCTAAACGCCGATGTGTTAGTACACGAAGCAACGTTTGAAGGCGATAAAGAAAAGCTGGCAGGAGAATATATGCATTCGACGACATTACAAGCTGCGAGCCTTGCGAAAAATGCCAACGTCAAAAAATTAATATTAACGCATATCAGCTCAAGATACGATCGTGATGCAAGTAAAGAGTTATTAATAGAAGCACAATCTGTTTTTGAAAATACTGAAATAGCGTACGACTTAGCTGTTTTCCCAATTGGAGAGTGACGAAATGAACCCTTTTTTGAAAAATAAAACGGTATTAATTACTGGTGCTTCTAGCGGTCTTGGTGCAGAAATCACAAGACAAGTGGCAGCATCTGGCGCAAACGTTATTATTACAGCAAGAAGTACGGAAAAATTAATCACTTTACAAAAAGAAATAAGTGCCAATTTTTCAGTTGAAGCGACTTATTTTACACTTGATATGACAGATTTTGAGCAAGTAAAGCAAGTTAGCGCTGAAATAAACGAGACATATCAAGTAGATGTGCTAGTCAACTGTGCTGGTTTTGGTTTATTTGAAAACGCAGTAGATATCCCGTTTGAGACCATCGAAAAAATGTTTGATACGAATGTATTAGGTTTGATTCAATTAACGCAACTGATCTTACCGCAAATGCAAGCTCGCAAGTCGGGGCATATCATTAATATCGCCTCTCAAGCAGCCAAAATTGCCACACCAAAATCAACGGTCTATTCAGCAACAAAATATGCTGTACTAGGATTTTCCAATGCGCTGCGCTTAGAATTAATTCCCGATAAAATCAAAGTAACGACGATAAATCCAGGTCCGATTGCAACGAACTTTTTCGATGTTGCAGATAAATCAGGGAACTACTTAGAAACAGTGGGTAAATTAGTTTTGAAACCAGAAAAAGTAGCTAGAAAAACCGTACAAATTATGGGGACAAGACGCCGCGAAATCAATTTACCTTTCGTGATGAATATCGCAACCCGGCTTTATCAGGTCATGCCGCAAGTCATAGAATTCTTCGGAAAAGGCGCATTTTTAAAGAAATAAAATAGGAGAAAATACCTTGTGAAAATAGGGTATTTTTTTCTTGTAATTAATTAAGTTAGCGTTTATAATTATATAAGAACGCTTGTTCGTTTTTTTGAAGGAGATGCAGTTATGGATACGAGTAGGAAAATTATTCATATTGATATGGACGCTTTTTATGCATCTGTAGAACAACGCGATCATCCCGAATTTCGCGGGAAGCCACTTATTATTGGCGGAGACCCGAATAAGCGCGGCGTTGTTTCGACCTGTTCGTATGAGGCACGCAAATTCGGTGTACACTCGGCTATGCCTACTCGTCAAGCTGCTAAACTCTGCCCGAATGGTATTTTTATTCACGGGAATATGGCTCATTATGTAGAAGTATCTAACCAAATCCGCGAAATCTTTTCCAGATATACGGATATTATAGAACCACTTTCTTTAGATGAAGCCTATTTAGACGTGACCGAAAATAAAAAAGGAATGAAATCCGCCACATTAGTTGCGCGCGAAATCCAACAAACCATTTACCGTGAACTTGGACTAACTGCGTCTGCTGGCGTATCATTCAATAAATTCATTGCAAAAATTGCTTCAGATTTCAAAAAACCTGCTGGCATTACCGTGGTTACTCCGGAAGAAGCAGAAGCCTTTTTAGAACAAATTCCTGTGACAAAATTTTATGGGGTAGGAAAAGTTACCGCAGAAAAATTACATCGACTTGGAATTGAAACAGGGGCGGATTTGAAGAAGTGGAGTGAATGGGACCTTATTCGCGAATTGCATAAGCATGGTTATCAGTTGTACCGTCATGTGCGCGGTCGTTCGAATAACATTGTGAATCCGCATCGTGATCGCAAATCGGTTGGCAAAGAAACGACTTTTGAATTCAACGTGCTCGATAATCGAATTTTAGAGCAAAGTCTTATGAAGTTTGCTAAGAAAGTAGAAGAACGTCTCATTAAGCTACAGAAACATGGCAAGACCGTGGTACTGAAATTGCGCTACAGTGACTTTACAACGATTACCAAACGGATTACTTTAAACGAATATACCAATGATGCTAATCAAATTTATCAAGCAGCAGCGTTACTTCTCCGAGAGAGTTACACTGGTCAGGATAGCATTCGCTTGATTGGGCTTACTGTAACTAATTTAAAACCCGTTTACTTTGAAAATTTACGGTTAGAAGGACTATAAAAAAGGCTAGCACGGATTAGGTGCTAGCCTTTTTGCTTATTTCATTTCTAATAAACGTTCTTTAAGTTCTTGTTCCATTGTTACAAGTTCTTTTTCAGCTACGGCGCGTTTAGCACGGCCTTCTTGCTGGATTTTAAGGGTTTCTTGCAAGGTTTCAATCAAGCTAGATTGGGTTTCTTTTAGCGTTTCGATATCCACAATACCTCTTTCATTTTCACGCGCTGTTTCGATAGCATTTGTTTTTAGCATATCGGCGTTTCGTTTTAGAAGTTCGTTCGTTGTTTCGGAAACTTGGCGCTGAGCTGCAACGGCTTGTTGTTGACGAAGCAAGGTAAGCGCGATAGCTACTTGGTTTTTCCAAAGTGGAATCGCAGTCATAATCGAAGACTGGATTTTTTCAGCAAGTGCTTGGTTTGTATTTTGGATTAAACGAATTTGTGGCGCTTGTTGAATAGTGATTTGACGGCTTAAACGTAAGTCATATACTCGTTTATCAAGACGATCGGCAAATTGTGTTAAGTCATTCACTTCTTGATAATCCATTTGGTCGCCCGTTTGTTCCGCTTTTTTGCGAAGTTCTGGGAGCATTTTAGTATTAATTTCTTCTAATTTTAATTCTCCAGCAGCAATGTAAATATTAAGTGCTTGGAAGTAATCTTTATTTTTATCATAAAGCTGTTCTAGGAAAGAGTTATCTTCCATTAAACGCTTTTTGGAGTGTTCCAGTTTTAACGCGATGCGGTCAATTTGGGTACCAATTTTTTGATATTTAGAAGTAATTTCATTGATGGATTGTTTTACTCGGTGGAACATTTTTGTGAAGACGTTTTTGTTGCGAGCCGCAAGTTCATCAGGATCTGCTTCTTGTAAACGATACATTAAATCGCTAATAATATCGCCAATTGGACCGACGTCTTGTTTTTGGACATGCGCTAACATCGAATGAGAAAAATCATGTAGTTTAGCTTGGGCCGGAGCTCCGTAACCAAGAATTGCTGCTTGATTTCCAGGTTCGATTTGTTTGGATAACTCTAACGCTTGTTTTTTATTTGTTTCCGTAAGCATATCGACTAGGCGAGGAGCTGCATCCGTTTCGTTATTTACGATACTTGCAGCTGATTCGCCGTCTGATCCAAACGGGTTAGCAAGAAGGTCATCTAACGTTTGGTTAAATTCTTTCTCAACTACTAAATCTTTTAATTCATTTGTTTCTTCACTTGGCTTGTTCTCGGTCATCTTTTGTACCCCTTTCGAATTTCTTTTTCTGTTTAGAAATGGAGTTTTTCGCTACTTCTAATTCAAAGTCAAGATTATTCACGTCTTGATTTAAAAGTGTAAATAAATCCTTTTCAATAACGCGACTTAAATCATTTAGAAGTGTACGTGTATCAGAAAGTGTTTGATAGATTTTTTTGTCTTTTACTGGTTGTTTTTCTAAGAAAGCATATTTTTCGGTTAGTTCCACCAAAGAATCAAGATGGGAGAAAAAGAAATCCTCTGCTTCATAGAAACGTTTTGGTTCATCTTTTACGATACCGTAAATTCTTTTTGTAAGTAAAAGCGTTTTGTTGCGCTCTTGGAACGAATATAGCGCTTTGTTTTGCGTCATAATTTTTTGAAGGCGGATGATTTTCACGCGAGCTTCTTCTAGGTTAGTGCGAATATATTTGTATTCTTTCTTGGTTAATCCAGTGGCAATCATTTGCGCGCGGTCCCCGGCTTTGGATGAAAAGAAAAATAGGGTAGCCGCAACAGCAATAACAATCGTTGCAATTATCAAGCCATTATGGATTAGTAAAGTGAGAATACCAGCCAAAATAATGACAAGGAAAATAGAACCTGTGAATGCTAGTATCTTTTTGAAAACGGTCATTATACATCTTCTCCTTTAAGTACCTGTTAAAAGGTCCGCTTTTCTTATAATATGTTTTTCTAAAAATAAAGATTAGTGGAAAGTAACTTACCATTTAAGTATATTTTGTATGCTAGCACTAGGCAAGTTGCAAGGTTTTTATATTTTAGAAAGTGTCCTTTATTTGTTCTTATCATACCATATTTAGAAAATAGATGTTATCAGTCGTGCGATGTAAATTCACCTCGGACTTAGTTATGTTATAATGAAAAAAAACGAGGAGTTGGTGGCAGAGATGGACTCACTAGAAGAAAAAACGCTTCATACAGAAAAGATTTTTAGCGGAAATGTGATAGCTTTGCAAGTCGATGATGTGGAGCTGCCGAACGGGGAAAAGAGCAAACGCGAAATCGTTAAGCATCCCGGGGCTGTAGCAATTATTCCATTTTCAGCAGACGGCGGAATGTATTTAGTAGAACAATATCGAAAACCACTCGAAAAAACAATTATCGAAATTCCAGCTGGTAAAATGGAGCTTGGAGAGGATCCGCTCGTGACGGCGAGACGAGAACTAGAAGAAGAAACTGGTTTTCAGTCTGATGATTTAACGTATCTCACTTCTTTTTATACATCACCTGGATTTGCCAATGAACTTTTACATATTTATGTCGCGCGCGATCTTCGGAAAATGGAACAACCATTAGCGCAAGATGCCGATGAATTTATTAATTTAGTCAAAGTAACACCAGACGAAGCAGAACAATTAATAGAACAACAACTTATTCATGATGCTAAAACGATGTACGCGATGCAGTACTGGAAAATGCAACTATTAATAGAAGAAAATGAATAAATAATAATGAACTGGCAGTTTATTAAGATATTTGAAGAACAAATAAACAGAGTTATACGAAGGGGTGAATGATGAATTATTATAAATTAATGCTCAATGATGATAAGAAAAAATGGAAGAAATATGAAGCGTTTAGTATTGATTTTTATAATAATATGGAAAGGATAGCCCCTAAAGACGCTTATCCGTATTTAATAAATAGAGAGCATAAATTAAAAATTAAAGTAATAAAG
The DNA here is from genome assembly GCF_014224155.1 of Listeria cossartiae subsp. cossartiae. Classification (GTDB taxonomy): domain Bacteria; phylum Bacillota; class Bacilli; order Lactobacillales; family Listeriaceae; genus Listeria; species Listeria cossartiae. The sequence continues at coordinate 186,679 of NZ_JAASUI010000003.1, read as the reverse complement.
AAGGGGGAAAGTCCTGATTTTGCAAGTATTGGAACTTATTATCTAATAGCAAATGCAAGTAAATTTAATAAAGCTGAAATTTCATTCAATGGACTTGAGCTTTTAAATGTAGCAGTTGAAGCTGAAAATAAAGATTACGTTGTTTTTCATTTTAATAGGAAAGTGGATTGTGTTGATTTCAATAAATCGGAATATATTGAATGGCCTGCAGATTATATGCCTCAGCCATGGGAAAACTCCATAGCCCAATTTTTCCTTAAACCAACATTGCAAAGAAATAAAATACCATCAGAACTTGAGTGTTTTTCTTTAGATAAATGGGGTGGAGCATTCAACCTAGTAGTATCAGAAAAAGTTAAAGATAAATTAGCTTCATTGAATGACGGGGATTTTCTATGCTTTCAAGAATTGGATATTATATAGGACTAGATAACCTAGTTCATTTAAAGATATAGTAGAGTTAATTATTGTTGTGTCTTAGTTATGTAAAATATTGTCAGAAGAGCTTGGAATGTGTTATTATTAATATGAAAAGAGAGCCATGCGTGAACATGACCCTCAAGCGTAAGCCCATTTAAGGTGGCAGCTAGTTTAATTTGGTATAAAAATAACCACTAAACTCGCCAAAGTTTATGAGTGGTTATTTTTTTTTGTTATTTTGACTGTTTAAGAACAACACTAAGGTTGCAAAAGCGACTGCAAAAGACAGGGCTTCATAAACGGTCATGGATTATCCTTTCTAGGAGTTCCAAACAAAAAATTCATAGGCATCACTCCTTCTTGTTGAAAGAACTAGCCACCACCATATACTTGCTTACTTATCCATAATTATAGCATTTGAAATATGATTATTCTATGTAGAATAGGGCGTTTAGCGAAATTAGTAATATTAGGCTGGATCCTGTATTTTCTAAGCATAAACACAAATAAAAAACAGTAATTTATCTACTTTTATAGATTTTAGTTGGAATTAGATTTTTTTGTGAAAAAGGGCTTAATAGTTCTTGATTGACTACCTGGTCAAAAGAGTTTATACTCAGGTTGACTAAGTGGTCAATTTGAGTGTGGAGGAGAGAACATGGAAGCAATTAAAGTGGAGTCGCTCACAAAAAATTATCATAAAAAGCGAGCAATTGAAAATGTGAATTTGTCTGTAAATGAAGGCGAACTATATGGTTTTATTGGTCCAAATGGCGCGGGGAAATCAACGACAATTAAAGTGTTACTGAATTTTATTTATGCAACGAGTGGGAGCGCAACGGTTCTCGGGAAAGATGTCGTGAAAGAGTCAGCGGAAATTAAAAAAATGGTCGGCTATGTACCAAGTGAGGTGCGTTATTATCCACAAATGACTGCTAATGATATTATCCACTATGCTGCCAAGTTTCATCATATTGAAAACGCGGCACAAAAAATGAACAAGTATTATGAAATGTTTGCGATTGATCCGAAAAAACGCTTTGGAGAAATGTCACTTGGAAATAAGAAAAAAGTGGCGATTGTTGCCGGGCTTATTACCGAGCCAAAATTATTTATTTTGGATGAACCGACGAATGGGCTTGATCCTTTAATGCAACATTATTTATTTAAAGAAATGACTGAGCGGAATAAAGAAGGCATGACGATTTTTCTTTCTAGCCATAATTTGCGGGAAGTTCAAGAATATTGTACGAGGGCAGCTTTTATTCGAAATGGGAATATTATCGCGGTGGAAGATATCGCTAATCAACAAATGACTGGCAAAGTGATTGCGCTGAAAGGAACGAATTTGCCACTGGAAAAATTGACGAATGCGGGCGCAAGAATTATCGAAAAGGAAGCTGGAAAAGCGCGACTTATTTTTGATGACGATATTAAGACGATTTTGCCATTATTACAAGAAAAAGAAATTACAGATTTAACGATTACCAATCAAGAATTGGAAGATAAATTTATGACGCTATACGAAGGGGGAGAAATTAAGTGAACATTTTACACATTGAATGGAAAACGCGGATAAAAAGTCTGGTTGTTTGGGCTGTTGTGGTAATTGTAATTTTAGGTGTGTTTATGGCTTTCTTCCCTAGTATGCAAAGTAGTGGAATGCAAGATTTAGTTAATACGAAAATGAATGCACTTCCGCAAGATATGATGAAAATTTTGCATATGGATTCGATGGCGGACTTAACGAATATTGACGCGTATTTTGCGTATGTTTTTCAGTATATTTTTATTGCGGCGTGTGTGTATGCGGCGTTAATTGGTGCGCAGGCTTTGATAAAAGAAGAAACGGACGGGACGATTGAGTTTTTATATGCACAGCCAATTACTCGGTCTAGCCTTGTTTTTTGGAAAATAATGGGTAATTTATTGTCATTTGTGGCTTTTTGGGCGATTACATTTGTAGCTTCGGTGGCGCTCGTTCTTTTCTTGAAACCGAGTGGGGTAGATAGCGGCGATTTAGTGATGGAACTTGTGCGTGTTTTTTCTAGCGAATTGCTTGTAGCCGCTGTATTTATGAGTGCTGGCTTTATGATTTCGGCGGTGCTTCGTTCAGCTAAACAAGCTTCTCCAGTCGCACTTGCGCTCGTTTTCTTAACGTATATTTTAGGGATTATGGCTGGTTTAAATGACAAAGTTGATTTCTTCAAATACTTTTCACCAATCAACTATGCAATTCCGTCGGAGATTATGGATAAAGGGATTACAGGAACCAATGCACTGATTTCTTGTGGGGTGATTGTTGTGATGGTTGCTATGACATTTGTTCTTTATAAGAAAAAGGATTTGAAAGTATAATGGATGAAAAACGGTTAAAAATTTTAGAAGCAGCAATGGAAGAATTTACGGAAAAAGGATACCAGGCGGCTAGTACAAATAAAATTTGCGCAAAAGCTGGTGTTTCGAAAGGACTTATTTTTCACTACTTTGGGTCTAAAGAAAAGCTTTATATTGCGGCGGTTAGTTATGCGGTTGATTTTGCGACGAATGAGGTTAGTCTGGAAGGGGAACGTTGGGGTGACTTTGTCGAGATGGCGATTTGGTCAACGAAGATGAAACTGGATTTTAATCACAAGTATCCCGCGGTGTTTGGCTTGATTATGCAAGCTTATGGAAATCCGCCAGCTGAATTAAAAGGGAAGCTAGATGGCTTTTTTGATAAGGCGATTGAACGATCGGAAGCGCAAATGAATCAAGTTTTACGTGAGATGAAGTTGAAGAAAGATGTGAATATGGAGGCAGCGCGTAAAGTGATGGCGGCTCTGTTTAAGCATATTACAGAGACGAGTACGAGTTATTTGCAAAGCCATCCGAATGCGACAATGGAAGATTTTGTTCCGCTTGCGAACGATTTTACGGAAATGATGCGGATTGTTGAATTTGGGATATGTGAAGCGAAAAAGGATTTGGGCGAGTGAACCCAAATCCTTTTTTTTAACCAATAAAGCTTTCGTGATGCGTGCTAATCATTGCTTCGTCTGCGGCAGTTGGTTCTAAATATTTTTTTGCGCTATTAATCGCGATGGGCCCTTCATGAAGTCCAGCTGCGATAATGCGTATTTTTCGAGGGTAGGTGGCGCTATCTCCGCAAGCAAAAATGCCTGGGACCGTCGTTTTCATTTCATCGTCCACAACAATGCCAAAATCTGCTTGTTCAAAGCCCCATTCGGCCATCGTTCCGAGGTCTACTTTCACACCATGATTAATAAAAAGTGCCTCAGTTTTAATTGTTTTTGTCGTTTGCGTTTGGTTACAGCAAACGGTAATTTCGGATAGTTGATTATTCGTTCCAATTAGTTCGCTGATTTCATGGTGGATATGGATTTCAACGCGGGAGTTTTTAAGTTCGCGTACGCTTTCTTCATGTGCTTTAAAATCTTCACCGCGGTATATAAGGTGGACTTGTTTGGCGATTGGTTCGAGTGTTTGAGCCCAGTCGATAGCGGCGTTCCCACCACCAGAAACGACCACTACTTTGTCGCGAAATTGCTCGATGTTTTTGACATCATAATGAATTGCGAGGGGAAAATCTTCGGCATGAGTTGCTTCTAACTTATTGACTTCAAAAGTGCCACTACCGGTTGCGATAACAATTGTTTTAGAAAAGTGAATCGCGCCGTTATGCGAAGTTAGTTGGAAAGTTCCATTTGTTAGTTTGGTCACGTCCATCACGCGTTCATTACAAACAATCGTAGGATGAAATGTTTCTGCTTGTTCTTTTAAATTTGCAACGAGATCTGCACCCGTAATTGCGGGAATACCGCCAATATCGCGAATGATTTTTTCTGGGAAAAAGTAGCGAACTTTGCCGCCGACAGCAGGTTCAGCATCGATAATTTTTGTTTTCATTGAACGTAAGCCGCTATAAAATGCGGAGAATAAGCCGATTGGACCGCCTCCGATAATGGTTACGTCATAAACCTCATTTGGCAATGGAATCAAGCTCCTTTACAATTTCGCATCCGTTACATGTTTCGTATGGGAGGCAAAGAGGGACACCGCTGCGTGGATCAATTAAAATATCTGCTTTGATATTAAAGACGTCCTCTAAAGTTTGTTCAGTCATTACACTGACGGGCGTGCCTTCTGCAATAACTTTTCCTTCTTTAATGGCAATCATATGGTGGGCGTAACGAGATGCGTGATTTAAATCATGGACAACCATTACGATTGTACGGTTTTCCGATTGATTTAGTTGTTTTAATAAATTAAGTACATCTAGTTGATGCGTCATATCTAAAAAGGTCGTCGGTTCATCGAGGAAAAGTACATCTGTTTCTTGCGCAAGTGCCATGGCAATCCAAGCGCGCTGCCGTTGTCCACCTGATAAACTATCAATAGGTCGATCCGCAAATTCGGTTAAATTCGTCACGCGTAATGACCAAAAAATGATTTCGCGATCTTTTGCGGTAATTGATTTGAAACTGCTTTGATGCGGGGAACGTCCATAAGAAATTAATTCAAACACCGTCAAACCATCAGGTGCAGAAGGATTTTGTGGTAAAATAGCTAACTGTTTGGCAACTTCTTTGGTTGGCTGACTATGAATCGTTTTGCCATCCAAAAAAACAGCTCCTTTAGTAGGTTTCATTAAGCGGGACATCGTTTTTAAAATAGTCGATTTCCCTGAGCCGTTTGCACCAACTAAGGCGGTTATTTTATTCGCTGGAATGGCTATATCTAAACCATCAACAATGATTCGTTTGTCGTATGAAATTTGCAGGTTATCTGTATGAAGGTCTTTCATTTTCATCGCTCCAATTTAAAGTTAAGGTGATAATCATTCTCAATGGTTAAGTATAGAGTTTTTATGGAAAAGATGCAAGCGATACTTTGCTGAGGAGGATTTGCACTTTGTGAAGAATGTTGCTATACTAACTGAGAATTATTATCAGTTACAGGAGGGGTTCAAGTGAAAAAGGGTATTCTTTTACTCGTAGCAATGCTTTTAATTGCAGTGGGTTTGACTGCTTGTGGAGATAACAAATCGGCTGGGAATGAACAGGTCGAGATGCGTACATATACAATGACAAATGGTAAGCAGGTAGAGATTCCGGCGCACCCGAAACGGATTGTCGCTTCGGAATATTTAGGGAACATTGTTTTGCTAGGAATGAAGCCAGTTGGTGCTAGAGCGAAACAACTGGAAAACCCATTTTTGAAAGGAAAAGTGGATGGGATTGCAGATATAGGTGACCCTGTTTCAGCGGAAAAAGTGGCGGAATTATAACCGGATTTAATTATCGTCTCAAAGGAAGATGAGTTTGAAGCAATGTCGAAAATTGCGCCAACTGTGTTAATTCCATATGCGACTTCTAAAAATGTTGAAGAAGACGTGCGCCAAATTGCCGACTTGATTGGTGAGAAGAAGGCTGGGGAAGCATGGCTAGATAAGTTTCACCAAAAAGCGAAAGAAAGTAGAGCGAAATTGGCAGGGAAGCTAGATGCGAATGAAACAGTGGGAATTTATGAAGTGCAGGATAAAGATTTTTATGTGATGGGGCAAAATATGGGGCGCGGTGGCCAAGCGATTTATAATGCTTTGCAATTGAAAGCTCCAGCAAAAATTCAAAAAGATGTGCTGGCTGGGCAAGATTGGCAGAAGATTTCACTGGAAGTACTGCCAGAATTTGCGGCCGATAGAATGTTTGTAACGACGACTTCTTCTGGTGATGCAAAAGACGGCGAGAAGATGCTGAAAGATTTGACGAATTCATCAATTTGGAAAGATTTGCCGACGTTTAAAGCGGGGCATGTTTATCAAATGGATTTTGATACGATGTTTTATTATGACCCTCTAGCGGTGGAAGGGCAGTTGGATATTATTGTTGAGAAGTTACTAGAATCTAACTAATGATTGCGCTTAGTGTTTGATATTGATATAATTTTCTTTGCGATTGATAATTATTATCACTTAAAATGAGCGGATAATTTAGATGGAAGGAACATGTACAGATGGATAAGTCAAAACAGATAAAAATGAATACAAGACCAACTGTCGCGATTTTTATACTTTCGGGTGGAATTTTGTTGCTTCTGATGCTAGCATTATTCGGGATTGCGGTAGGGGCAGCCGATATTAATTTAAGCACGGTTTGGGATGCGCTGTTTCATTATAATAGTTCGGAAACGCAGCATCAGATTATTCGCAGTTTGCGCGTTCCACGGGTGATTGCGGATATGGCGATTGGCGCTGCTTTTGCGGTGGCTGGGGCGATTATGCAAGGGATTACGCGAAATCCGCTGGCTGATTCGGGCTTGCTTGGGTTGAACGCTGGGTCGACATTTATGGTAGCGGTTTGTTTTGCGTTTATGCCGTGGCTCAGTTATAACTCGCTGATTTTGTTTTCTTTTGTTGGTGCGGCGATTGGTGCTTTCATGGTTTTTGGTGTTAGTTCGCTGGCGGGGAGTGCGATGTCGCCAACGAGGTTAGTGCTTGCTGGTGCGGCGGTTAGTTCGCTTCTTACGGCACTTAGTGAAGGGCTGGCGATTTATTTTAAGCTGAGTCAAGATTTGGCCTTTTGGTATGCTGGTGGGGTTGCTGGCGTAAAATGGAGCCAACTTGCGGCGATTTGGCCGTGGTTGCTCGGTGCGCTTATTGCGGCGATTTTGCTGAGTAAGTCAATTACGATTTTAAGTTTAGGCGATGACATTGCGGTTGGCCTTGGTGAAAAAACAACTTTTGTTAAAATTGCTTCGATGATAGTGGTATTGATTTTGGCGGGTCTTGCGGTGTCGGTTGTTGGGCCGGTTGGTTTTATTGGCTTGATTGTGCCACATTTGGTCAGATTTTTAGTTGGGGTCGATTATCGCTGGATTATTCCGTGTTCGGCTGTTGTTGGGGCATTTTTGACTTTAGCAGCGGATATTGTGGCGCGAACGATTAATCCGCCGTATGAAACGCCAATCAGTGTTATTTTTGCGCTAATCGGGGTTCCTTTCTTCTTATATGTAGCTCGTAAAGAAAGGAGGAACTTATAATGTATATGACAGTGGCGGAAAAGCGGAAAAGATCACGACGAATTTGGACGTTAATTATTTTGAGTGTGCTGATATTTTGTACATTTACATATAGTGTCAATGCTGGTTATTCGAAATTGCCATTTTTAGAAGTGATTAAATCTTTCTTTGGAATGGCGGATGCGGGGACACAGCTTATTGTGACGGAGTTTCGTTTGCCGCGGATTGTTATTGCACTTTTAGTTGGTGCGGGACTTGCAGTTTCGGGAACGATTTTACAAGGGATTTCTGGAAATGGATTGGCGGACCCGGGGATTCTTGGGATTAATAATGGCGCAGGTCTTGCGGTTATGCTTTATATTTCCTTCTTTCCTTCCACGATGGATGTACCGGTTTTATTTATGCCTTTTATTGGGTTTATTGGGGCGATTTTAACAGCATTTGTTGTGTACGGGCTTTCTTATAGTCGGAGTGAAGGGTTGCTGCCTAACCGGTTGCTACTTACTGGGATTGCTGTTGCAGCGGCGATTGCGGCATTAATTACGCTTCTAACTGTTCGACTTGATCCGCAAAATTATCAACGTTATGCGGAATGGATGGCTGGAAATATTTGGGCATCGAGCTGGCAATATGTTTTTGCACTTTTACCATGGTTAATTGTTTTAGGGGCGATTGCTTTCATGAAAGTGAAAACGTTAGATGTGCTTTCGTTTGGGGATCAAGTGGCTACTGGACTAGGTGTTCGCGTAGAACGAGAAAAATTTGTTCTATTAATAGTAGCAGTTGGTCTCGCTGCGGCTTGCGTTTCGGTTAGTGGCGGGATTGCTTTTATCGGTTTGATTGGGCCACATATTGCTAGAAAACTAGTTGGCTCGGCGCATCGCTGGGTAATGGTAACAGCGGCACTTTCTGGTGGCTTGTTATTATTACTTGCGGATACGATTGGACGATTGATTATTCAACCATCGGAAATATTTGCAGGGATTGTTGTCGCGATTATCGGCGCACCGTATTTCTTGTTCCTTCTTGCCAAAGCTAAATAATAATAATTATTGATAACGAGAAATTAAGGAGTAATTGATAATCATTGTAGACAGCCTATTGCTTTTGTGATATCTTAGTAAACATAAGCAATAGGAATTGACTAGATGCCATTTTTATCGTAAAAAGTAAATTCCTAACTTGCATTTTATTTATAATTATTATAAACTGTATTTATTGTTAAATGATAATGATGATAATTTAGAAAGACAACTTGTTGTAGCAACCAAGGGAGGAACCATAATGGAAGGTCGTATTGGACGCATTAAAGCACAACTTCATGATGCTAGTTATAAATTAACACCACAGCGAGAAGCTACTGTTCGCGTTTTACTGGAAAATGAAAAAGATCATTTAAGTGCTGAGGAAGTTTTCTTGCGTGTGAAAGATATTGCGCCTGACACTGGTCTTGCAACTGTTTATAGAACGCTTGAGCTTTTAACAGAGCTACGCGTGGTAGATAAAATTAATTTTGGTGATGGCGTATCTCGTTACGATTTGAGACAAGAAGGCGCCAAGCATTTCCACCACCATTTAGTTTGTTTAGAATGTGGATCTGTGGAAGAAATTCAAGAAGATTTACTAGAAGATGTGGAAAAAATCGTTGAATCGAAGTGGAACTTTCTTGTTAAAGATCACCGTTTGACTTTCCAAGGGGTTTGCGCGGATTGCCGACAAAAAACTAAAAAAGAATAATCACAGAGTTTGAGATAATCTATCTCAAACTTTTTTTATGGTTAAAGATGGACTGAATTGCCTGAAAAGTATTATAAGTTTCTTTCTATTAATTAAACGTTTTCAGTCAGAGTGGAACATGGTAGAATAGGTCTTGTGGAGGAAATGCTTATGAATGATTTAATTGAAGATTTTTTACATTTTTTAATTGTAGAGAGAGGCTTATCCGCTAATACCATCAAAGCTTATCAGCGAGATTTACACTATTTTGTTTCTTACATGGAAACTTCTAAGAATTTGACGGATCCAAATATACTTGAAAGAAGCGATATAGTGGGATTTATGGCGTTTGCTAGGCAAGAAGGAAAGTCAGCAAGAAGTGTCGCGCGATATATTGCCTCACTACGATCATTTTTTCATTATTTAATGCACGATGGGAAAATGTCACATGATCCAATGATCCAAATTGAAACACCAAAGCAAGCGCAAAGCCTACCCAAAGTTTTAAATTTAGATGATGTGGAAAAGTTACTTAGTTCATCGGATACTAGTACCCCGCTCGGACTAAGAGACCAAGCAATGATGGAAATTTTATATGCGACAGGGCTTCGTGTAACGGAACTTGTTCGACTGAAAATGGACGATTTGCACCTTCATATGGGTTTTATTCAAACGATTGGTAAAGGCGATAAAGAAAGAATTATCCCGCTTGGAAAAACGGCAACAACCGTTTTAGAACAATACTTAGAGGAAGCAAGACCAAAACTTCGCAGACCAAAATATCGAAATGATTTTGTCTTTTTAAATCATCACGGTCAAGGTCTGACGAGACAAGGCTTCTGGAAAATTTTAAAAGGAATTGCGAAAGAGTCGGGGATTGAAAAGCCGATTACACCGCATACTTTGCGTCATTCATTCGCCACCCATTTGCTTGAAAACGGGGCTGATTTAAGATCGGTACAAGAGCTCCTTGGTCATGCCGATATCTCCACTACGCAAATTTATACACACGTAACAAAACTGCGCCTAAAAGATGTCTATAAGCAATTTCACCCGCGCGCTTAAAAAATATAGTTGAAAAGGATGAGTAACTATGCCAGATAAATTTAAACGAGTACATGTAGTTGTAATGGATTCAGTCGGTATTGGAGAAGCACCAGATGCTGCTGCGTTTGGCGATTTTGATGTCGATACATTTGGACATATTGCAAAACACGTTGGCGGATTAAATATGCCTGAAATGGGCAAATTAGGTTTATCCAATATTCGTGAAATCGACGGAATTAAAAAAGCAGAAAAACCACTTGCTTACTATACAAAAATGCAAGAAGCCTCGAACGGTAAAGATACAATGACAGGTCACTGGGAAATTATGGGACTTTACATTGACACGCCTTTCCGCGTTTTCCCAGATGGATTTCCTGATGATTTAATCAACCAAATTGAAGAAAAAACAGGTCGCAAAGTAATCGGGAATAAACCGGCAAGCGGCACAGAAATTATGGATGAGCTTGGCGAAGAGCATGTTAAAACAGGCGCGTTAATTGTTTATACATCCGCTGACTCTGTTTTACAAATCGCGGCGCATGAGGATGTTGTTCCTTTAGAAGAGCTATACGAAATTTGTGAATTCTGCCGCAAAATCACGTTGGATGATCCGTACATGCTTGGTCGAATTATCGCACGTCCATTCGTTGGTGAGCCAGGTGCGTTTGTTAGAACGCCAAATCGCCATGATTATGCGCTAAAACCTTTTAAACCAACAGTAATGGATGCTTTAAAAGATGGTGGTAAAGATGTGATTGCGATTGGTAAAATTTCTGATATTTTTGACGGTGAAGGTGTGACAGAATCTATCCGCACCAAATCTAATATGGACGGAATGGATCAATTTATCACAGTATTAGATAAAGACTTTAATGGTATGAGTTTCTTGAACTTAGTTGACTTTGATGCACTTTTCGGACATCGTCGTGATCCTCAAGGTTATGCGGATGCGCTTGTTGATTTTGATGGTCGCTTAGTAGAAGTGATGGAAAAGCTGACTGATGATGATCTTTTAATTATTACAGCTGACCACGGAAATGACCCAACTTACTCTGGCACAGACCACACTCGTGAGTTTGTACCATTACTTGTATACTCACCACGCTTTAAAAATGGTGGTTCTGAATTAGAATTACGCAAAACATTTGCCGATCTCGGCGCAACTGTTGCTGATAATTTTGATGTAAAAATGCCAGAATATGGACAAAGTTTCTTAAAAGACTTGAAATAGGAAAAGGGAGGAACAAAAATGAGTTTAGAAAAAGTAAATGAAGCAGTTGCGAAAATTAGAGAAAGTTACGCTGGAACGCCAAAAATCGGTTTGATTCTTGGGTCAGGTTTAGGTGTACTTGCAGACGAAGTGAACAATCCAACAAAACTTTCTTACAGCGAAATCCCACATTTTCCTGTTTCTACAGTAGAAGGACATGCTGGACAATTTGTTTTTGGTGAGTTAGAAAATAAAGAAGTTGTTGCGATGCAAGGACGTTTCCACTTTTATGAAGGCTATTCGATGCAAGATGTTACTTTCCCAGTTCGTGTTATGAAAGAACTTGGTGTAGAAGTACTTGTCGTGACGAATGCAGCTGGTGGTGTAAACGAATTGTACTCTGCTGGAGACTTGATGTTGATTTCTGATCACATTAACTTTACTGGAACGAACCCGCTTATCGGACCAAATGACGAGCATTTCGGCCCACGTTTCCCAGATATGTCAGAAGCTTATAATTTAGCTTTACGTGTCGATGCGAGACTGATTGCGCAAGAGCTTAATTTAACTATCCGTGAAGGTGTTTATGCTGGTTTCAGCGGCCCAACTTACGAAACGCCTGCTGAAATTCAAATGATGCGTACACTTGGAGCGGATGCGGTTGGAATGTCCACTGTACCAGAAGTAATCATTGCCAACCATGCTGGATTACGCGTACTAGGTATCTCTTGTATTACGAATATGGCGGCCGGAATTCTGGACCAACCACTTTCTCATACAGAAGTTATCGAAACAACGGATCAAGTTCGCAGCACGTTTTTACAATATGTAAAAGCAATTGTTGCTAAAATTTCTTAAAATAATTGGTAGCTAATCTCAGCCCAAATTTATTATTTTCTGAAGCAAGAAGATAATCGATTTGGGCTGAGTTTTTTACGTATTTGATATTATTTTCAGATAGTTATTGTCGCTCGGCTTCTTAGTGTGCTACTATATAAAAGAACTTTTAAAAATCTATAATGTAAAGGTGGGATTGGCGTGACGTTTGAACGGCTTGGAACAATGAATGTAAATGCAGAAGGACATCTCGAAATTGGAGGGGTGGACACTTTAAAGCTTACTGAAAAATATGGTACGCCACTTTACGTTTATGATGTAGCGCTAATCCGTGACCGTGCAAGAGGATTTAAGAAAACTTTTGAAGAGTTAGGCGTAAAAGCGCAAGTGGCTTATGCGAGTAAAGCATTTTCTGCTGTAGCGATTTACCAACTGATGGCGGAAGAAGGTCTGTCGCTTGATGTGGTTTCGGGCGGAGAGCTTTATACCGCAATTAAAGCAAATTTCCCTCCTGAAAGAATTCATTTTCACGGAAATAATAAAAGTGCAGAAGAAATACATATGGCGCTTGATTACGGTATTGGCTGTTTTGTTATCGATAATTATTATGAAATTAGTTTATTAGAAGATATATTAATAGAACGAAATGAAAAAGCTTCTGTGTTAATTCGTGTGACACCGGGAATTGAAGCCCATACACATGATTATATTTTAACAGGACAAGATGATTCGAAATTTGGCTTCGGTCTTACTAATGGGCAAGCTGAGAAAGCAATTAAACAAGTACTTCATGCAAGTGCATCTTTTGATTTAATCGGACTACACTGTCATATTGGTTCACAAATTTTTGAAACGACTGGTTTTAAATTAGCAGCTCGACGGATTATGGATAAATTGGTTGAGTGGCACGGGACGCTTGGTTTTGATTCCAAAGTGCTGAATCTTGGTGGCGGATTTGGTGTTCGTTACACAGCGGAAGATGAGCCACTAGAGCCGAGTGAATATGTGCGCCAGATTATGGATGAGGTCCGTGATGTGGCGAATAGTAATGATATCGCTATCCCCGAAATTTGGATTGAACCCGGCCGTTCGCTTGTTGGTGAAGCTGGTACAACCCTTTATAAAGTGGGATCGCGCAAAGAAGTTCCAGGAATTCGGAATTACCTTGCCGTTGATGGCGGTATGTCAGACAATATTCGTCCAGCGCTATATGATGCGCATTATGACGCTGTTCTTGCAGCCAACCCAGAAAAAGTCGCAGAAGAAACCGTGGCTATCGCAGGGAAATGTTGTGAGTCTGGAGATATGTTAATTTGGGATTTACCGTTACCGAAATCAAATGCCGGCGAAGTGCTAGCAGTCTTTTGTACAGGTGCATATGGTTATGCGATGGCAAGTAATTATAATCGCATCCCAAGACCACCAGTAGTTTTTGTGGAAAACGGAATCGATAAATTAGTCGTTGCCCGCGAAACCTATGAAAATTTAGTGCAAAATGATCTTTCATTATAGTAGGGCGGGACAGATATGGTAGAAATGAATTTTAAAGTGGATGCTTTTGAAGGACCACTTGACTTACTTCTTCATTTAATCGGACAATTAGAAGTCGATATTTATGATATTCCAATGGCTGAAATTACGGACCAATATATGGAATTTGTTCATACAATGCAAGAAATGGAATTAGATGTTGCTAGTGAATATTTAGTGATGGCAGCAACGTTACTAGCCATTAAAAGTAAAATGCTACTTCCAAAGCAGGAACTAGAAATCGATTATGATACACTAGAAGAGGAAGAAGATCCACGGGACGCTTTAGTTGAAAAGCTAATGGAGTACAAACGTTTTAAAGAAGCCGCGAAAGAACTAAAAGAAAAAGAGGCCGAACGTAGCTTTTATTTCAGCAAACCACCGATGGATTTAGCGGAATACGACGATGGAACAAAAGTAGCCGAACTAGATGTATCCTTAAACGATATGTTAAGTGCTTTTAACAAAATGCTACGACGTAAAAAGTTAAATAAACCACTTCATACACGAATTACCACACAGGAAATTTCGATTGACGAAAGAATGGATGCTGTTTTAGGAAAATTACACCAACAAGTAAATCACCGCTTACGATTTGACGAGCTATTTGAAGAACAAACGAAAGAACAACTAGTCGTTACGTTTTTAGCGCTACTAGAACTAATGAAACGAAAATTAGTCGAAGTGGAGCAATCGGAAAGTTTTGCGGATTTATATGTGCAAGGTAAAGGGGAAGAACTATCGTGAACAGAGAACAACAATTAGGCGTATTAGAGAGTTTGCTTTTTGCTGCGGGAGATGCGGGACTTTCCACGGAGCAATTAACGGAAGTCATGGAAATCACGCATATTGAAGCACTCAATTTATTAGAGCTTTTAAGTGAACGATATAACGGGAATGCAGACAGAGGACTTATTTTATTAGAGTTAGCTGGATCGTTTCAATTAGCTACCAAAAAAGCACATGCGGAATTTTTACGGAAGTTAGTCGAAGTTCCAAGCAATACCGTTTTATCGCAAGCGTCATTAGAAACTTTAGCGATTATTGCCTATCGTCAACCAGTAACAAGAATGGAAGTCGATGAGGTTCGCGGTGTTCAAACAGATGGTCCGATTAGAACCCTTGTTGCTAAAGGACTCGTAACCGATAAAGGACGTGTTGACGGAGCTGGACGGGCAAAACTTTACGTTACGACAAGCGAGTTTTTAGATGCTTTCGGACTTAATTCTTTAGAGGATTTACCAAAGCTTGCTGATCCAGCGGCAGATGAACCAGATCAGAACGAAATGGACCTGTTTTTTGACCGGTTTAACCAAAGTAAAGAACAGGAGGAGGAATAAGAATGGAACGTTTACAAAAAGTAATTGCAAATGCAGGTATTACTTCAAGAAGAAAAGCAGAAAAGCTTATTCAAGAAGGTAAGGTAACAGTGAACGGGAAAGTAGTGAAAGAATTAGGTATAAAAGTAAGTGGTACGGAACGAATCGAAGTGGAGGGAATTCAACTAACAAAAGAAGAACACCGCTATTTCCTTTTTTATAAACCAAGAGGAACCGTGTCGGCTGTAACAGATGATAAAGGCCGCACAACCGTAGCCGATTATTTTGCGGATATTCCAGAACGACTGTATCCGGTTGGACGACTTGATTATGATACATCTGGTTTATTATTAATGACCAATGACGGGGATTTTGCTAACTTGCTAATGCACCCGAAAAATGAAGTTTCTAAAACATATATTGCACGTATTAAAGGTATTCCTGAACGAGAAGTGATTCGCCAATTAGAGCGCGGAGTTGTTATTGATGGTCGTAAAACAGCGCCAGCCAAAGTAAAAGTGCGTTCTTCTGACAAAACGAAAGACAAAGCAATTGTTGAAATCACGATTCACGAAGGGCGAAATCGCCAAGTACGTAAAATGTTTGAAGCAGTTGGTTTTGAAGTACAAAAACTATCAAGGGAAGAATACTCGTTCTTGAATTTACGTGGTTTGAACGCAGGGGAAAGACGAGAATTGTCCCATCATGAAGTAAAACAATTAAAAACAGAAGCAAGATTCGGTAAAAATAAAAAGTGACTTTTCGGCCAAAACATACTTTCTAATAGCGTGTTTTGTGAAAAACATGTATAATTTAAATCGTAGGAAATTTGGTATAGGCAATTGTATGGTTTTTTCGTATGTGGGTACGGAAGATTCCATTTATTTGAATGATCATTTTATGTAAATGAGAGTTAGGGGATGAGTACTTATGAGTGAACAAGTTAGAGTGCTTGTTGTGGATGATGAGGACCGGATACGCCGCCTTCTGAAGATGTATCTTGAAAGAGAGAACTATCGTATTGAAGAAGCTAGTGATGGTGATCAAGCATTGAGCATGGCGCTAAACAACAATTATGAAGTAATCCTACTTGATTTAATGATGCCTGGCAAAGATGGCATTGAAGTTTGTCGTGAACTGAGGGAGTTTAAATCGACACCAGTTGTCATGTTGACAGCTAAAGGAGAAGAAGCTAACCGCGTACAAGGTTTTGAAGTGGGCGCAGATGATTACATCGTGAAACCATTTAGCCCAAGAGAAGTTGTACTGCGAGTGAAGGCTGTTCTTCGTCGTGCGAAACAATCTTCGGAAGAATCGGCTGGCGGAACACCGGGAGATATTATTACGTTCCCACATTTGAAAATCGATAACGAAGCGCATCGTGTTATTGTTGATGGGAAAGAAATCGGTTTAACACCGAAAGAATATGATTTACTGTATTATTTAGCGAAATCCCCAGATAAAGTGTTTGATCGTGAGTCCCTTTTAAAAGAAGTGTGGCGGTATGAATTCTTTGGTGATTTAAGAACCATTGATACACATGTCAAACGATTACGTGAAAAACTACATGATGTATCAGAAGACGCTGCGAGAATGATTGTAACAGTTTGGGGTCTTGGATATAAATTTGAAATTCCTGAAGATTAATAAAACAGACTAAGATAACGGGCAAAGACGTTTAATCGGCAAGTGTTATGCCGCACGTGCTTTGTTCGTTATTTTTTTGTTCGAAGCGAGGTGAGAAAAGATGAAGATTTGGAATAGTATCGTTGGGAAAATTTGGAGTACGATCATCCTGTTATTAATTGGGATTTTAGTTATTTCTGGATTTCTCGTTGCGATGATTTATGAAAAAAATAATATCACCCGAATTACTAAAGAATTGGAAGAAAAAACATCTAGTATTATTACGGTGATGAAAGAAAATGATGAAGTAATTTCTACCGAGAATAAAAATGATTCTGCACTTATTTTGCTGGATGATACGATGGGTGTAATTATTGAACAGGATGGAAAAAGCATCTATCAATCGCAATCACCGGATACAGTTTCCACAGCATCGGCGAATAAATTAATTCAAGATAAAACATTAGACAAAGCGCTAGATAAAGATAATAGTGTCACGATGAAATATAATTTTAAAACTGGGGACGGTTCGTTACCAGTCGAAGTATCAGCCCAAAAATTTACCCTAGCGAATGGCGAAACGGGTGTTGTTTACGTCTATCAATCGTATCATGATATTTTGAAAGTAAACCAGAAGACTATGAGTACGCTAATTATTTCTGGGGTCATTGCGATTGTTATAACCTCTATCCTCTCTTTCGTCTTTTCTTCCCGAATGGCCTTTCCGCTTCGTGAAATGAAAAAGATTGCGATTGCTGTTTCGAAAGGGAACTTTGATAATCGTGTGCCGACTTATACGCATGATGAAATCGGGGAGCTCGGCGTGGCGTTTAATGATATGGCGAAACAATTAAAGTACAATATTAGCGCTCTTAGGCAAGAAAAGGAGCAACTATCGAATATTTTAGTTGGAATGGCAGATGGCGTCATTAAATTCAGCGTGGATAAAACGATTATCCTTAGTAATCCGCCAGCAGAAGAATTTCTGCATAATTGGTTCTTCTCTCCTGAAAATACGGAAAAAGTACTGATTCCAGTAGCCTTAAATGACTTATTAAATGATACGCTAGAAAAGAAAGAGTCCCAAGTGGGTGAGATTACATTCGCTGACCGCACGTATGTCGCGATTTTAACGTTGCTTTATACGGGAGAACATGTGCGGAGTATTGTTGCAGTTATTCGTGATATGACAGAAGAAAAACAACTGGAAAAAATGAAAAGTGATTTTGTTAATAACGTGTCGCATGAACTCAGAACGCCAATTTCGATGCTTCAAGGTTATAGTGAAGCGATTATTGATGGGGTTGCCCAGTCGGATGAAGAAGTGCGGGAGTTTGCGCAAATCATTTATGATGAATCGCTTCGTATCGGACGCTTGGTCAATGATATGCTGGACCTTGCTAGAATGGAAGCTGGATTTAATCAAATGGATAATCAAAAATTACCACTGGCGCCATTACTTCGGAAAGTTATTTCTAATTTTGACGTGCTCGCAAAAGAGAACTTTGTGGAATTAGGCTTAGAATTAGAAACGCCAGATTTAGAATATTCATATGACCCAGACCGCATGGAGCAAGTATTAATTAATTTAATTATGAATGCGATTCGCCATACCGGTAAAGAAGGTTACGCGGGAAAAGTAATTTTAAAACAAACCATTGACGAGGAACAGAGTAACCTTGTTATTACGGTATCCGACAATGGTAGCGGGATTGCGGAAGAAGATATCCCATACTTATTCGAACGTTTTTATAAAGTGGATAAAGCGAGAAAACGTGGTAAAGCAGTGGGGACAGGAATTGGCCTTGCTATAGTGAAAAACATTGTAGAAGCACACAACGGAAAAATTTCAGTTGAAAGTGAACTTGGTAAAGGATCAGATTTTATTATCACCTTGCCTCTCTATAAATAGAATGGAGCGAAAAACATGGAAAAAAGACAAACAAAATTTTGTAAAGAATCTTTAGTTATTAAAACAAGCCGGGTTTTCCCGTCAGATACGAACAACCATAACACCCTTTTTGGTGGGAGATTGATGACGTACATTGATGACACAGCTTCGATTAGTGCATCCCGTCATTGTCGCACAGAAATCGTAACAGCTTCAACAGACTCAGTGGACTTTTTAAAACCAATTAAAAATGACCACTCCGTTTGTTTAGAGTCTTATGTTGCTTCTACTGGAAGAAGTTCGATGGAAATTTTCGTTAAAATCATTGCGGAAAATTTAAAAACAGGCGAGCGTTATTTAGCCGCAACGTCCTTTTTAACATTTGTTGCGTTAGATTCAGACGGCAAAACAGTGGAAGTGCCGCTTGTTGAACCAGAAACAGAAGAACAAAAAAGAATTCACGCTGGAGCAGAAGCGAGAAGCATCGCACGTAAAATTCGCTTAAAAGAAAATCAATCATTAGCGGAATCGTTGTCTACGGATATTCCGTGGTAATAAATAAAAACCAGATGTTTAGTCTGGTTTTTATTTACTTGCCTAAGAAAGCGCTTACGTGAAAAAACATACAAAAGGACTTGCCAAAAAAATTTTTCATGGTAAAATGAAAATTGTAAGAAAATATTCGTTCATCTTCGGGGCAGGGTGTAATTCCCGACCGGTGGTTAAAGTCCACGATCTGCTTTTTTTTGCAGTTGACTCTGGTGTAATTCCAGGACCGACAGTATAGTCTGGATGGGAGAAGATGTTGGCAGACCTTTTCGTTTGTCTTCACGAGCATGTGTTAGCAAGCTGTGATGCTTATTTGAGTATTCAGTTCTTGTTTATTAATTCACAAACTCTCCCTCAACTTTTTTTAGTTGAGGTTTTTTATTTGCTTGGGTTGCATTCGTTAAGTGACGTCCTCGCTTCTTGGTGAACATCAAGGGAGAAATGACAATGAAGAATTATTCAATGAAGGTTTTTGTAAGTGTGGCGGTTCTTGGTACATTAGCATTTATTTTAATGATGCTACAATTTCCGCTACTACCGAGTGCACCATTTTTAAAGCTTGATTTTAGTGATATTCCAGCTTTGATTGGTGGCTTATTATTCGGACCACTCGCAGTGATTTTAGTAGAACTAATCAAAAATGTGCTACTTTATATTGTGTCAGGTAGTCCAGTAGGTGTTCCGATTGGAGAATTATCCAATTTTATTAATGGTATTGTATATGTATTACCGATTTATTATTTATTTCACTGGTTTCGCTCAACAAAAGGAATGGTGCTTTCAACAGCAATTGGAACGTTAGTAATGACAGTTGTAATGTCGATATTTAATTATTTCATTTTATTACCATTTTACATTAAACTTGGTGGACTTCCGGCGGATACAGATGTCGCTTGGTTAGTCACATATGCGATTATACCATTTAGTTTATTAAAAGGAGTCATCGTCAGTGCTGTATTCTTACTGCTATACTCCAGATTGAAAAAATGGATTGCTAAAAATCAAACTGTAAAAGAACGCCGCAAATTTGAAAAAAGACAACAAGAAACAAGCCATTAAATATAAAAATCCGGTAGCCTCTAAATGGGCTGCCGGATTTTTTTAATGAAATGGACTATCGGAAACTTTGATAGAAAGTGAAGGACAAGCAAATTCAGCGTCAATCACCATTTCGACTAAGTCTTCAGGGATTTCTTTTGTTCCAGTGTTATCATCTAATATATTAAAGGCAAGACCTTCTGTATCATAATCAAAAACATCGGGCGCATGAATGGAACAAGCTCCACAAGCGATACAAGTGTCTTTTTCGACAAGGGAATACTTCAATTTTCTACGCTTCCTTTCTAAAATAACAATTTGAAGCCAGATTTTTTCTTTTTCTATTGTAACATATTTTGAAAAAGTTTTTTTCGATAAAACTAATGTAGAACAAGTGTTTCTGTGGTATGATTGTAGGAACAAAAAAGGTGGTGGAAATGTCTTGGATTTGCTTGATAATTATATACTGACGATTTTAGAAAAAAGTGTAACACCTAGAAAATTACCGTTTATCCATACGGTTTTAGCGGGACGGAGAACGGGGCAAGCTGTTCAAGATATCCATCTTTTTCAAATGCAACATTTATTTGGACTTGTGCCCAATCTGAAGGCGAATTATTTGGAATTTCGGCTCGCGGAATTGGTGCGGCAAGGGGTGATTATTTCTACGGAGAATGGTTATCTTAGCGAGGAAAACTCAGCGGGAACTTTTGATAATGCTTATCCGGCTTTTCAAGGTTTTACGTTGCAGCGGCAAGCGTTTGATTTTTTTGCGCATTTGCGACTCGCGGTGCAAGTGGTTAGTAATAAGCATCATCAAGAGAACTATTATTTGCCTGTTATTCGTGATAAGAAAGTGCAGCAGTTTATTAAACATTGGCTAAAGCAGCAAAACAAGGCTGGTTTAGCCGGAGATTTATATGCGGAACTCATTCGTTGGTTTGGAAAATTAGCAGTTGCTAGGCCGGAATTTTTAGTAGAGCGTTTTTCAGGTGGAGAATTAATGGGGTATACGACTGAACAGATTGCCGCGAAGTATCAAGTAGAGAAGTGGGATGTTTACTTTGAAGTGCTGCACGAAATCCATCGTTTGTTAATGGCGATGAAGGCGTGTCCGGATGAGTGGCCTCTATTAGTTAGTTTTGTACCAGATGAATTAACGGGTCTGACGAGTTCGGCGATGCAAACCTATACACTTTGGCAAAATGGGGCGGATTTAGAAGCGATTGAACGAATACGTCGTTTGAAAACAAGTACCATTCAAGATCATTTTGTGGAAATTCGGGCTACTTTAAAGGATACGGATGTTCCACATTTACCAGAAGAGTCTATTATAAAAACAATTAACTTGAAAGAATGGAATTTGCTTCGTGAAATAAAAGCAGAATTCCCAGACTTAGATTATTATCAAATTCGGTTAGCGGTTGTTAGTAGGGAGGGCGAGCAGTGAATTTAGAACAGGAATTAAAAGACTATCTTGGATTTGAAGCGTTCCGTCCTGGTCAAAAAGAAGTCATTGAAACGGCCTTAGCGAAGCGGAACTGTTTTGCGATGTTACCTACTGGAACTGGGAAAACAATTTGTTATCAATTAGCGGGTCATTTGATGGATGGCTTAGTGTTGATTGTATCGCCACTTCTTTCATTAATGCAAGACCAAATGGAACGAATGCGCGCTCACGGGGAAAAGCGAGTGGCGGCGCTTAATAGCTTTTTAAAACGAGACGAAAAGAACCAAATCCTTGCGAACATTCATTTATATAAGTTTCTTTTTTTATCACCAGAAATGCTAAATAATGAAGCCGTGAAAAACTTGCTCTTAAAACAAAAAATCAGCTTGTTCGTTATTGATGAAGCGCATTGTATTTCTCAGTGGGGGCATGATTTTCGGCCAGATTATTTAATGTTAGGGCAGTTTATTAAAGAAGCAAATTTTCCTGTGTCGATGGTGCTTACGGCAACGGCAACGAAGAAAGTCCGGGCAGACATTTTAACGCAACTAGAGCTAACAGATTGTGAACAGATTATTTACTCGGTTAATCGACCGAATATTTCTTTGCAAGTAGAGAAATTTTCTAATCAGCAACTGAAAAAAGAACGTTTATATGAGCTTATCAGCAAACTTCAAACGCCTGGGATTATTTATTTTTCAAGCAAAAAGTTAGCCGAAAGTGTGGCACATGAATTAAGTGAAATTGCTGAATTAAGAGTTGCTTATTATCATGGCGATATGGAGACCGAGGATAGGATTGTTATTCAGCAGCAATTTGTTTATGGACAACTAGATATTATTTGTGCGACTAGCGCGTTTGGAATGGGCATAGATAAAGCGGACATTCGTTTTGTTATTCATTACCATATGCCAGCCGATTTAGAGGCTTATTTGCAAGAGATTGGGAGAGCGGGGCGTGATGGGCAGAACAGTATCGCTATTTTGCTATATGCGAATGGTGATGAATTTATCCAAATGCAACTAGCAGATCAAGATATACCAGACGTTAATTTAATCAACCTGTCGCCAGAACAACGCAAAACTTTACCAGAGACAGAGCAGCGTTTCATCGAATACTACCAAAAGAGTGGTTTAAGCGCGCAAGAATTAACCGCCAAAATGGACTACCGAAAAAAATGGAAGCGAGCTAATTTGCAGCAGTTTATTGGTTACCTACATGCTGAAGATTGCCGTCGTAATTATATTATGCGCTATTTTGAAGAACCGCCACTAGAAGTCACGGCAGATAACTGTTGTGATTTGGATGGTGCCGAAATAATCGATTTTGAAAAACGAGAAAAAATCTCCCAAAAAGAAATTCCAACATGGGAAACCTATTTAGCTTATTTACTGCAATAGTTTTAGCGTTACGAAATTCGACAAAAAAGTAGATAGTTTCACATTTTTTCTAAAAAAAGACTTGTTTAATAGCGAAAAAATTGTTATTATTTTGTTCAGTAATCTGTAAAAAGCAAAGAATGGTTATATGCCAGAAGTACTAATTTATAATGATTATTGCTTTTTTTTCTAAAAAAGCGTTTTAAGTATTGTTGTATGTTGTTTTTATGGGTATAATTATTTCAAAGGTATTTCATTTATTAACATCTTATGTAACACTTCTCTGTGCCAATTATAGTGCATAGGATAATTTTAGAAAGCACTAAAGGAGGAACTTTGAGTGGTAAAAACAAGAAAAGAAAAACGGGAATATGAAGAACCGGCTGATTATGATATGAATGCTGAAGGGCAGGATGAATTTAATAATGAACCGCCGATGTTATCCCGTTCTGATAGCAGAAAAGTAAAAAAGAAAACCATTTTTAGATACCCATTACTGAATTTATTGATTGTGTTTTTCTTATTAATTCCAATCGTTATAGTAATTGTATTTGTAACAGTACAAAACATGGGTTCATCAAATGAAGTAAAAACAGAGACAGAATCGACTGTCAATGTATCTGACAACACACAATCGAAAGAAGATAAAGAAAAAGCGAAGAAAGCCGCAGAAGAAAAAGCAGCAGCAGAAAAGGCTGCGGAAGAAAAGAAAGCGGCCGAAGAAAAAGCAGCAGCAGATAAGAAAACACAAGAAGAAGAGGCTGTTAAAGCTGCCAATGCAAGAAAAGAACAAGAAGCTGCGGAAGAGAAGAAAGCCGCAGAAGAAAAAGCAGCAGCCGACAAAGCTGCCGCAGAGAAAGCTGCACAGAAAAAAGCAAGTGAATCCACACAGAAAAAAGCTGGTGGCTCTCACACCGTTAAAGCTGGCGACACGTTATACAGCATTGCGCGTTCCGCATATGGACAAGCTGGAGCAGCTGCTGGTGTAGAAAAAATTAAACAAGCCAATGGACTGGGAAGTAACAATGTACCAGTTGGCACAGTTCTAACAATTCCACAGTAATAAACAACACTGAATGGGTCTGGGAAACGCTTCCGAGACTCATTTGTTTGTTTAAATGGAAAATGTAGGGGGAAATAACCATGGCAAAAGTGGCACTAATTACAACAGGCGGTACGATTGCAAGTAAGAAAACAGCATCAGGAAAACTTGCATCAGGTGAATTATCTGGAGAAGAATTAGCTGCATTATGCCAATTACCAACAGAAATTCAAATAGACATCTATTCGACTTTTCAACTCCCATCTATGCATATTACACTTCCGGATTTAATCAGTTTAAAGCAACTAATTGAATCTATTTTCATGGATGAAACATATGATGGTATTGTTGTGACACACGGAACAGATTCATTAGAAGAAACAGCCTATTTTCTCGATCTTGCAGTAACTGATGCGAGACCGGTCGTTGTAACTGGTTCGCAGCGTGCGCCAGAAGAACCGGGGACGGATGCTTACGTTAATATCCGTCATGCTATTTACACGGCATGTGAAATAAATTTACGTCAAGCGGGTACCGTTGTTGTTTTCAATGAACGGATTTTCGCAGCTAGATACGTTAAAAAAGTTCATGCGTCTAATATTCAAGGGTTTAGCGCGTTTGGTTTTGGTTATCTTGGCATCATTGATAATGATCAAGTTTTTCTTTATCAAAAACCGCTTGAGCATGAGTGTTTTGATATTCGCTTAGATCTTCCAGACGTGGTTGTCATTAAATGTTACATAGGTGCGGACGGTTTGTTTATCGATGCAGCAATTGATAAAGGCGTTGGTGGTATTGTTTTGGAAGGCGTCGGTCGCGGTCAGGTTGCACCCAAAATGATGCCAGCAATTATTCGCGCTTTAGATGCTGGAATTCCAGTCGTTATTACAACAAGCGCCGAAGAAGGCAATGTATACACGACCTATGATTATGAAGGTAGCACATTCGACTTGTATAATCGGGGCGTTATTTTAGGAAAAGATTATGATAGCAAGAAAGCGCGGATGAAACTAATGGTACTTTTAGCATCCCAAGAAGAAATTAATCAAACCAATTTCAGATAAAAGGAGTTTTATTCTATGACTAAAAAGATATGTATCGCAATTGATGGGCCAGCTGCAGCGGGGAAAAGTACTGTAGCGAAAATCGTTGCGAAAAAATTGCGTTTTGTTTATATCGACACGGGTGCTATGTATCGCGCGGTAACATATATCGCTTTACAAAATAACCTTGCATATGACGACGAAAAAGCTATTGCGGCTTTATTAGAAAAAACGGTTATTCGTTTTGAACCGGGCGAAGTACAGCAAGTATTTGTAGGCGAGGAAAATGTGACGGAAGTGATTCGCTCATTAGAAGTAACAAATCACGTATCCATCGTTGCGGCACATCCGGCCATTCGTGAAGCTTTGCAAAAACGCCAACAAGTATTCGCAACAGAAGGCGGAATTGTCATGGACGGTCGCGATATCGGTACAGCGGTTCTTCCAAATGCCGAACTAAAAATCTTTTTACTAGCGAGTGTAGAAGAACGCGCAGAACGTCGTTATAAAGAAAATATGGCGAAAGGTTTTGCCGGAGACTTAAACCAACTCAAAAAAGAAATTGAAGAACGCGATCACTTGGATTATACAAGAGAACATTCTCCACTGAAAAAAGCGGACGATGCAATTGAGGTAGATACAACATCCATGTCGATTGACGAAGTTGCCAATAAAATTCTTTCACTAGCTGAACTAAAAATCAATAATTGATGAAAAAGTGCTACATTTTCTTAACTAAAAAGGAATGGAGCACTTTTTTAATTTAAGCTTGAAAGCCCAAACAAACTGAGCGATTTCACGCCCTATAGGCATTTTCACCCCCTTAAAAGAGCTTGACAAATGTGCTGATTTGTAGGATGTTATAAGAGAGATTTTTTACTTTGTGAAAAGTATCTTGATAGGATTTTCTAGCTGGAAGATCAGTTTTACAGAAGGTGTATTTGATATTTTTTCTTTAATTAATCGGAATTTGCCTATCTAGGAAAACTAGTCAAGCAGATGAGGCGAGCGTGAAGGTTGCTTCTGAATTAGAAACTCCTAAAATTCGACTAACGAATGGAGGGCTACACATGTCTGAAGATTTATTTGATGTAGAAGTTAGAAATTTTGAAGAAGGAGACAAAGTCACTGGCACAGTTACAAGCGTGGAAGATAAACAAGTTTATGTTGGTATTCCCGATAGCAAACTGGATGGTGTCGTTCCAATAAGTGAACTTTCCAATATACATGTGGAGACAGCTTCTGACGTTGTAAGCGTAGGCGACACACTTGATTTGATTGTCACTAAAGTAGAAGACGATGTACTTGTTTTATCTAAAAGAAAAGTGGATGCCGAAAAAGCATCTGATGATATTAAAGCCAAATTTGAATCTGGTGAGGTATTCGAAGCGGTAGTTAGTGACGTTGTAAAAGGCGGATTAGTTGTTGATCTTGGTGTTCGTGCATTTGTTCCAGCTTCTTTAGTAGAAGATCATTTTGTGGAAGATTTCGCCGATTACAAAGGAACAACCCTTACGTTCAAAGTAGTAGAATTTGAACCAGAAAATAACCGAGTAATTTTAAGTCATCGTGCAGTTGTGGAAACAGAAAAAGCTAGTCAAAAACAAGCGTTACTAAGCGAAATCAAAGAAGGCGACGTGATTGAAGGTACAGTTCAACGCTTAGCTAATTTCGGTGCATTCGTTGATATCGGTGGCGTGGACGGATTAGTTCACATCTCACAAATTTCTTATAAACATATTGCAACACCACAAGAAGTACTTGAAGAAGGACAAAAAGTAACCGTTAAAGTTATCGGGATTGATCCTGAAAATGAACGTATTTCTCTTTCTATTAAAGCGAACTTACCTGGACCTTGGGACGGCATTGCTGAAAAAGCGCCTGTTGGTTCTGTTTTAGAAGGAAAAGTAGTTCGTCTAGTTACTTTTGGTGCATTTGTGGAAATATTCCCAGGAGTAGAAGGTTTAGTTCACATTTCGCAAATCTCTCACGAACATATCGGGACACCACAAGAAGTCCTTTCAGAAGGCCAAACAGTAGAAGTGAAAGTACTTGAAGTAAATGAAGCAGATCAACGCTTATCTTTAAGTATTAAAGATTTACAAGATGCGCCGGTCGAAGAAGCTGATTATGAACTTCCAGAAGAGAATACTGGATTCCAAATGAGCGATTTAATTGGTGATAAACTAAAAGGTCTTCAAAACGACGATAAATAATTGTATCCAAAAGAGCCTAGGGAGACTGTTCCCATAGGCTCTTTTTCTTTTTGAAATCGAACTTTTCATTGCCAGTAAGCTATTTTACTGATAAACTAAAGAAAGTTTGATAAATAGGATTCGAGAAAAAAGAAGGTGAAATAATGGCAAAACCAGTTGTAGCGATTGTCGGACGTCCAAACGTTGGCAAATCGACTATTTTTAACAGAATCGTTGGTGAACGTGTTTCCATAGTGGAAGATGTTCCCGGTGTGACACGTGACCGCATATATAATTCAGCGGAATGGCTTGGAAAAGAATTTAACATTATTGATACAGGTGGTATTGATCTTTCCGACGAACCATTCTTAGAGCAAATTCGCGCACAAGCGGAAATCGCAATTGATGAAGCAGACGTAATTATTTTTATTACCAATGGTCGTGAAGGGGTTACCGATGCAGACGAACAAGTAGCAAAAATTCTTTACCGGTCTAATAAACCAATTGTTTTAGCGATTAATAAAGTAGATAACCCAGAAATGCGTGATCAGATTTATGATTTTTACGCACTTGGGTTTGGTGAGCCGTATCCAATTTCTGGTTCGCATGGTCTAGGGCTTGGCGATATGCTTGATGCTGTTCGCGCTCATTTTCCAAAAGAAGAAGAGGAAGAGTATCCAGATGATACAGTGAAATTCAGTTTGATTGGTCGACCAAATGTTGGTAAATCTTCCATTCTAAATGCACTGCTTGGGGAAGACCGCGTGATTGTTTCGGATATTGCTGGAACGACACGTGATGCCATTGATACAACTTATACATTCGACGGCCAAGATTATGTCATGATTGATACTGCCGGAATGCGAAAACGTGGGAAAGTGTATGAGAGCACAGAGAAATATAGTGTGCTTCGTGCAATGAGAGCCATTGAACGCTCGGACGTTGTTCTTGTGGTTATCAACGCAGAAGAAGGTATTCGTGAGCAAGACAAACGAATTGCTGGATATGCGCATGATGCCGGACGTGCGATTATTATTGTTGTAAATAAATGGGATGCAATTAGTAAAGACGAAAAAACAATTAATGTATGGACAGAGGATATTCGGGAGCAATTCCAATTCTTGAGTTATGCACCAATTGTCTATGTATCTGCTAAAACAAAACAACGCTTAAATAATTTATTCCCACTCATTAACCAAGTAAGCGACAACCATTCATTACGTGTACAATCAAGTATGCTAAATGATGTTATTAGTGATGCGGTTGCAATGAATCCTTCACCAATGGACAAAGGTAAACGCCTTAAAATCTTCTATACAACACAAGTGGCTGTTAAACCACCGACATTTGTTGTATTTGTTAATGATCCAGAACTAATGCATTTCTCTTATGAACGTTTCCTAGAAAACCGAATTAGAGAAGCATTTCCGTTTGAGGGTACGCCAATTCGAGTAATTGCTCGTAAGCGTAAGTAAAGTTTTCGGGAGGAAAAATATAATGACACAGAAAAAAGTAGCTATTCTTGGCGCTGGAAGTTGGGGAACAGGTCTTGCACTTGTCCTAGCCGATAATAATCATAAACCAGTTATTTGGGGAAACTTAGATAAAATTGTGAATGAAATTAACGAATCGCACACGAATAGTCACTATTTGCCAGATATTATTTTACCAACTGAGGTAAAAGCGACATTATCACTTGATGAAGCGATTGATGGTGCAGAAATTGTCGTGATTGCTATTCCAACAAATGCGATGCGTATCGTTTGTAAACAGCTGAATGAAGCGTTAAAAGAACCGACTATTTTAGTGCATGTAAGTAAAGGGATTGAACCTGAAACGAATCTTAGAATGTCCGAAGTGATTGAAGAAGAAGTGGACGCAGCAAAACGCAAAGCACTTGTTGTTCTTTCTGGACCAAGTCATGCGGAAGAAGTGGCGCTTCGTCATCCAACAACACTTTGTGCGAGCTGTAAAGATTTAACGGCCGCAGAAATCGTTCAAGATCGTTTTATCAATAACAACTTACGCATTTATACGAATGATGATGTGATTGGCGCTGAAATTGGTGGCGCGCTGAAAAATATTATCGCACTAGGCGCAGGAATCTCTGATGGCCTTGGTTACGGCGATAATGCGAAAGCCGCACTAATGACTCGCGGAATGGCAGAAATCACTCGTCTCGGCGTTGCTGTGGGCTCTAATCCGCAAACCTTCTACGGGCTAACTGGTATTGGTGACTTGATTGTTACTTGTACGAGTGTGCACTCACGTAATTGGCGCGCTGGGAACATGCTTGGTAAAGGCGAGAATTTAGATGAAGTATTAGAAAAAATGGGCATGGTCGTGGAAGGTGTTCGAACAGCCAAAGCAGTACATGGTTGGGCGAAAAAACTAGACATTGATATGCCAATTACCGAATCGATCTACGCGATTTTATTTGAAAATAAAGATGCTCGTGAAGCAGTTGATTTATTAATGGGTCGTAAAAAGAAAATCGAAAAAGAATCATTTTAATAGAAAGAGTCAAGATAGGCTATTCGCTTATTTTGGCTCTTTTTTTGTGAAATATGCTAAAATGAAGCAGAAGAGCCAAATAATACAAAGTAGGTGGAAAATATGGAAGTTACTCGTACAGATAAAGCCGTAACATTAACGTGGAAAAAGGAAGAAGTCAGCGCAGGAACAGTGGTTTTTGTAAGCAGTAGTCCTAGCCTAGAAGCAAAAAGTGAGCCTGTTTTTAAGGTGACTAGTGAGGTTGATCACTTTACTTATGAAACACAGGACATTCCCGTGTATTTCTTGTTACAGGCGCCAAACGGAGATAAAACAGTTGTTTCAGAACGGATTTTACCACTCGAAAGTGTCTTTAATTTTCGCGATATGGGCGGTTATGAGTCCAAAAATGGTAAACACGTGAAATGGGGCAAGTTATATCGTTCTTCTAATTTAGTAAATATTAACGAAGCGGATGCAGCCTTGCTTCAAAAATTACATATTAAATGGATTTGTGACTTGCGCAGTAGTTCGGAAGTAAAAGCGCAACCTACGCCGGCAATTGAAGGGGTGCTAAATAAGCATATTCCAATCGGTACAGCCAAAAACGAAGAAACTAAGCTACCAGTAACTGACGACAAAACTATTTATGAGCCACTCATGGGCGAAAGTTATCGTGTATTCGTTCAGTCAGTTGAAGGTTTTAAAGAAATTTTTACAGAAGTTTTAGAAGATGCCAAAGCGGGACTTCCATTCGTATTCCATTGCACCGCCGGAAAAGACCGTACAGGCGTCTTAGGGGCATTATTATTAACATTGCTAGATGTGCCAGAAAAAACGATTTTCGACGATTATGCCATCACTAATCGCTATCAGGATGACATTTTACGAGAAATGGGTGGAATTGTGGCGCTATTTTCGAATGGATCTGAAAAAATCGACTTAGAAACATTCCGTCCAATGGCAGAAGCACGTCCGGAGTATTTAGAAATTGCTTTTGATGAAATGAAAAAACAATATGGTTCTGTAGCGAATTATTTAGAAAAAGGAATCGGAATTACTGCAGCAGAAAAAGCAGCTTTCCAGAAAGAAATGTTAGAATAAAACTAGGCTCAGAAACCTAGAGTTTTCAGGTAATAGCCACAAATTTACACATATTTTTATGAAAAAAGAACTATTTTAGCCGATTGTGGTGGTATCGCTTGCTATTCTAAGGCTTCCAAGTTAGTATTATGGATAACAGGTTGATACTATCACGTTTTCAAGCATTTAAAGAAAAAAGTTTGTGATTGAAAATGTTAAGAAACGGTGTCAGTTTGGCATTATTCCTTGCAGTTGTAAGGATTATGTGATAATCTTTTATCAGAATTACTGTTAAGGCTTGTAGTTAAGCCATTTCAGTCATGATTCTCCTTAGATTTCCAAGTTTTTGGAAAAAAAGAGAAATACAGGTACCATCTAGTGCCTGCTTATTTTGTAGTATTCTGTGAAGGAGGTGAAAAACACAATGGCAAATAAAACTGATTTAGTAAATAGCGTTGCTGAACTAGCTGATCTTTCTAAAAAAGACGCAGCGAAAGCAGTAGAAGCTGTATTCGAAACTATTCAAACTTCTTTATCTAAAGGTGAAAAAGTTCAATTAATCGGATTTGGTAACTTTGAAGTACGTGAACGTGCTGCCCGTAAAGGCCGTAACCCTCGTACTAAAGAAGAAATCGACATCCCTGCAAGTAAAGTACCAGCTTTCAAACCTGGTAAAGCGCTTAAAGAAGCTGTTAAATAAGCTACATAGACTTTTAAGCACTAACTCTAGTCTGGCCTTAATTTTATAATTAAGCTAGGCTAGTTTTTTTATGTCCATTTTTAGTGGTTTTCTGTTTTAGAAATAGGGAATATAATTACGAAAGCAAAAAAACCCTATTATTATCACTAATTCAAGCAAATTAAATTTACCTTGAAGTTCGGCTGTGTTAAGATATACAAGGTATATAATGCTAAAAAGATAGGGGAATTAAGGATGGAGCAAATAGACAAACAAAAGATTGCTGACGCGGTAAAAGTTATTTTAGAAGCAGTAGGAGAAAATCCAGAACGTGAAGGATTGATTGATACACCAATGCGAGTAGCTCGTATGTATGAAGAAGTGTTTTCTGGACTTAAAAAAGATCCTTCTGTTCATTTCGATACCATTTTTGAAGAACAACATGAAGAATTAGTGCTTGTGAAAGACATTCGTTTTTCGTCTATGTGTGAACATCATCTTGTCCCTTTTTTCGGAGTAGCTCACGTTGCGTATTTACCACAAAATGGAAGAGTTGCTGGTCTTAGCAAACTTGCGCGCGTGGTAGATGATGTGAGTCGCCGTCCACAACTGCAAGAACGTATTACAACGAATGTTGCAGAGATTATGATGGACAAACTAAAACCGCTTGGTGTGATGGTCATCATGGAAGCAGAGCATATGTGCATGACAATCCGCGGTGTCAATAAACCAGGAACAAAAACAATTACAAGTGCTGTTCGAGGCGCTTTTAAAAATGACGATAAGCTTAGAAGTGAAGTTTTGGCTTTAATTAAGCATAATTAAATATCCTTTATGGTATAATTTATTTTACGTAATAAGGAGATTCAAAGGGGATTGTTAAATGACTTATCAGGCAAGAGAGGCTGGGCTAAAGGAAGTGGAGCAGTTGGTACATGAGCAAGCAGTCTATCAGTATTTACAAGAGAATAATGAAGGCGGGCAAATGGACAAAGATCAAATGCTATTTCTTCATGAAGCGATTTCTGGCTCTGATTTGACTGATGCTTCTGCATATCGCGTCGTTAGTGCAACGCTGTACATGATTTTGGCGCATGATACACATGAAAAAATCGATGAACCAGATGATGTTGTGCAGCTGACTCGCAAAGAGCAAGAGCTGACGGTTCTCGCTGGAGATTTTTATAGCGCACTCTATTATCGCACGCTTGCTGAATTAGAAATGATTCCACTACTGCGGGCCTTGCAAAATGGTGTCCAAGAAACAAACACGGCCAAAACTAATATTTATCAATTACATGTAGCGACAGATGAAGAATTTCTATCTCAACTTACTTTGACGAATGCGGCGATTTTTGCTAAGTTTGCGAAGTACTTTATGAAAGATGAAACTTTTATCGCGCTAGGTTGCCAGTTCTTTTTACTTAAAAGACTTCAAATGGAACTTGCTACTTACAAGGAAATTGGTGCGTCTAGGTTGAAGCGCGCGTTTGATCATGGTTATTTTGCGAAAGAAGCTGTAACTAATTTTGAGAGTTGGTTAGTGGCGATTATTCGTGATGTGAAAAGTGAAGTGGAACGGCTGAAAGATAAGTCCGAACCGCTTTCTAATATACTGGAAAAAAGAATCATCGAAGTTCTTAACGACTGATAAATAGAAGGAGATTCGGGATATGACGGAAACTAAAGAAGAAAAAGTACATAAAGTATTTGAGAAAATTTCCCCAAGTTATGACCGAATGAATAGTGTAATTAGTTTTAAACTACATGTGAAATGGCGCAAAGAAACAATGAAGCTAATGCGTGTTCAAAAAGGGACGAATGTTCTGGATGTTTGCTGTGGAACGGCAGATTGGTCGATTATGATGGCGGAAGAAATTGGCCCAGAAGGTCATGTGACGGGACTTGATTTTAGTGAAAATATGCTAAAAGTTGGTCGCGAGAAAGTAGCCGAAGCAGATTTGCACAATGTGGAACTTATTCACGGGAATGCAATGGAATTACCTTTTCCAGATAATAGTTTTGACTATGTGACGATTGGCTTTGGGCTTCGAAATGTACCCGATTATATGCAAGTGCTGCAAGAAATGTACCGTGTGTTAAAACCGGGTGGACAGCTTGCGTGTATCGATACGTCGCAACCTAATATTCCCGGATGGAAACAAGTGTTTAATGCTTATTTCCGTTACGTGATGCCTGTTTTCGGGAAATTTTTTGCGAAGAGTTATAAAGAATATAGCTGGTTACAAGAATCAACGCGCGAGTTTCCAGGAATGGCACGACTTGCGGAGATGTTTCAAGAAGCCGGGTTTTCATACGTAAGATATATTTCACACAGTGGCGGCGCGAGTGCAACCCACTTTGGATTTAAAAAGAAGGAACAATAAGGTGGCAAGCATGAAACTTAACTTTTTATATGCAAATATGCAAAAAGACATTGACTCAGTGGAAAAAGAACTTAAAAAAGCTCTTTCTGGCGCAGCTGCTGAAACGACTTCGGATGCGGCACTTCATTTGTTAGAGGCTGGCGGGAAACGAATTAGACCGATGTTCGTTTGTTTGTCTGCACGACTTGCTGCAGATGCGGATTTTGATGCTGTGAAAAATGCAAGTGTAGCAATTGAATTAATCCATATGGCATCGATTGTGCATGATGATGTGGTGGATGATGCGGATTTAAGACGTGGACGCGAGACGATTAAATCGAAGTGGGGCAACCATATCGCGATGTATACCGGCGACTTTTTGTTTGCCAAGTCACTCGAATATATGACCGAAATTAAAGACGTTGCCGCGCATAAAATGTTATCACATGTTACCGTAGAACTTTCTACTGGTGAAATCGAACAGTTAAAAGATAAGTACAATTTTGACCAAAGTGTGCGTAATTATTTACGCCGAATTAAACGAAAAACAGCCTTACTTATTGCAGCTAGTTGTGGACTTGGTGGCGTTGTTTCAGGTCAAAGTGAAGCAGATTATCAGAAGTTATATCGTTTTGGTTATTATGTTGGTATGGCGTTTCAAATTACGGACGATGTACTTGATTTTGTTGGCACAGAAAAAGAACTCGGTAAACCAGCTGGAGAAGATTTAAGACAAGGAAATGTGACGTTGCCAGTATTTTTCGCAATGGAAGATCCTTTTCTAAAAAAACGTATCAGCCAGGTTACAGAGGAAACCCCAGCAGAAGAAATTGCCGTTTTAGTGGAAGCAGTCAAGAAAGCAGGGGCAAAACAGGCCGAAGATATCGCCACAGCTTACTTAAAAAAAGCAGTAGCAATACTCGATTCGTTGCCGCAAGTGCCTGAATTAAAACCACTGAAGCAAATCGTTCGTGTTTTAGATAAAAGAAATTATTAACGTGAGGGAGGATTCTATATGGAACAAACTTATGTAATGGTTAAGCCGGATGGCGTGGAACGAGGACTTATTGGTGAAATTGTAGCAAGAATTGAGAAAAAAGGCTTGAAACTTGTTGCTGGAAAATTAATGCAAATTGACCGCGAACTAGCAGAAAAACATTATGCGGAACATATTGGAAAACCTTTTTTCGAGGATTTAATTGGCTTTATCACTTCTGGACCTGTATTTGCGATGGTGTTAGAAGGTGACGGGGCGATTACGACTGCGCGCCGAATGATGGGGAAAACGAATCCGTTAGAAGCAGATCCTGGAACTATTCGCGCGGATTATGCGATACATACTAATCGAAATGTGATTCATGGCTCAGATAGCCCAGAAAGTGCAAAACGGGAAATTCAACTGTTTTTTGCACCGCATGAAATTTTAAGTTATCAAAAAGCAATCGACACTTGGATTTAACATAGTTCAGAGTTTAGGGAAACCTAGGCTCTTTTTTCATAGAGAAATTACCATTTCATGCGGTTTTTTGGTAAGATGAAAGAATGAAACGAAAGTATTGTGTTCTCGCTTGGCATATGTTAAGATATTACACATATACTTTAAAGCGCTAAAATATAAACGCTAGAAATACCTAGCTGAAATAGAAAAAGGAGAGATGAGCAGATGAGATACTTAACGGCAGGAGAATCACACGGACCGGGGCTTACAACTATTATTGAAGGGTTACCAGCAGGAATGCCTCTACTTGCAGAAGATGTTAACAAAGAGTTAAAAAGAAGACAAGGTGGACATGGTCGAGGAGCGCGTATGCGTATCGAAAAAGACCAAGTACAAATCACGGCAGGAATTCGTCATGGCAAAACATTAGGCGCACCTGTAGCAATGTTTGTTGAAAATAAAGACTGGAAACATTGGGAAACGGTAATGAGCATTGAACCAGTTCCTGAAAAAAATGAAAAATCTCGTCGCGTATCTCGTCCGCGTCCAGGACATGCGGATTTGGTTGGCGGTATGAAATATGGTCATAACGATATGCGTAACGTACTAGAACGTTCTAGCGCGCGCGAAACGACTGTCCGTGTGGCAGCTGGTGCAGTAGCGAAAAAACTATTGCACGAACTAGGTATTGAAGTTGCTGGTCATGTACTTGAAATTGGTGGCACGCGTGCGAATTTAACACGTGATTATGCTGTAGCAGAAATTCAAGAAACATCGGAAGCTTCCCCAGTGCGTTGTTTAGACGGCGTGGCTGCAGAAGAAATGATGCAAAAAATTGATGACGCGAAAAAAAATGGCGACACGATTGGCGGAATCGTCGAAGTAGTTGTTGGCGGTGTACCAGCTGGACTTGGTAGCTACGTTCAATGGGATAAAAAATTAGATGCGAAAATTGCTCGTGCGATTGTAAGTATCAATGCATTTAAAGGCGCTGAATTCGGTGTCGGTTTTGAGGCTGCTAGAAAACCTGGTAGCGAAGTGATGGATGAAATTTTATGGAGTAAAGAAGATGGCTACACAAGACGTACAAATAATCTTGGGGGATTTGAAGGCGGAATGACAAATGGTATGCCAATCGTTGTGCGTGGCGTAATGAAACCAATCCCAACTTTATACAAACCACTTCAAAGTGTCGATATTGATTCTAAAGAAACATTTAATGCAAGTGTAGAACGTTCCGATAGTTGTGCAGTACCTGCCGCAAGCGTAGTAGCTGAAGCTGTTGTCGCTTGGGAAGTTGCAGTAGCTGTTTTAGAAAAATTTGATGGTGACCGTTTTGATACGCTTAAAAAACATGTGGAGGAACACCGAAACTTAACGAAGGAGTTTTAAACATGCCAGAAATTACAGTCCGTGCTAAAAGTAAAACATATCCAGTATATATTAATGAATTCGCCTTAGAAGACGTTCGGGAAAAATGGACAGAGAGTCTAGCTAAGTTTTCTCACGTGTTTGTCTTAACGGATGGGCACGTGGCGGAACTTCATAAAGCGAAACTTGATGAGGTTCTCGCTGATTTACCTGTAGTCACTTATTATGTGGCACCAAACGGCGAAGAAGCGAAAACGTTCCGTGTGTATGAAGACGTGATGACAAAAATGATTGAAACAGGACTTGATCGTAAAGCCGTTTTAATTGCTTTTGGTGGAGGCGTTATTGGTGATCTAGGCGGGTTTGTCGCTGCTACGTATATGAGAGGAATTCCATTTTATCAAGTACCTACGACGGTTCTCGCGCATGATAGTGCGGTTGGTGGCAAGGTCGCGATTAATCATCCACTTGGCAAAAACATGATTGGTAACTTTTACCAGCCAGAAGCGGTCATTTACGATACGCAGTTTTTTGCTACTTTACCAGAACGGGAAATGCGCTCTGGTTTTGCGGAAATGATTAAACATGCGCTTATTAGCGATCAGACGTTACTACGGGCCTTAATGGATACCTTTACGGAACCGAAAGACTTTTATACGAAGGATTTGACGCCGTTTTTACAACGCGGGATTGAAATTAAAGCGAATATCGTTGCGCAAGATGAAACCGAGCAAGGTGTGCGCGCGTATTTGAATTTTGGACATACGTTTGGGCATGCCCTAGAAGCTTACGGCAACTTTGGGAAATGGCTACACGGTGAGGCGATTACTTACGGGATGATTTATGCACTCACGATGAGTGAGACAGTTTACGGACTGGATTTCGATTTAGCAGAATTTAAAACGTGGTTAGGCCAGTTAGGTTATGATACGACTTTTGATGCGACCGTGCCTTTTAACAAGATACTGGAAAATATGCGTCATGATAAGAAAACCACTTTTAATGAAATAAGTATGGTTTTACTGGAAGAAATTGGCAAACCGGTCATTTTTAAAGCGGAAGATGACTTGATTTTTGAGACATACAAACGTGTGATGCGAAATGGAGGCGATATATTTTGAGAGCGATTCGTGGGGCAACAACAATAGAACATAATACAGCAGAAGAAATCTATGCGGCAACGAAAGAATTATTTGAAGAAATTTTAACTCAAAATGGGATAACAGACAGTGAGCAACTGACATCGGTTATTATTACGGTGACAGAAGATATTTTTGCTGCTTTTCCAGCGAAGGCCGTGCGTGAAACACCTGGTTTTGAATTTGTTCCTGTGATGGGGATGCAAGAAATCCCTGTGCCAAATTCGCTTCCAATGTGTATTCGTTTCATGGTATTCACAGATTTACATAAGCCACTCAGAGCCATCAACCATGTCTACTTACGAGGAGCAAAAGTACTACGCCCAGATTTAGTAAAAGAGGAGGATGCGTAATGAAATGGAAAAAATCACTTGCAGGTCTATCTTCTTATAAACCTGGGAAACGCGAAGAAGAAGTGATGGCAGAGCTTGGTTTAACGAAAATTACTAAACTATCATCCAACGAAAACCCGCTAGGAACTTCTCCAAAAGTGGCGGCACTTCAAGCCAATTCTAGCGTGGAAACAGAAATTTATCCTGATGGCTGGGCTTCTAGCTTACGTAAAGAAGTGGCTGATTTTTATCAATTGGAAGAAGAAGAATTGATTTTTACAGCTGGTGTCGATGAATTGATTGAGCTGTTGACGCGGGTTTTGCTGGATACGACGAAAAATACCGTGATGGCGACACCAACGTTTGTACAGTATCGTCAAAATGCGTTAATTGAAGGTGCGGAAGTAAGGGAAATCCCACTTCTTGAAGACGGTGCGCATGATTTGGCTGGTATGTTGAAGGCAATGGATGAAAACACGACGATTGTTTGGCTTTGTAATCCGAATAACCCGACTGGGAATTATATTGAGCTAGCGGATATTCAAGCGTTCTTAGACAAAGTACCGAATGATGTCCTTGTTGTTTTAGATGAGGCGTACATTGAATATGTGACACCTCAACCTGAAAAACATGAAAAGCTAATTCGCACGTATAAAAATTTAATTATTACCCGGACTTTTAGTAAAATTTACGGCTTGGCTAGTGCCCGTGTCGGTTATGGTATCGCGGATAAAGAAATCATCAACCAACTGAATATTGTCCGTCCGCCATTTAACACGACAAGCATTGGTCAAAAATTAGCGATTGAAGCAATTAAGGATCAAGCTTTTATTGAGGCATGCAGAATTTCTAATGCAAATGGAATTAAACAATACGAAGCGTTTGCGAAACAGTTTGAACAAGTGAAACTGTATCCGGCGAATGGTAATTTTGTTTTAATAGATTTGGGTATCGAAGCAGGAACTATTTTTAGCTATTTAGAAAAAAATGGCTATATTACGCGTTCTGGCGCAGCACTTGGTTTTCCAACAGCTGTTCGAATTACAATCGGAAAAGAAGAAGAAAATAGTGCGGTAATTGCACTTTTAGAAAAATTATTGTAAGTGTTTGGAGGCGTTTTTGAATGAAAGGGACGGTAGTTATTGTTGGGCTTGGGTTGATTGGCGGTTCTATTGCTCTGGCAATTAAAGCCAAACATCCAGAAGCGCATATCATCGGAATTGACGTTTCCTATCATTCGTTAGAAGTTGGGAAGTCTCTTGGCGTCATCGATGAAATTGGCGAAAGTATTTTAATAGATGGACCAAAAGCAGATGTACTTATTTTCTGTTGTCCAGTAAAAGAAACAGAACAATTACTCGCACGCTTACCAGAACTTACTTTAAAGAAAAATGTGATTGTTACTGATACAGGTAGTACAAAAGGAACCATTATGGAAGCATCCACGGCACTTCGGGAAAGTGGTATTACTTTTATCGGCGGTCATCCAATGGCAGGCTCGCATAAAAGTGGTGTCCGCGCTGCCAAAGAATTATTGTTCGAAAATGCCTATTATTTGTTAACGCCAACGAAAGATGTAGCAGAAGACAAAGTCGCAGAGCTTAGAACATGGCTTGCTGGAACGAATGCTAAATTTTTAGTGTTATCACCGAATGAACATGATGAAATAACAGGGATGCTTAGCCATTTACCACATATTGTGGCGGCGGCTTTAGTTAATCAGACGCAAAGTTTTACAGAAGAACATCCCGCTGCGTTTCGACTGGCGGCAGGAGGATTTCGTGATATTACCCGGGTCGCGTCCTCTGATCCAAGAATGTGGACGGATATTTCTATCAGCAACCAAAAAACGTTAACGAAGCAGCTGACAATTTGGCGCGATAGTATGAACCAAGCACTAGAAATGCTTGGAAGTGAAGACGCTACTTCGATTTATGCCTTTTTTGACGGGGCAAAAGAATTTCGCGATTCGCTTCCAGTTCATCAAGGTGGCGCGATTCCATCCTTTTACGATTTATTTGTCGATGTACCAGATTATCCCGGGGTCATTTCGGAAGTGACTAGGTATCTGGGCGAAGAAGAAATTAGTTTAACGAACATTAAGATTTTGGAAACCCGCGAAGATATTTTCGGTGTGTTACAAATTACTTTCCAATCAGATGAAGACAGGGACCGGGCGAAACGTTGCATTGAAACGAGAAGTAACTATACATGCCATTACGAATAGGAGCGAAATGACGATGAAATTAATTACAAATAAACAAGGACTAGTTGGTGCAATCACAGTCCCTGGAGATAAATCGATGTCCCACCGAAGCATTATGTTTGGGGCCATTGCAGAAGGAAAAACGGTCATTCGTCATTTCTTACGTGCAGATGATTGCCTTGGAACAATTAAAGCTTTTAAAGCACTAGGTGTAAAAATTGAAGAAACCGAAGAAGAAATTATTGTGCACGGTACTGGCTTTGATGGCTTAAAACAAGCGGATGGCCCACTTGATATTGGTAACTCGGGAACAACGATTCGTTTAATGATGGGGATTTTAGCAGGACAAGATTTTGATACTGTCATTTTAGGTGATGAATCAATTGCGAAGCGTCCAATGAACCGAGTGATGCTTCCACTACAACAAATGGGAGCCAAAATGCACGGCAAAGATGGTTCGGAATTTGCGCCAATTACAATCGTTGGTAAGCAAACGCTAAAACGAATGGAATATCATATGCCAGTTGCTAGCGCGCAAGTGAAAAGTGCGATTATTTTCGCAGCGTTGCAAGCAGAAGGCGAAACGATTATCCATGAAAAAGAAAAAACACGTGACCATACCGAGCACATGATTCGCCAATTTGGCGGTGAAATCGAAATGGATGGTTTAACAATTCGCGTCAAAGGTGGTCAAAAATTCACTGGACAAGAAATGACTGTCCCGGGTGATGTTTCCTCCGCAGCGTTCTTTATCGTCGCTGGTTTAATCACGCCGGGAAGTGAAATTGAACTAACACATGTTGGCTTAAATCCTACTAGAACAGGGATTTTTGATGTCGTAGAGCAAATGGGTGGCAGTTTAGTTGTCAAAGATTCCAGCAGAAGTACCGGGAAATTAGCAGGTACGGTTGTTGTGAAAACGAGTGAGTTAAAAGGAACCGAAATTGGCGGCGATATTATTCCTCGTTTAATTGACGAAATTCCAGTTATCGCACTTTTAGCAACGCAAGCAGAAGGAACGACAATCATTAAAGATGCGGCTGAATTAAAAGTCAAAGAAACGAACCGTATTGATGCGGTTGCAACGGAGCTAAACAAAATGGGTGCCGATATTACGCCAACCGAAGACGGCTTAATTATCCGCGGAAAAACACCACTTCATGCGGCTAATGTCACGAGTTACGGCGATCATCGTATTGGCATGATGTTACAAATCGCGGCACTACTTGTCGAAGAAGGCGATGTGGAGCTAGAGCGACCAGAAGCAGTTTCTGTTTCTTATCCGACATTCTTTGAAGATATTCGTTCCCTTTTAAAATAATCATTTCTACCAGTGCTGAAAGCGAGAATATCGGCACTGGTATTTTATTTCAAAGAGGCAATCATTTTTTCTTATAAGCGAAGTAATGGTATAATAGAAAAACGACTTATTATTAAAGAAGGTGCAGAAATGGAATTAGCTAATAAAATGTTACATGCGTTAGAGCATGAAGATATGGCGCTTGCGAAGAAGTATTTTGATGAAGTTGTGCAAGCGGGGACAGATGAGGAACAATACTATTTAGCAGAAGAATTATTTTCACTCGGATTTTTAGATGAAACAGAGGATTTATACGAGCTTCTGTTAGCAAAATATAAGGATGAGGGCGAGTTGCTTGTCCGGGCAGCCGAGGTCGCACTTGAAAAAGACGATATCGATTCTGCGCAAGATTATTTAGAAAAAGTAAACAAAGAAGATGAAGCGTATATTGAGAGTTTGCTCGTATTAGCTGATTTATATCAAATGCAAGGGTTGTTTGAAGTAAGTGAGCAAAAATTACTAGAAGCCAAACAAATCGCGCCAAATGAGCCGATTATTGATTTTGCACTAGGGGAATATTATTTATCGCAAGCTAGATTCGCGTCCGCTGTGCAGTCTTACCAAACGGCTGTTGAAGCTGGCTTAACGATTATTTCGAATGGTGCGGTGTCTGTTTATGAGCGGATTGCCGAGGCATTTGCTGCTAGTGGAGCGTTTGAAGAAGCGCTATCCTACTATGAACGCGCGCTCGAAGATAAAGAGTCGGTCGATACACTTTTCGGCATGGGATTAACGGCTTATCAGGCCAAAGATTATACGAAAGCGATTCATGCGCTGGAACATTTGCGTGAACACGATCCTTCTTACACAACGCTCTATTCTTATTTAGCGAAAAGCTACGAAGAAAATGGCGAACCGGAAAAAGCGATTGCGGTACTCAAAGACGGTTTGACGCAAGATGAATTTAATAAAGAAATGTTCCTTGAAGCTGGAAATCTGGCCGTTACGTTACGTTTACCAGAAGAAGCAGAAGAATTTTATCGTCAGGCGATCGTGTTGGATGAGGAATATTCGGAAGCAATTATGCAGCTGAACAAATTATTACTTGCGAAGGAAAACTACGAAGGGGTCATCGAATTAGTGGAAGGCCTTGGAGAGGAAGTTATTTCCGAGCCACAAATTTTCTGGGACGTAAGTGTTGCATATCAGGAAACAGAACAATATAATAAAGCAAAAGCAAATTATGAACTGGCTTACTCGCACTTTACAAATAATCCTACCTTCTTAAAAGAGTATGGTTTATTTTTAAGAGAAGAAGGCGAACACGCAAAATCACAAGAAGTTTTGCGTAACTATTTGGAACTAGAGCCAGAAGACACAGAGATTTTATCTTTATTTGATTAAACGCCAAAAAGAATACAGGAAGGGACTGAGGAAAGATGAAGGCATCCATTTCAATAGACGAGAAGAAAGATTTTATTCGCTGGTTTTTAAATAAACACCAGATGAAAACTAGAGAAGCAATGTGGGTTTTAAATTACATTGCTGGCCATGATCAAATTGTAAAATATGTTCATTTTGTTGATAATTTGGAAGGGTGTGCGCGTGGGCTTTCACTTAGTGCTCACGGCGTTGAATCCGAGCCGTTCCTATTTTTTAAAGGTAACATTATGACGACTGATCCAGAAAAAGCATTTCACGATATTCGGTTGAACTGGGATGAAGAGTTGTATGTTGAACTTCATTTTGAGGATGCAATGAGCTCTCCGGAATACGCGCTTGTTCGTGAAGACAATCCTTTTACAGCACTGAAGCTCGCTGATGAGGAAAAGGAAATGGC
This sequence comes from Listeria cossartiae subsp. cossartiae, assembly GCF_014224155.1. Classification (GTDB taxonomy): domain Bacteria; phylum Bacillota; class Bacilli; order Lactobacillales; family Listeriaceae; genus Listeria; species Listeria cossartiae. Next base: position 143,120 of record NZ_JAASUI010000003.1, on the reverse strand, counting down.
GGATGCACTTATTTATCAATCTGTGCACCAATTTTCAAGAGAAAAATTATTACAGCAAATCGATGAGGCGCTTGATACGCGTGATGAAGCAGCTTTTCATAAGTTAGTTCGCATTTTACAACAAATGGATACGGAAAAAGAATAAGGAATTAATCCTAGTTAGTAGGGAAATGGTGTGGAAATCGCATCGTTTCCTTGCTTTGCTAGGATTTTTTTAAGGGAGTTGGAATACGTTGTTATATAGTTTACTCGCTAATCGAACCTTTTTACGATTACTTTTTTTCGGGAATTTACTGGGCGCGATTTATGGATACATATGGTATTTGCCGCAATTACAAATAACAGAGCCGCGTTTTTGGCTGTTTGTGCCAGATAGTCCAACTGCGATTCTGTTTTTCACTTTAGCATTGGTTGCTTTTCTTGGGAAAAAGCATTGGCCTTTAATGGAGGCGCTAGGATTTGTTTGTTTAGTGAAGTATGGTTTGTGGGCAGTTGGGATGAATATTTTTTATATGGTTGATCAAGGAATGCTAGTGTGGGGCTCCGTGGCGCTAATTTTGACACATGGTTTTATGGCTGTGGAAGGTATTCTTTATGCGCCATTTTATCGTTTTCGAATGGGTCATTTTATGATAGCGGCTGTTTGGGTGTTTCATAATGATGTGATTGATTATTTATTTGGTCAAATGCCGATTTATATGGGACTTGAAAAATTCTTGCCGGAAATTGGCTACGCGACTTTTTGGTTAACGGTTGCGGTTTTGTGGTTTGTATATGAAAAAACAATAAAAAAAGGCCACCTTACATTAGAATTTCCTCATGATGAGTGAAAGAGGTTGAGTCTTAGTGGTAGTTAATTTATACTAAGAACATAAGGATATTCACTGAAAAAAAGTAGTAGGAGGAAGATGATTAGATGTCGTTTAGTCAGTATATTATTTATTTTATTATCGTCGCGGCAATCCCACTTTGGGCGCAGTATCGGGTAAAAACTACCTATGCACATTATTCCAAAGTTGGTGTGGCAAATGGTTTAACTGGTGCCGAGGTTGCCCGTCGTATTTTGGATACCAATGGATTAACGAATGTTCCTGTTCATGAAACAAAGGGAATGTTAAGTGACCATTATGATCCTCGTAAAAAAGCAGTTTTCCTTTCTGAAGCTAACTTCCGCGGTCGTTCTATCGCCGGGGCAGCTGTTGCAGCCCATGAAGTAGGACACGCGATTCAAGATCAACAAGATTATGCGTTTATGCGTTTTCGTTCGGCGCTTGTTCCTGTAACCATGTTTAGTTCCAATATTTCTTGGGTGTTCTTAATTATCGGAATGCTTGCAAACGTAGCTAGTTTCATGTTGCTAGGGATTATTTTGATGGCAGTGGGCGTACTTTTCCAATTAATTACGTTGCCAGTTGAATTTGACGCTAGTAAACGGGCACTTGTTCAATTAGAAAGTGGCGGACTAGTCGCATCATCAGAACTTCCACAAGCGAAAAAAGTATTAAGTGCCGCTGCAATGACGTATGTTGCTGCGATGGCCGTAGCTGTTCTGGAACTTCTAAGATTATTACTTATTTTTACGAATATGAATCGAAATTAGATTTTAAAACAAACCTGAGAGCTTTCTCAGGTTTTTGTTTGGTGAAAAAGGCTTGGCAGTGAGCCGAATGCTTGCTATACTTATACTCGGATAAAGTAAAGGAGCGGGACAATGGATTATGATGTAATTGTCATTGGTGGCGGGCCATCTGGACTTATGGCAGCTATCAGTGCAGCAGAGAAAAATAAACGAGTACTATTAATTGAAAAAGGGCCAAAACTGGGACGTAAATTAATTATGTCTGGTGGCGGACGTTGTAATGTAACGAACAGACGACCGGCAGAAGAAATTATTAAACATATTCCCGGTAATGGTCGCTTTTTGTATAGTGCGTTTCATGCGTTTGATAATGAAGATATTATTCGCTTTTTTGAAAAATTGGGCGTGGCTTTAAAAGAGGAAGACCATGGCCGAATGTTTCCAGTATCGAATAGCGCGCGTTCGGTTGCTGAGGCGATGATTCAGCGGATGGAAAAACTGGGCGTAAAAATTTACATGCAAACAGCCGTGAAACAAGTGGATTATGAGGATGGACATGTGAAAGGCGTTACGCTGAAAGACGGTCAAGAAATTTCAGCGAGTGCGGTGATTGTCGCAGTTGGTGGTAAATCTGTTCCTCGGACAGGTTCGACAGGAGATGGCTACGCTTGGGCGAAAAAAGCGGGACATACTATCACGGAACTTTATCCGACAGAAGTGCCAATTACATCCAGCGAGCCTTTTATTAAGCAAAAAGTGTTACAAGGGACGTCGCTTCGGGATGTTTCGCTTTCTGTTTTAAATGCGAAAGGGAAGCCGATTATTACGCATCAAATGGATATGATTTTCACGCATTTTGGCGTATCCGGACCAGCAGCACTGCGTTGTAGTATGTTCGTGCTTCGTGAATTAAAGAAAACGGGCGCAGGTACGGTGAAGATGCGTCTTGATTTATTCCCGAATGTATCGGCTGGGGAACTTTCGAAAGATGTATATAAATTGTTAGAAGACAATCCGAAGAAAGCCTTGAAAAATTCGTTAAGTTCGCTTTTACAAGAGAAGTTATTGTTGTTCTTATTGGAAAAGGCAGAACTGGATGAAACGGCTGAATATAAACAAGTAAGTCCGAAAAAAATCGAGCAATTTATTCAGTTATTAAAAGATTTTACTTTTGAAGTGAATGGTACGCTTGATTTTGAAAAGGCATTTGTGACTGGTGGTGGGGTTTCTGTGAAGGAAATCAAACCGAAAGAGATGCAGTCGAAGTTGATGGAAGGATTATTTTTCTGTGGGGAAATACTGGATATCAATGGTTATACGGGTGGCTATAATATTACTTGCGCGCTAGTGACTGGACATACGGCAGGAGCTTACGCGGCGGAAGTTTCGAAAGCATAAAAAAAGTACCAATTCTGTTTTTCGCAGATTTGGTACTTTTTTATTATTAACCGATTAATTTTTCGTGGAACATTCTTTGACAAAGTTCCATTTTTTGTTCTTCGTTTAGATCTTTGGTGTTTAAGCAGTAGCCACTAATACGTAAGATTACTGGGATACCAGCTTTGATTTTTTCGATTACTTCGTCGTGGTTAAGAACGTTCAAGTTGATATGTTGACCACCTTTTGTAAAGTAACCATCTAAAATACCAACTAGATTATGATGTTGTTCTTCGGTTGTTTTACCGAACATTTTTGGAGCTCCTTGGATGGTTAAGGAGATTCCGTCATTAGCATAGTGGAATGGTAATTTAGAAAGGCTTGCAAGGTTATCTAAGAATCCACCTTTTGCTTTGTTAGAAGGGTTTGCTCCTGGGCTGAAGAATTCTGGTTCTTTGATGATTTTACCATTTTCATCGAATACAGGTCCTTTATGCACGGGGGAGTTACCACATTGTTTAGAGTAAGCAACATTAGAAGTGATTGTTAGAACAGAAACAGTTGCTTCGCTATCTTTGTACAGTTTATGGGAATCTAATTTGTCTTTGAACATTTTAAGAACCATTACAGCGATATCATCGGCACGGTCGTCATTTTCACCGTAACGAGGGAAGTCGCCTTCTACTTCATAGTCATATACAAAACCATCTTCGTCGCGGATAGTTTTTACTTTGGCGTGTTTAATCGCACTTAGGCTATCTACAACGTTAGCGAATCCACAAATACCGAAGCCCATATTCGCTGTTACTTTGGATGGTAGGAAGGCCATTTGCATGCTTTCGTAGTTGTATTTGTCTGTCATGAAGTGAATGATGTTCATTGCATCTACGTAAGTGTCTGTTAACCAGTCCATTGATTTATCGAATTTTTCTAGTACTTCTTCGTATTCAAGGTATTCGGTTGTAATTGGTTCTACTACATCGAATACTTGGTTTTTGTGAAGATCATCTTTACCACCATTGATAGCGCCAAGAAGACATTTAAGGACGTTGACACGAGCACCAAAATATTGCAGGTTATGTGTTTCGCCTTTATCTTTGTCTGCTTCTGGGTTAAGTGGGCTAACGCAACAGCTGATACATTGCATATCGCCGTAGCCTTCTTCTTGCATTAATTTATCATTTTCATATTGAATGGAGGAATGTTTTACACTCATTTTCATACAATATTCTTTAAAGCTTTCTGGTAAACGAGCATCCCAAAGGACCGTTAAGTTAGGTTCTGCGGAGTTTCCTAGGTTGTCTAGGCAGTGTAAGAAACGATAGTCTGTTTTTGTGACACGATGACGACCATCTGCACCCATACCAGCCATAGATGTTGTAACGAATGTTGGGTTGGAAGCGTAAAGTTCGTTATAACCATCTGTTCTTGCAAAACGAACCATTCGTAATTTAAGGGTTAATTGTTCGATTAATTCTTGTGCGTCGAATTCGGTGATAATGCCTTTTTCTAAATCGCGTTGGATGTAGATATCAAGGAAAATCGGAATACGACCGAATGAGCTTGCAGCACCGTTTGCTTGTTTGATAGAGGCAAGGTAGCCCATGTAAGTCCATTGTACAGCTTCGGTTGCATTTTCAGCTGGACGGCCAAGTTCTAAACCGTATTCGTTACCTAAAACGATTAAGTCTTTCAATGCTTTGATTTGTAACCAAATTTCTTCACGTAAACGAATATTTTCATCAGAAGAAATCGCGATTTTTTTCAAGTCTTGTTGTTTTTCAGCGATTAAACGATCCACACCGTAAAGAGCTGGTTTTTGGTATAAGCCGATGATTCTTCCACGTGAGTATGCATCTGGAAGACCACTAACGATATGCGAGTGACGCGCACGTTTGATGTCATCTGTGTATGCTCGGAAAATACCATCGTTTGCAGTTGAGCGGTTTTTTACGTAAAAGTCGTGTAATTCTTGGTCGATGGAATAGCCGTTGTCAGTCAAACATTGTTCCGCAGTTCTAAGGCCGCCGTTTGGCATGAATGCTAATTTGAATGGTTTATCTGTTTGTAAGCCAACGATGACTTCATTTTCTTGGTCCACGTAGCCAGCTTTGTGAGATGCAACGTTGGAAACGATAGCGTTATCCATATCGAGCACGCCACCTTTGGCATCCATTTCTTCTACCAGTTTATTTATTTTTTCGTTCAGTTTAGTTGTTCTTGGTGTACTTTTTTCTAAGAAGCTTTCGTCGCCATCGTAAGGAGTGTAGTTATCTTGGACGAATTGTCCTACACTAATGCTTTCTTGCCATGCGGTTCCTTTAAAACCATCCCATGCTTTTGTCATTATAATTTCCTCCTTCAATTGTGTTACTTTTCACTTAAAGCCAGAAACTAGTCTTTAGAATCTTTCTTCATTGAACAGCATACTCCTTTGTGAAAATGAAAACAATATAAAACGAGAAAGAAAATAAATTTCTTTTATATAACTAGAAAAGGCTTTCAAATGCTGTGTTAATACAGTTTTTTAGTGGTAAATGGGGCGGGGGAACGAACGGATAAAAAAGAAGCCTAGCTAGTGTGCTAGACTTCGGTTATGTTGGCAACTTCTTCTAAAAAAGTGTCGACAATGCTATCTCTTTTGTCTACGAAATTTGGATTGGCGCGGCTTGGATGAACGCGGTTAGAAAGGACGATTAAACTGGCTTGGTGTTTTAAATCAAGCACCATAAACGTTCCAGTGAATCCGGTGTGATATAAGACAGAGTCACCGCGGAGATCCCAGCCTAGTCCGCGACTTCGATTAAGCCCCGGTGTATGGTTTGTTTGCATAAGCGCCAACATTTGTTCAGAAAGGATTGGTGACCCGTGCTGTAAAATAAGTGCATCGCGGAACTTGGAAAGATCGGCTAGCGTGCTAAAAAGCCCAGCATGACCAGTGCCGGATTTGGCTGTCCAAGCTTTGAAATCATGGACTTCGCCTTGGATTAAGCCGCGAGTTTGATCAAGTTCGGTTGGGATGACTTGCTTTTTATTCGTTGGATGGAACCCTGTTTGAGTCATTTTTAGTGGTTCTAAAATATGTGTTTGAATCGTTTGTTCATAATTGCCGTCCATTGCGCTAATCAAATAGCCAAGCAGGAGGAAGTTCGCATCGGCGTAAGTGACTTCTGTTCCGGGCGGATTAACTTGTTTAGTCGCGTAAACATAACGCATCACGTCTTCGGGCACGGTCATTTGGAAGTGAGGGATATTTTGTGCAAGGCCAGAACTATGTGTTAGTAAATGTAAAATTGTAACGTTTTTGTACTGGAAATTGGGCAAGTACATGTATACTGGGTCTTCTAATTGGAATCTTTGTTGTTCGATAAGTTGTAAAATACGCGTAGTCGTAGCAATTACTTTGGTCAAAGAAGCGATATCATAAATGTTTTCTGTTGTGCGTGGTAAGATTTCGGCTTCTGGAAAAACAGCTTTTAATCCCATGATGTTATTTTCTTCTAGCTGGTTTGTTTTAATTTGATAGCTAATTCCGGGAGTGGAGCCGTTTTGGACGAGTTGATCTAGTGATTGCTTCGTTTTATAGAACATAACTAAACTCCTTTATAAGTAGGTTGCCACATTTCAAGCTCTACGGCTTCGGTGACGTTCGTTAATTCCGTTTGCTGGATATTTTCTTTTATTGCTTGGTTGGCAACTGCAATCGCGACTGCACGGGATGTTTCACGAAGGGTGCGGACATGTGGTAAAAGGGCAGCGCCGGGTTCGTTTGGCGAAATTTGGTTAGCGACAGCCATGGATGCGGCAGCAAGCATGCCATCGGTAATATATTTGGCGCGAGTAACTAGAGCACCTAGTCCAAGTCCTGGATAAAGTAGGGCATTGTTTGCTTGGCCGATTTCATAGTTAGTATGTTGATATTCGACTGGTTTTGAGGGACTTCCTGTGACGATAAGCGCTTTTCCATCGGTCCACTGAATCAAATCGGCGGCAGTTGCTTCGGCTAGTTTGGTTGGATTAGAAAGCGGTAAAATGGCTGGTCGTTCTGTATGCTCTGCCATTTTTTTGACAATGCTCTCTTTAAATGCACCAGTGACGCCAGAACAGCCGATTAGCATGGTTGGATGAACGGCTTCGACTAAATGTTCTAATGTATCTACCGGCGTATTTTCCCACTCAGAAGCGGGATGCGCATATTTCTTTTGGCCAGCAGTTAAATCTGTCATATGATCAAGCACTAAACCATTTCGATCCACTAAATAAAAGTGTTTTCTAGCAGCGTCAAAAGGAAGGCCAGTTTCGCGCATTAATTGTCCACTAAGTTGGTCAGCGATACCGATACCAGCAGTTCCGGCGCCGAAAATAATAATTTTTTGTTCGCTTAGGGGAATGCGGGAAACTTGAATAGTGGCAAGAACGGCGGCAACGACCATCGCGCCAGTTCCTTGAATATCATCATTAAATGTACAGATTTCCTCGCGATAATTGTGCAGAATACGGCTTGCATTTGCACGACCAAAGTCTTCCCAGTGAAGGATGGCTTTTGGGAAAACCGTCGTCATCGCATCAACCAATTGAGCGATAAATGTATCGTATTCGCTTTCTGTAAGTCGAGGGCGTTTGTTACCTAAATAGCGAGGATCTTCAAGGAGTGTTTTATTGTTTGTACCTGCATCAATCACAACAGGGAGCACGCGGTCCGGCGCAAGTCCAGCAGCAACCGTATAAACAGCTAATTTGCCAACTGCAATTTTGACACCATTCACGCCCCAGTCGCCAATACCGAGCACGCCTTCTCCATCTGTAATGACAATCATATCGATAGTTGGATTGTTTTTAGCATAGTTTTCAATGGATGCGCGTAGTTTTTCTGGAGCAAAAGCATCGATAAATAAAGCTTCATCTGGAGCAGTGTAGTCCGTGTGATAATGGATAACGGCATCACCAATGGTTGGCGTATAAATAAGCGGCAGATATTCGGTGACATTTTTGGTGACAACATAATAATAAAGTGTGCGATTTTCGTTATATAAGTTGGTTAAAAGCTGATGTTTATGTAAAGCTGTTTCTAAGTTTTCTATTTGATATTCGATGCGCGCGGCTTGTTGTTCGATTGTTTCGATAATTGGTGGCAGTAATCCGTCTAAGTGATAGCTTGCCCGTTCTTCGTTTGTAAAAGCGGTTCCTTTATTTAATAATGGATTATTCAGATAGTCAAAACCTGATTTTAAAGTCATTTTCAGCACTCCTTTTTCATTCTATTCTATTTTACATGGGGGGAAGAAGAATAACAACTGATTCAAAATAAAAAGAAAACCTGAAAACAATCAGATTTTCTTTTGTTAAACTTAATGAAAATAATAACCTTGCGCGTAAGGAATGCCAATCTCTTGGAGGAATTCGAGCTGTTCTTTCGTTTCGACTCCTTCGACAATCAAGGATTTATTATGTTTTTTGACGTACGTATGCAGTTGCTCGAAGAAGATTTTTTTGCCGTCGCTTTCGAATAAATCTCGAAGTAGCAGGCGGTCGGTTTTGACAAAATCAGAATGGTGCGCAAAAACGCGGTGTAAGTCCGCATATCCGGAGCCAAAATCATCAATAGCAAATTTAGTCTCGTGTTTTTTCTGGAATAGCTGTAGTTGTTTGTCTAAGTCGTTCATTCGCTCTTGTGGTAACTTGGATGTTTCCAAAAATTCAAAAACTATTTTCCCGTTATCAAGAAGGGTATCATGCAATTCTTCTTGATTTTCTAAAAAGGTATCGTAGGAAATATTGACAAATAATGGCGTATCTCCACTTTTGTTAAAGCGTTTCACTGCATTATGAAGCGTGAGCAGTTCAAATGCTTTTTGCAGACCATCCTGTTCCGCTTCTTCAATAAAATCACTAATCGCATTCCAGTGATCTGTTTTCAAGCGGGTGAGTGACTCGTAGCCGAAAATTTCCGTATTTTCAACAGTAACAATCGGTTCATATATTGTATCAAAATGATTTTGATCAATAATCTCACGTACAGAGGGCTTTTTCATTTGTCCAACTTCTTTCCGTTATTTCTTAAGAGTTATTTCTTTATTTATATAATCGAAAAAATGGGTCGTTTCAGGATTCGACGTGTCCATTTTCTCTAACAACTCTTTGGTGATTTTACCATTTTTAGCTTGATTTGTCTTGTTAAAATACTGTGTCAAAAAGGCATAAACGGCTGTAGATTCGTTTTCTGAGCTGGGTTTCTTAGTTTCTCGTTGGTAACGCGCATACATTTTCCCTTTAGAAGCGAGTTCGGTTTGTAAAAAATCATCGAAATTTGGCTCTACATCGCCATTCTCGTCGTAGTAAGCAAGCACGATGAGCATTTGATCAATCATATTGACTTCGTTCGCATCAGCATAGTGAAATTGTCCATTTTGAAATACTTCTGTAAAAAATGGTTCGGCGTTCACGGTTTGAATGGGTAGATAAGCTTTGTCGCGGTAGTTAATTTGTTGCATGGCTTCGATGTTTAAATAGCTTAAATGGAGCGTATCAGCTTTTTTCTTATGAACGAAATCATAGAAATCTACTGGTGTACCTTGAACGGCGCTATATTTTTTCGTGTTAGTTAGCAGTTTGTTTGCTAGTTTTTTGTAGGCACTGTGCTCGAATTTGTCGCTCGCTTGGTAAAGTGCGTCGGTGATACGGAAGTCGTCTACAATCGCATTTGTCGTGGTCGAGTCTGTCGCTTCCCATTTGATAAAATTATCTTTTGTTATAAAGTTTTTTTGTAAATTAGTTACTTGTTCTTGGAAGGTTTTGCTGTCATTAACTTCGACTAAATATTCCATATAAAGACCGATGCTCTCGGCTAAGTAATGCGGTTCTTGGGCGTTTTTATAATCAACAATCAAACCGTTTTTGGCAGTGTAGTTTTCTTTTACATACTTTTGCACGGCGGTGGAAGTAGGCGTTGTTTCTTTTGGTACGCTTACGGTTTCTTTCGGTTCTGGTCGGAGGAAAAAGTAGAGTCCCGTGCCGAGTGCGATGAGTAAAATGAGGATGAGAATTATTCGTTTCATTCGATTTCCCCCTGATGAACGGCGATTTGGTTGCGGCCGCTTTGTTTTGCTTGGTAAAGCGCTTGGTCGGCGGCTTCAAAAAGAGATTCTGTTGTTGCAAATTTGGAACTGGCAGAAGCGACTCCGATGGATACCGTTACTTTGCCACTCGCGGGATTGTAAGGGAATTTCGCCCGTTCAATTTCTTCCCGGAAAAAATCAGCAATGAGTGCCGCTTGCTCGGTACCGACATTTTGCAGTAAAACAGCAAATTCTTCCCCACCAATTCGCGCAAACATGGTCCTTGGCGGAAAGGTTCGATTTTTAAGAATGCTACTAAACTGCGCAAGGACAGTATTACCAGCTTGGTGACCATGAAAATCATTAATTTCTTTAAAATGGTCAATATCAATAATGAAGAGCGACAATGCTTTTTTTCGTTTCTGCGATTTAGCGAAAATCCATGCAAATTGTTGCGTGAAAAAACGCATATTTGGTAAATTAGTCAAACTATCGGTCATCGCTGTTTCGGTTAGATTTTGGATGACAAGGTTACTCTTATCGATATAGTTACACGCATAAAACACTAGCAAAGCGGTCACGAAGAACAACAAGAAGTATTCGAGAATTTCAAAGCCGCGCAAAATCCGACCTTCGTCAAAATTGTTTACAAAATAATAAAGGATGGCTGGGAAATTTAAAATGATCAACGCGACAAATTTCGAAAAGCGCTGTTTTTTCCAAAAAGTAATAAGTAAACATGCGGCGAAAATCAACGTCATTAAAATGATATAGCGACTAGTGACCGGGGAGGCGATATCAAAACTAATCCGCCCAAAAAGCATAACCAAATAAGCAAAAATAAGCGGCACTCGACCACCGAAAACACTGGTAACCATTAAAATTAAAATCCGCATATTCGTGTAAATAACGGGATTATTTTCATAGGCACCTTCGTAAATGAAGTAAATACCTGCTAAACCATAATAGACACCGAGGAGGATAGAAAGAAATAGTCGTCTACTGCCATTTTGGAACCAATTTGGGCGATATTGTCTGATTTTCCGAAAAGACATCCCTTGGATAAAAAGGATAGCAAGAAAGAGCGCTAAACTATCTATGTATGAATTAATTAGCTCGAACAAATGGACTCATCTCCTTTTTACTCTCTTAAATAATTGGCTCTGTTTCGCGAATATGTACTTGGTTTCGTCCATTTCGTTTTGCATTATAAAGGGCTTGATCTGCTGCATGAAGTAGTTCATTTGCGCTCGGATAATTTTCACCATCATAATTCGCAATTCCAGCAGAAATAGTAATAACCGAGCCAGATGCAACAATCGGTACATCGATTTTCTCCACTTTTCGACGGATTTTTTCTGCTAAATGCTGTGTTTCGCTAACATTAATATTCGGCAAAACAATCGCAAATTCCTCGCCGCCAATCCTTGAAATAACCGTATTCGGCGGAAAGCTAATCTTTAACAGCATTTGGCTAAAAGTAGATAAAACACCATTTCCAGCTAAATGGCCATATGTATCATTTACCCGTTTAAAATAATCAATATCAATAATAATGACACTTAAATTCGATTTTTTTAAAGTAGCATAGTTAAAAGCGGCTTCAAATGCTTTTTCGAAGTGGCGGAAGTTCGTCAAACCAGTAAGCGGATCAAGAATGGTGGACTGCTGCAAGTCGTAAATCAATTTGTTGGACGTATCGATATAATAAGACGCTGAAATAATAATGAAGGTAATAAAAAAAGAAACCACAAAGTAGAGTATCCAAATCGGTAAATCATCTAGCGTATAGGCTAAATGTATTTTTTGATGCAAATAAAATAGCATTAGCGGGATGGCGCTAAGTTTGACTAAGACGACTTTTTGCACGGAACTAAGGCGTAATTTGGCCACTTCCATACAAATAAAGTGAAAGCCGATAATTAAAAAAACATAAATAAAATTGGCGAACAGCGCATCACCAAGAAACAGTTTGCCTGCGACGATAAGTAATAGGGCGATAGTAGCTGGTCCGGCCGATGAGAACAAATGCAATACGATTAAAATATTGAGTAGCATATCTGTATAAATCCCGGAGTCCGTGCCAGGCAATCCGCGGATAATAAAATAAACACCTAGAAGGCCGTAGTAAATGCCCAGTGCGTAATTAATAATTTCATTAGCAAATTTTATTTGGAACCAAGCGGGCTTTTTTTCTCTAATTGACCGAAGTGCCATTCCGTGAAAAAAAAGCGCTGATAAAAAAAGCGCCATGCTGTTCCATAATGAATCAAGAATATTTGGCATAAAAAAATCTCCCATATCTCAGCATAACTAATCAGCTGAACAGTTAATATAGGCAGAATAAAAAAGAAATGAATTTTTAGCTGAGACGCAGTGCAAAAAACCAACCGATAAGCGAAAGCGATCTCTAAGAGGATATGTGGTAATGACGACGAGATAAGCCAAAATCTGCCTTTTTGTAATTAAAGCTGGATTTCAGTACAATGGATAGAATGAAGTAGAGGATTTTTAGTAGTTTGTAAACTTAACTATTTTCACATATTATTACAAAGAGTCTTGAAAAAGTCAACTTGTGTCACAATTGATATAGAGGGGTGTAATCATGCAAAAAATAGTCATCATTGGCGGTGGAATTGTTGGAGCCAGCGCAGCATATTTATTATCAAAAGAACAGGTAGAAGTAACGTTAATTGATTCCGGTGAACCGGGACAAGCAACCCGTGCGGCGGCGGGGATTATTTGCCCGTGGTTGTCCAAAAGACGGAATAAATATTGGTATGAACTGGCGAAAAATAGTGCGGCTTTTTATAAGGAAATAGCGCAAATGCTCGAACATGAAACGGGACGTGATTCGGGTTACAAGCAAGTCGGCGTACTCGCACTTCGGCAGACAGAAGAAAAAGTAACCGAGCTGTTTAACCTCGCAAAAGAAAGACGTTTGGATGCGGAAGTCATGGGTGAGATTGAACGATTATCAGAAGCAGAAACTAAGCAAAAATTTCCGCTCGTTAAACCGGGCTTTGGTTCAGTTTATGTCAGTGGAGCAGCGCGCGTGAATGGCGGTTTATTTTGTGAAACATTACTTTCCGCTGCGAAAGAAAATGGCGTGAAAATCAAATCTGGTCGCGCTCGTTTTTCAGCCGATGGAGAAATCTTTGTTGGCGAGGAAAAAGAAAGCTACGATAAATTAATTATTGCATCTGGTGCTTGGTTGGCCGATTTGTTACAAGATGCTGGTTTCCATACCGATGTTTTAGCGCAAAAAGGGCAATTGTTGGAACTGGATTTTAGCGAGTTTGAAACGGATGAATGGCCCGTTATTTTGCCGCCTAGTGCTAAATCGATTGTTCCTTTTGATAATGGGAAAGTAATTGTTGGCGCAACTCATGAAAAAGCTGCTGGCTTTAATACAGAGCCAACAGCAACAGGGAAAGCGGAAATCTTAACAGAGGTCACGCGATTTATGGAAGGTGATTTGGCGCATAGAGTTGCTCATGTCGCTGTCGGAACTAGACCGTACACACCAGATTTCGCACCACTCATTGGTCAGTTACCGGGTTTTGAATCGGTCTTTTTAGCAAATGGTCTCGGTGCATCTGGGTTAACAACTGGACCGTATGTCGGCAAACTTTTGGCGGATTTGGCACTTGGAAACGCAGTCGAATTAGCTTTAGAAAACTATGAACCAAGTAAATATATTAGTAAATAGGATTTTTATTTTCATCTAGCGTGAAACCTTCGCCCATTACATCATGAACGACACTCACCGAAACAAACGCGTGCGGGTCAATCGCTTGAACAATATTTTTCAATTGGATAATTTCATTTTTCGCAACAACAATATAAAGGACATCTTGCTCATTTTTCGAAAAACCGCCGCGACCTTCAAGTACCGTCACACCACGGTTCATCGCGAGCATTACATGGGAAGCAATCGCATCATTATCTTTGGAAATAATCAGCGCACCACGAGCCGCATAAGCCCCTTCTTGGACAAAATCAATTACCCGCGAACCGATAAATACTGCGACAAGCGTGTACATTACTTGGCGAACATCCAAATAAGAAAGCGAGGCAACGAGCACGATTGCATCAATCGCAAATAACGTGCGTCCCATACTAATTCCTTTCGTATGATTAAGCAATTTGGCGATAATATCACTGCCGCCAGTCGTCCCACCGTAGCGAAATACAAGCCCGAGCCCGATACCACTAAAACCACCAGCAAAAAGGGCTACGAGCAGCAAGTCGCTATGTAAATCTAACGTATAAGGAATACGCTGAAAAATCCATAAGAACAGCGACAAACTCACTGTGCCAATGCCAGTATAAATAAGCGAGCGATTACCGAGCACACGCCAACCTAAAATAAACAAAGGGATATTCAAGATTAAGTTAGAGTAAGCAGGATCAATTTGGAAAAAGTGGAGCAGGAATAGAGTCACCCCAGCCAGTCCGCCTTCTCCGAGATTATTAGCGATGTTAAAATTAACTAAACCAAACGCGTAAATCGCCGTACCAAGCATAATAAAGCAAATATTTTTCGTGCGTAATGTTTTTAGCATAGCTTTTTCCCCTCCCTGAAACCTATTTAATATGTAAGTAAAAAATCATGGACTTGGATGTATTTGTTTAGGTATAATGAAATGAAGTTAACAATTAGTCTTAAAATCAATTTTAGTTTACCACAAAAAGGGGGAAAACCGATGGCGAAAACAATGGCAGAAATACAAAAAGAAGTGGATGATTTCATTGGCGGATTCGAGGAAGGTTACTTTTCCCCACTAGCAATGATGGCCCGAATTACCGAAGAAACGGGAGAATTAGCCAGAGAAATCAATCATTATTATGGTGAAAAACCGAAGAAAACAAGTGAACCAACCAAAACCGTTGCAGAGGAACTGGGCGACTGCCTGTTTGTCCTTACGTGTATGGCGAACTCACTTGATATCGATATGGAAAAAGCACACGACACGGTCATGGCGAAGTTTAAAGAACGCGATAAAGATCGTTGGACAAAAAAGGAGGAAAAAGCAAAATGAGAGTAGCAGTATCTGGATTTAAAGGAAGAATGGGACATGAGGTTGTTAAAACTGTTTTAAGAGAAGCGGACTTAGAGTTAGTGGCAGTACTTGACCACGAACCGAAAGAGAAAAACATTCGCGAAATTGTCGAGTTTAGCTCGTTAGACGTACCAGTTTATGCTAATTTAAGCGAGATGTTAGAAGAAGTAAAACCGGATTGCGTCGTTGATTTTACAACACCTAAAGTCGGGTATAGTAACACGAAAACAATTTTAGAACACGGTGTACGTGCGGTCGTTGGTACAACAGGCTTTACACCAGAACAAATTAGCGAACTAAGAACGATTGCGGAATCGAAAAAAATCGGTGCATTAATCGCGCCAAACTTTGCTGTAGGTGCGGTTTTAATGATGCAATTCGCGCAAAAAGCAGCTAAATATTTTCCGAACGTTGAAATTATTGAGCTACATCACGATAATAAATTAGACGCGCCAAGTGGTACGGCTGTAAAAACGGCGGAAATGATGGCGGAAACTCGCGAATTTGTTAAACAAGGTGCAGCCGAAGAAGTGGAGCTTATTGAAGGTGCAAGAGGTGCCGAATATGAAGGCATGCGTATCCATAGCGTCCGTTTACCAGGGCTTGTGGCGCATCAAGAAGTAATTTTCGGAGCAGAAGGACAAGGCTTAACAATTCGCCACGACTCCTATGACCGAATTTCCTTTATGTCTGGCGTAGCACTTTCGGTTCGTAAAACAAAAGAATTAGAAACACTTATTTATGGCTTAGAAAATATTTTAGACTAAGGATAGGTGAATGAGATGCATATCGCATTAATCGCGCACGATGAAAAAAAGGATTTGATGGTTGGATTTGCAACGGCATATAAACATTTGCTTGAACCGCATCAATTATATGCAACCGGGACTACAGGTTTACGAATTATCGAAGCAACAGGCTTAACGGTACATCGTTTTAAATCAGGCCCGCTTGGTGGAGATCAACAAATCGGCGCGCGTATTTCCGAAAATAAAATGGACCTCGTTATTTTCTTACGCGATCCATTAACCGCCCAGCCACATGAACCTGATGTGACGGCGCTTATTCGATTATGCGATGTATACGAAATTCCTTTAGCAACAAATATTGGTACAGCAGAAATTTTAATTCGCGGATTAGGAGCAGGTTTCCTCGATTGGCGAGATTTAAGACGGAATGATGAATAAAAGGAGCGATGACAGATGAATGACGTTTTTCTAAAAGCGCTTCCTGTATTGCAAAAATTAACTACAGCGGGATTTGAAGCGTATTTTGTTGGCGGATCTGTCAGAGATTACTTGCTAAATAGAACGATTTCCGATGTGGATATTGCAACCAGTGCTTTCCCAGAAGAAGTAAAAGAAATTTTCCAATCAACCTACGATACCGGGATTGCGCACGGGACGGTTACCGTTAGAGAAAATAAAGAATGTTATGAAGTAACCACTTTTCGAACAGAAGGAACGTATGAGGATTTTAGGCGTCCAAGTGAAGTAACGTTTATTCGCTCGTTAAAAGAAGACTTACTACGCCGCGACTTTACGATGAATGCGATAGCGATGGACGAACATTTCGATTTACACGATCCATTTGCCGGACAATTAGCAATTCAACATAAAGAAATCAAAGCAGTTGGTAAAGCTTCCGAACGTTTTCATGAAGATGCTTTACGAATGATGCGTGCCGTACGCTTTTTGAGCCAGCTTGATTTTGAGCTTGATAAAGAAACGGAAAATGCTTTAGGAAGCCAAATATCCTTATTACAGCACACTTCCGTCGAACGAATCACGGTTGAATGGATCAAAATGATTAAAGGACCCGCAGTAAAACGAGCGATAGATCTACTTATAAAAGTCGAAATGGAAACATATTTGCCAGGCTTACAAGGGGAAAAAGCCGCGCTCACTGAATTTGCTAGCTGGAACTGGGCCAAACGGACAACCGAAGAGGTAATTTGGCTCGGACTAGTGGTTGCCGTGAAACCGAGCAACGTTACTGCGTTTTTAAAAGCTTGGAAACTGCCCAATAAAACTATTCAACTTGTAAACAAAGCCTTTCAAGATGCACTTGGTACGAAAGAAACATGGCTAACAGAAGAACTCTACCATGCTGGGCAACCAGTCTTTTCATTAGTCAATGAACTAAATGTCCTGCGTGGGCAAGAAGACAAGCAACAATCGCTTAACCAAGCATACGAAGCCCTGCCAATCCACTCCAAAAAAGACCTCGCAATTACTGGCGCTGATTTGTTAAAATGGGCCGGAGCTAGCGCTGGTCCTTGGGTAAAGGAAACACTTGATAAATTAGAGTGTGCTGTCCTTTCCAGCGAAATAAACAATGAAAAAAATCAAATCAAAAGGTGGCTTGGCTATCATGAAGAATAATCGAGAAAAATTGCTCGCGTTATTTACGGAAAGTGATGGCGCTTATTTATCCGGGCAAGAAATTGCGGATAGCCTAGGTTGCTCGCGTACTGCCGTTTGGAAACAAATGGAGGCGCTCCGCAAAGAAGGCTTTGAAATCGAAGCAGTCCGAAATCGTGGTTACCGTTTATCCGCAACAGCAGAACAGTACACGAAAGATGCGCTCTTACTCGGTTTAGAGACGAAATTTATCGGCCAGCATTTAGAAATACACGAGTCGGTGAGTTCGACACAAATCATCGCCCACCAACAAATCGAAGCAAGCCCTGAAGGAACCGTTATCGTAGCCGATGAGCAAACCGCTGGAAAAGGTCGCTTACTTCGCCCTTGGAATTCTAAAAAAGGGGAAGGCATTTGGATGAGCGTGATTTTAAAACCGCAAATCCCGATTCAAAAAGTACCGCAGTTCACTTTTATCGCCTCGCTTGCTATCACAGAAGCGATTGAAAATGTCACAAAACTAGAACCGAAAATCAAATGGCCCAATGATATTTACATCGGAAAACGCAAAATCTGTGGCGTATTAACAGAAATGCAAGCCGAAGCAGAAACCATTCATGCCGTTATTATTGGCATGGGCATCAACGTAAATCAACAAGAATTCCCCGAAGAAATCAAAGACAAAGCGAGTTCGCTGAAACTTGAACTAGGCGAAAGTATATCCAGAAAAGCGCTATTACAAGAAATTTTAGTCGCTTTAGAGAAATACTATGAACTTTTCCTTGATAAAGGATTTGCGCCAATCAAACTACTTTGGGAAACCAAAGCAATTCCCTTTGGCGAAAAACTAACCGCCAGCACAACCAAAGGCAAAATCCACGGACAAGTAAAAGGTATTTCTGATGAGGGCGTCCTGTTATTACAAGATTCGCTAGGCGAGGTTCATTCCATCTATTCTGCAGATATTTTGCTAGATAATGAAAAATAACGAAACCGCCTGAAAAAACATGTTTTAACCATAGTAAAGTAACTGAAAACATATCTTTTAACTCGAAAACACAGTGTGAAAATCACTTTTTCGAGTTTTTCTTTTTTGAAAAAAATCAAGTATAATAAACACGAAGGAGCTGTTTTGATGAAGAAAATCCTATTACTATTAGCGCTAATTACCGTCGTTCTTACGCTCGGAGCATGTGGCGATAATAAAAAAGAAACCGAAGAGAAGGCGAACCAAACCGAAAAAGAAAGTTCGACCTTTTTAAATACCATTTCCACCAAAGATTTCAAACAAAAAATGGCCGATAAAACAACTGGATTTGTTTACGTTGGCCGCCCAACATGCGAAGACTGCCAAGCGTTCCAACCAATCCTAAAGAAAGAACTGGAAAAAAGACAACCAGATCAAAAAATGGCTTACTACAACACGGATAAAGCATCCGAAAAAAGCCGCGATGACATGATTACCCTTTTAAAAGAGATGGATATTGATTCTGTCCCAACAATGGTTTATTTAAAAGATGGAAAAGTAGTATCTACCTACGCAGCAACAGACGAACCGGAAAAATTAACCAAATGGATGAATAAAGTGAGTAAAGAGGTCTAAGCATAGACCTCTCTTCAATTTGCATACTTTAAGTAAGCATCTATTTATGTTATTATACATATGGTAGTAATGAATGGATGATACCTTTATTGGATCATACTAACGCTACTAATAAAAATATGTTTTTTGCCTTGATTAAAGTGATTTAACAGGGACGAAAAGGAGCTAAGAAAATGAAGAGACCAGTAGATTTTTTTGCTATGAAAGAAAACGGAGAGAAAATCACGATGATTACCGCTTATGATTATCCTTCTGCCAAGAACGTAGAGCAAGCCGAAGCAGATATGATTTTAGTCGGTGATTCACTTGGAATGGTAGTATTAGGCTACGATTCAACGGTACCAGTAACGATTGCTGACATGATTCATCATACAAAAGCTGTGAAGCGCGGGGCCGCGAATACATTTGTTGTTACTGATATGCCATTCATGACATACCACGGATCAGTGGATGAAACAATCCAAAACGCACGTAAGATTATTCAAGAAAGTGGCGCACATGCAGTCAAATTAGAAGGCGCAGGAGAAGTCGTGAACAAAATTGCTCGTTTAACAGAAGCCGGTGCTCCGGTTGTTGCTCACCTAGGTTTAACACCACAAAGCGTTGGTTTAACAGGAAGCTATAAAGTTCGTGCCAAATCCTCACAAGAAGCGCAAGAGTTAATTGATAATGCGTTAGCAGTTGAAGCGGCGGGAGCAATTGCACTTGTGTTAGAAGCCATTCCTCGTCAACTAGCGGAGAAAGTAACAAAAGCACTTTCTATCCCAACAATTGGTATCGGAGCAGGCGTGGAAACAGACGGCCAAGTCCTTGTCTATCATGATATTATTGGTTACGGAATTACTCGCCGTGCTAAATTCGTGAAGGCTTATGCAGATATTGATGAAACAATCGAACCAGCACTGGCAAGCTATGTCAAAGAAGTAAAAGCACAAGCATTTCCAGAAGTGAAACATAGCTTTACGATGGCCGAAGAAGACTTAAAAGGCCTTTATGGAAGGGAATAGCAGATGTTAATCATTCGAAATAAACAAGAACTTAAAGAAGCAATTTTAAAACAAAAACAAGCAAATAAAACAATTGGTTTCGTGCCAACGATGGGCTTTTTACATGAAGGACATATGACACTTGTCAGCCATGCGAGAAAAGAGAACGATTTTGTCGTGATGAGCGTGTTCGTCAACCCAACCCAGTTTGGTCCAAATGAAGATTTTGATGCCTATCCACGAGATGAAGCGCACGATGCGGAGCTCGCGGAACAAGGCGGCGTAGATATTTTATTTATACCTACTGTAGAAGAAATCTATCCGACTGAATTAGCAACGAAACTCCATGTCGTTAAGCGTGTTTCGGTACTCGACGGAGCTGACCGAGAAGGCCATTTTGACGGCGTAGTAACGGTTTTAACGAAACTGTTTCATTTAGTAAATCCAGATAATGCCTACTTTGGTCAAAAAGATGCCCAGCAAGTAGCCGTTGTTTCTGGCTTAGTAGAAGATTACTTTTTCCCAGTGAACTTACGAATCATTGCTACTGTTAGGGAAGCGGACGGACTTGCCAAAAGCTCGCGCAATGTGTATCTAACAGAAACAGAACGTCAAGAAGCCCCAGCAATCCACGCCGCTTTACAAATGGGCCGAGCGCTTATTGAATCCGGCGAAACAGATGAGCAAAAAATCGTACAAGTAATGACAAACAAAATCAACGAGCAAACATCCCACGAGAAAATTGCTTATTTAGCGTTATATGCTTATCCCGAATTTACACCAGTAACAGATTGGTCCAAAGGGATAATTATTGCGGCGGCAGTGAAGTACTCGAAAGCTCGTTTAATCGATAATGAATTAATAAATGTGAAGAGGCGGTAAAAAATGTTTAGAACAATGATGAATGGCAAAATTCACCGAGCGACTGTAACAGAAGCCAATCTGAATTATGTAGGAAGTATTACGATTGATTCTGCTATTTTAGAAGCGGTGGATATGCTTCCAAACGAAAAAGTCCAAATTGTAAATAATAATAATGGGGCAAGAATTGAAACATATATTATTCCAGGTGAGCCGGGTAGTGGTGTTATTTGCCTAAACGGTGCAGCAGCTAGACACGTTCAAGTAGGCGACGTAGTTATTATCATGAGCTACGGCATGTTTACTGCGGAAGAAGCAAAAGCACATGAACCAAAAATCGTCGTATTAGATGAAAAAAATCATATTGAAATGGTACTTCCAGAAGAAAAAGCGCATACGACTTTATAATCAGTTCGGGGAGCTTGAGTGGATTTCTGCTCAAGCTACTCGTTTGTTTGTAACGTTATTTTTGAATAAAAGCAGTGAAAGAAAGAGGTGGAGCAGATGAAACAGAAACGCTATATTGTCGTCGATTTAGAAACAACAGGAAATCAAGCTTCACGCGAGGACCGGATAATCCAGTTCGCTGCTTGTTTTGTCGAGTCCGGGAAACGGCTGGAAACATACTCTACCTTTTTAAATCCAGAAAAACCGATTCCTGCTTTTATTCAAGAATTAACGGGGATTTCTCCAAAAGACGTGAAAAATGCACCACTTTTTGAAGATGTAGCACCGATTATCGCAAATTTACTCGAAGATACTATTTTTGTAGCGCATAATGTTTCTTTTGATTGGACCTTTTTAGAAAGAGAAATGACGCGCGCGGGAATATCGCTTGGCAAAATGAAAAAACTTGATACCGTGGAATTAGCTAGAATAATGTATCCGGGTATTGATAGTTATAAATTACAAGATTTATCGGACGAATTTAATTTGGGGCATGACAAACCACACCGCGCGGATAGTGATGCGGAAGTAACGGCCGATTTGCTACTTTTATTATTAGCGAAACTAGAAAATTTACCATTACCAGTTATTCGGCAAATGACGACTATTTCTGGCAGTCTAAAAAGTTACTTACCGGAATTATTATTTGAAATCGAAATGAGAAAAGAACGAGCTAATCAGCCACTTGATCCAACTTTTGTGGAGCATCGCGGGTTAGTCATTCGTAAAAAAGAAGTCCAAAAGCCGACATATAGCAGAGCTGATTTACTTGAATTTCCGGAAACAGATGAGGCTAAGATGGCTTTATTCCAAAAAGCAGGGGCGCCGCTTTATGCTAGAAGTGGACAATTTGAAATGATGAACCTTGTTTTCCAAGCGATGAAGTCAGGCAAGCATGCGCTGATTGAAGCTGGAACGGGGATTGGGAAGTCGTTAGGGTACTTTCTACCAGCGATTTACCAAGCAAAACAAGCTGAATTACCGGTCGTCATTAGTACATATACGAACTTATTACAAGCCCAATTATATGAAAAAGACGTGCCACTTTTAACGAAATTAACAGGCTTCAAAGTAAAAGCGAGTTTACTTAAAGGGCGCGACCATTATTTGAACTTGTTTAAATTTGAGCAGTTGTTGCAAGAAGGGGATACGCAGTACGATGTGGTTGTTACGAAGCTAAAACTACTTGTTTGGCTGACGGAAACAACGACTGGCGATATTGATGAAGTGAATTTATCCAGTGGCGGGGAGCTATTTTGGAATCGAATGAAGCACACGGGCTGGTTTTTATCGGAAAAACATGACCCGTGGCTCGCACACGATTTCTATAAATTCAATATTAAACAAGCGAAAAATGCTGATTTAGTCATCGTCAATCATGCTTTACTACTTAACGACCATTTTTCTGGAAGGGAAACATTGCCTAAATATGCATTTGCCGTAATCGATGAAGCCCATCATTTTGCAGATAGTGCCCGCACGCAAGGCAGTTTTATTCTTTCATACCGCAAATTAAAATACTTTTTGAATCAGTTAGGTTCATTAGAAAAATATTCTCTTTTAACACGATTAGCAATGGCTTTTCCAGAAGCGGATAGTTTGTATGATTTAGATATTGCAGCGATGAAGCTAGGCGAGGCTGTGGAAGAATTCTTTGCGCTCCTAAAAATGCAGTTGAATGTTGCACGTAAAAACTTGCAAGAAGTAGTCTTAGTAGAAAACAGTGAAAAAGATGCTTGGAATGACAAAGTATACTACGCTGCCGAAAAAGTGTTGTACTTACTGCAAGAATCTGAAAAAAATATGGAAACATTATTAGCGCAAGGCAAACGGGAAGAAAACGAGCTAGGTGAAGCAGAAAGCGCCTTTTTAGAAGAAATGTATGCTTTTTTACTAGATTGGAAAAATATGGTGAAGCAGTTGGAGCAAATGTTGCATAAAAAATCACCTATTTTGACAATTTATTTACAAGCTGACAAAAACCATTCGATATCAAGTATCCGCCTGAAAGCAGTACTCATGGAAGTGGAGCCAACGCTTGGCAAAGAATTTTTCGCGAAAAAAGAAAGCGTGATTATGACCTCGGCAACGTTAACTGTCAAAGGAAAATTCGATTATTTACGGAAGAGTCTCGGTTTGGAAGAAGAACAAATCGTAGAAAAACGCATTCCTTCGCCATTTGATTACAAAGAAAATGCGCGCGTGATGATTCCGGATGATATGCCACCGATTAAAGATACGCCAATCGAGCGCTACACGGCGGAATTGGCTAAATATATTCGTCATATAGCGGTCAAAACAAAGGGGCGGATGCTCGTACTTTTCACCGCTTCCGATATGTTGCAAAAAACGTATTATCATATGAAAAATGAGAAATCGTTAGAAGAATATGTCGTTCTTGCGCAAGGTGTTTCAGCGGGAAGTGCGGCACGACTAACGAAGCAATTTCAAATGTTCGATAAAGCGATTTTACTTGGAACGACGAGTTTTTGGGAAGGGATTGATATTCCGGGTGAAGACTTATCCTGCCTCGTGATTGTGCGCTTGCCGTTCGCACCGATGGATGATCCTTATACGAAAGCGCAAATTTCACTTCGAAAAGAACGTGGTGAAAATGCCTTCCAAACCTACTCTTTACCAGAGGCAGTACTACGATTTAAACAAGGTTTTGGTCGATTGATTAGGCGAGAATCTGACCGCGGAATCGTCTTTGTTTTTGATAACCGGGTAGACACGACGAAATTCGGGAAAGCCTTTTTGGAATCTATCCCAAGTGCCCCAATTTTAAAAGGAAATCAAGCTGATTTATTAGAAGAAGTGAGCGAATTCTTTAAGGAAGGTTAAATTTTTCCTAATATGACTTCAAATCTTAGGCGGCTATTGCTATAATGTATCTATGCGAAAATGAAAATGCATATCGCCGGACGAATTTCGGTAATTTATAAATAGAAATGAGCGAGATTACTTTGCGAAATAGAAAACCTAAGCGTAAGATTGGCAAATGGATAGCGATTATTCTCGGCATAATGATTGTGCTTATCGTGCTGGCATTTCTGTACTTTAGAGAGGCAGAAAAACCTGTAACTAATGCAGAAACAGAAGCGTTAGAGCGAATAAGTGGCCAAGTCGACTTAAAGACAACAGATCAATTTTATCTATACAATGGTCCAAAAGAAGTGTATTACGTATTAACTGGCAAGAACAGTGAGAATAAGAATATCATCGTCTGGGTTCCAAAGAAGAAATCCGACAAAGTATATGTTAAGTTCGCATCTGATGGCATCACAGAAAAACAAGCACGCGACAAAGTAACAAAAGAAAAGAACCCAAAGAAAATTTTGCATGTGAATTTAGGCATGGAAAAAGAAACACCAATTTGGGAAGTTGCCTACTTAGATAAGAATGACAAGCTAAACTACTTTGACATTAACTTTGAAACAGGTGAATGGTACAGAGAAATTGAAAACTTGTAACTAATTTGGAGGAGGGAATAACATGGACTTACCGTTATCAAAACGTGTCAAAGGAGTAGCCCCGTCGCCAACACTCGCGATTACGGCTAAAGCAAAACAAATGAAACAAGAAGGAATTGATGTTATCGGATTAGGCGCTGGGGAACCAGATTTTAATACCCCGCAAAATATCATCGATGCAGCAATCGAGTCCATGAATAAAGGGTTCACTAAATACACACCTTCCAGTGGAATCATCGAGCTAAAACAAGCAATTGTGGATAAGCTCCAAAAAGATCAGTTCTTACACTACGAAACGAACCAAATTTTCGTAGGTACAGGAGCTAAACATGTACTCTACTCAGCGTTCCAAACGATTTTAGATCCAGGCGATGAAGTCATTATTCCAGTTCCGTACTGGGTAACTTATCCCGAACAAGTCAAATTAGCAGGCGGAATTCCTGTCTTTGTAGAAACTGGTTTTGACGCCGACTTCAAAATTTCAGCAGCAAATTTTGAACAAGCGATTACCGAAAAAACAAAAGCTATCGTTTTAAACTCACCGAATAATCCTTCTGGCATGTGCTATACAAAAGAAGAATTAATCGCGATTGGCGAAGTTGCTGAAAAACATCAGATTTACATTTTATCCGATGAAATATACGAAAAATTATACTACGGCAACAAAGCGGATTTAGTTTCTATCGCAAGTCTAAGTGATCGTTTATACGATTTAACGATTGTCATTAATGGTGTTTCAAAAGCCTACTCGATGACAGGATGGCGGATTGGTTACGCAGCTGCGAACAAAGAAATCATTGCTGGAATGAGCAAGCTTGCAGACCATTTAACAAGTAATCCAACAGCTAATGCCCAGTATGCGGCCCTTGAAGCGTATGTTGGTAGCCAAGCAGTTCCAGAAAAAATGTACAAAGCCTTTGAAGAACGCATGGAACGCTTTTATCCGGAACTAAACAGTATTCCAGGATTTAAACCAAAAAAACCAGATGGCGCCTTTTATTTCTTTATTGAAGTAAAAGAAGCGGCACATAAAAAAGGTTTTCAGGATGTAGATGCTTTTGTAGCAGCTCTTTTAGAAGAAGCGAAAGTCGCAGTCATTCCAGGCTCAGGATTCGGAATGCCCGACTATATACGCCTTTCTTATGCAACAAATCCAGACTTATTCCAAGAAGCTATAAATCGAATCAAAAGTTTTATGAAATAGGGAGTGTAGACAAGTGAAAATTACAATCAATCAAGCATCCGAATTTGTCGGAAAAGAAGTAACAATTGGAGCATGGCTTGCGAATAAGCGTTCAAGCGGTAAAATTGCTTTCTTACAATTACGCGATGGAACAGGATTTATGCAAGGCGTTGTCGTAAAAGCAGAAGTTGGCGATGATATTTTCGCTACTGCTAAAGCTTTAACACAAGAAACAAGCTTATATGTAACAGGGACAATTAACGAAGATACACGTTCCCCATTTGGCTATGAAATGGCTGTATCTGGTGTGGAAGTAATTAGCGAATCGCATGATTATCCAATCACACCGAAAGAACACGGCACAGAATTTTTAATGGACCATCGTCATTTATGGCTACGTTCGAACCGTCAACACGCGATTATGAAAATCCGTAACGAAATTATTCGCGCTAGCTATGAATTTTTCAATAAAGAAGGATTCCTAAAAATCGATCCACCAATTTTGACTGGTAGTGCACCAGAAGGAACAACGGAACTTTTCCATACGAAATATTTTGAAGAAGATGCGTTCCTTTCTCAAAGTGGTCAATTATACATGGAAGCTGCAGCAATGGCTTTCGGTAAAGTATTCTCATTCGGTCCAACTTTCCGCGCTGAAAAATCAAAAACACGCCGTCACTTAATTGAATTCTGGATGATTGAACCAGAAATGGCGTTTTACAAATTAGAAGATAGCTTACAAGTACAAGAAAACTACGTGGCTTTCCTAGTAAAAGCAGTGCTTGATAACTGCCGCTTAGAACTAGATCGCCTTGGACGTGATGTGAGTCATTTAGAAAAAATGGTTGCGCCGTTCCCACGTATTACGTATACAGAAGCCATTGAACGTTTACACGAATTAGGCTTTGACGATATTGTTTGGGGAGACGACTTCGGAGCACCGCATGAAACAGCGATTGCCGACAGTTTCGAAAAACCAGTTTTCATTACACATTATCCAAAAGCAATTAAACCATTCTATATGCCGGAAGATCCAGAAAATGATCAAGTTGTTTTATGTGCTGATATGATTGCTCCAGAAGGATACGGAGAAATTATTGGTGGATCCGAACGTATTCACGATTTAGAAACACTTCAAGCTAGAATGGAAGATTTCGACTTAGATCAAGAAGCATACAGCTGGTACCTTGATTTAGCTCGTTACGGTTCTGTACCACATTCCGGTTTTGGACTTGGCTTAGAACGTACGGTAGCATGGATTTCCGGAACAGAACACGTCCGCGAAACTATTCCATTCCCACGTTTACTAAACCGTCTATACCCATAAGTAAATAAAAGTGAGGCCAAACACTGGCTTCACTTTTTTTGTGTCGTTTTTTTGGGTTGAAAATCATCTTTTCCAGTTGATTTCATGATTTTATCCGTACTTTTATATTTTTCCCTCGAAAACCATGTTATAATTTTGTAGTGAGGTGTTTAAAATGAATCCAAAAATTCTTGAACAATGGATGGCTGAAGGGCAAGTAACATTGCCACAAGTGCTAGTAAAAAACTATGCAACCATCGGCTTAAACGAAATCGAACTAGTACTTTTACTTCAAATACAATCTTTTGCAGCAGAAGCAGAATTTTTCCCTTCGATGGAAATGTTAGCAAATAGAACAACACTTTCGCTCGAAGAAACCATTAAAACGATGGATTCAATCCTGAAAAAAGGAATGATTGCCATCGAACAAAGCCAAGATAATTCGCGAATGATTTCAGAGCAATATAATTTAGCGCCACTTTGGGGTAAATTAGTCGCTTTATATGAAAATCAAGCAGCAGCTAGTAGACAAGAAAAACAAGTAGAGCAACAAACCAATTTATATAGCTTGTTCGAAGCCGAGTTCGGAAGACCACTTTCGCCAATGGAAGCGGAAATGTTATCAGCTTGGGTAGAGCAAGATAGAACTAACCCAGATTTAATTAAAGAGGCGTTAAAAGAAGCGGTTATTTCCCAAAAATTAAATTTCCGCTATATTGATAGAATTCTTCTGAACTGGTCGAAACAAGGAGTCAAAACCATTGAAGACGCCAAACGAGTAGCTGAAGAATTCCATCAAAATGGCCGTACAAGCCAAACCATTAATCAAAGCGAAGTGAAAAAAAGCGCAGGTTCGATTCCATTATACGACTGGCTTGAAAAAAGAAAAGGGTGACGTAAACAAATTGTTATCAAATAAACAAACCGTATTATGCATAGAAGAAATGGCAAAAATGTTTCCAGCAGCACATTGCGAGCTCATTCATAAAAATACGTTTGAATTGCTGGTGGCTGTTGTGTTATCTGCGCAGTGTACAGATGTTTTAGTAAATCGTGTCACTGCCTCTCTTTTTGAAAAATATCATTCTCCGGAAGATTACTTAGCTGTACCACTAGAAGAACTGATGGACGATATTCGTTCGATTGGTTTATATCGCAACAAAGCAAAAAATATCCAAGGACTATCGGAGAAGATTTTAACCGAATTTAATGGCGAAGTGCCAAGAACCCATGCTGAATTAGAAAGTCTACCTGGTGTTGGCAGAAAAACAGCCAATGTAGTTTTATCAGTTGGCTTTGGCATTCCGGCAATTGCAGTAGATACGCATGTGGAACGAATTAGCAAACGGCTGGGAATTTGTAGATGGAAAGACTCTGTCGTGGAAGTAGAAGAAACACTGAAAAGAAAATTACCAGAAGAGCTTTGGTCAGATGCGCATCACTATATGATTTTCTTTGGCAGATATCATTGCAAAGCGAGAAACCCAGATTGCCCGACATGCCCTTTACTTTATTTGTGTAGAGAAGGAAAAAAACAAGCGAAAGTGAGGGGATTTGATGGCTGAATTTAAATATGCAGTGGAATTAACACATCCGGATTTCCCTGCACCTGATGTTATTTTGGAAGAATACGATCCAGAATCGATTTACGTAAGCGGCTTACCTTTTTGGCAAGAACAACAGTTTTTTACTAAAGGTGGCGGGGTTATCCCGTGGAAAAATGAGACAGAGCGCGCTTGTCGCAAATTAGCGAAACATATGACCAATTTAGCGGAGAGTATGGAAGCAGATTTAAAAGTGCATAAAAAGCCATCTCCTGTAACAGTCAGAGATGCACTCGGCATTTTTTTATCTATTTTATTCTGGAGTAATCACCGGCCGGTACAACTCGATAATTTGATGGAGCAAATTAAAACGTTGGAGACGAAGCCACTTAATTTAGATGAACGGTTAGAATATGTATTAAAACGTGGGAATACATTTTTAGGCTTTAGGCAATTAAATGAGTTAATGCTAGAGCAACGTAAATTAATTGCGAAACGATAAGAAAAAGAGCGAAAGATGATTTAATCATCTTTCGCTCTTTTATTTATTATTAACTATCTGGAATTTTAACGCTAGTCGAGGCGGCGGGGCTCTTCTTGCCATCTTTTACGGCGACGACATTAATGGAAACTGTGTCACCCGGATTGCCACCGCTGACGGAAACAGAGGTAGAAGATACAGTCGTTGTGGAACCATTGACAGTTACTTCATAGGTTGCACCATTTACTGCGGACCAAGAAACGTTAATTTGCTTAGAGCTGGCATTGTAGCTTGCTCTTAAGCCGGCAGGGGCAGTAAGATTTTTGGCTTCTTCAGCCTTTTTCTCTTCCTCTGCTTTTTTCTTAGCCTCTTCTTCTTTTTTCTTCTCTTCCTCGGTTTTCTTTTTCGCTTCTTCTTCCGCTTTTTTCTTCGCTTCTTCTTCTTTTTTCTTCTCATCTTCAGGAGTTGAAGCTGTTTTTGTTGGAGCAGTTCCTGATAAGAATAACTCGTAGCTTACTTTATCGCTTGCTGTACCTTCTGCGGCACGAGCGATTGGGTTACTGCCTTTTAAAATTGGAACGGATACAACATTGCTTGGCATTTTGAAGTCTGAAGTGGTTTTGCCAGAAGAGGCGTGCGCCATCAACTTACTAAACATGCGTTGAGCAATTTTTTGTTCGTTCGCAGAAACATATTTTTGCTTATCATCATAACCGGTCCATACGGCGATTGAATAGTTGGTTGTATATCCAGCAAACCATGAGTCACGAGCAGCACCACTAGGGTAGTAGTACTTCGATGTGAATTCAGGTGGGATATTCGTTGTACCTGTTTTACCAGCAGCAGGGA
Organism: Listeria cossartiae subsp. cossartiae; assembly: GCF_014224155.1. Classification (GTDB taxonomy): domain Bacteria; phylum Bacillota; class Bacilli; order Lactobacillales; family Listeriaceae; genus Listeria; species Listeria cossartiae. The sequence goes on along the minus strand of NZ_JAASUI010000003.1, from coordinate 112,947 downwards.
CACCTGGTACGGCTGCTGAGGTACCTGTTCCGATAGAAAGAACGTCTTTTAGAACATCAGAGACCATATAAGCAGTGGATTCTTTCATCGCAACGGTACTTTTCGGTTCTGTATCAATTTCGGTTTGTCCATCAGATAAAACGATTTTAGTAACGGTATGTGGCGTGTTGTAAATTCCTTTGTTACCGAATGCAGCATAGGCACCAGCCATTTGCATTGGATTGGAACTATTTGCACCGATGGCATTGGATTCTACGTTTTGGCCTTTATCATACGTGATACCAAGTTTATTAACAAATTGCTCGGATTTATCTAAGCCAACTGCTTGAAGTGTTTTTAGAGCTGGAATATTACGCGATTGATAAAGGGCTTGTCTTACGGAAATTGGTCCTTTATAACCGAAGTCCCAGTTATTAATAGGAGTTCCACCAGTATAAGTATACGGTTCATCTTCTAAAATATGGGCAGTTGACCAGTCTAAATATTCAAAAGCAGGGCCATAATCGGCGATAGGTTTCATCGTTGACCCAACCGAACGTTTTACTTGAGTCGCGTAGTTGTAGCCACGTGTAACTTTCTGATTACGTCCGCCTCCGATGGCTTGAACACGGCCAGTTTTTGTATCTTGCAACACGATACCGGCTTGCATTTCATCATCCGTGAAGTTCACAATTTCATTAGTATTAAGCATTTTTTCCGTGTACTCTTGGGCATCACGGTCAAGTGCTGTGTAAATTGTTAAACCATCACGATAAACATCATATTCTTTTGGAATTTCGCTTAAAACTTGTGTTACGTAAGAATCGTATTTGTAAATTTTATCTGCACGATCTTTTTTCGAGCGAAGTCCAGTAGTAATTGGTGTTTTTTGAGCTTCTGTCATTTGTTCTTTGGTGATTTTGTCATGTGTATACATGTTTGTTAACACTTGATCACGACGTTTTTTAGCTGCTTCTGGATGGTCGTAAGGGTTGTAGTTATTCGGACTTTGCGGCATACCAGCAAGTAGCGCTGTTTCAGCTAACGTAAGATCTTTCACATTTTTACCGAAATAATGTTCGGCAGCTGTTTGCATACCATGGACACGGTCAGACATATAGACTTTATTAACATAAATTTCTAAGATGTCATTTTTGCTATATTTTTCTTCTAATTGAAGAGCTAACCATGCTTCTTGTGCTTTTCTGGCAAGTGTTTTATTCGTGTAGTCTAAATAGGACATTTTGATGATTTGTTGGGAAAGGGTACTTGCGCCTTCCGCTCCAAAGCCATCTGTCACGTTAGCTACGACTGCCCCACCGAGTCGGATAGGGTCAATGCCATCATGTTCGTAAAAACGCGCATCTTCTGTTGTTAGAATTGCATTTTTTAGTGTTTCCGGTATATCTTTGTATTCAATATATTCCCGCCGTTCGGTTCCAACTTCTGCGAAAACTTTACCATCCTTATCAAGTAACTTGGACGATAACGGATCCCGTAGTTTGGAGTCGGTCAGTTTAGGTGCATCTTTTGCATAACCGTAAAAAACAGTTGCACCAGCCGCAATACCAAAGAAAGCGAAAAATAATCCTGCAAAGAAAATAGTTTTGAAAATATTCGCTGCTACTCGTTTTCCGCGTTTTTGCGGTTTCTTTTTAGAATTGCCACTTGGTTTTTTGCGATACTGAGATCTTGTCTGCGGTTTATCTGCCATTAAAAATCTCTCTCCTTTAAAAAAGGTTTGACTAGAAGTATAATTTATCTATTGATTGCAAGAAGTCAAGCCTTGGATTTAGACCATAAGGAATTTGGTCCGATACATCTTGTATTTCTGCTATAGTGACTGATTTTCTACCACCACTCTGCATGCGTTCCCAAAACGGATAAAATTTCTCAAAGGGAATGAAATGCGTTTCTCCGAGTTTTTGGAAAGCAATAATGACAAAAACGATACCGTCTTGTTTTAAGACGTTGATCATATGTGTCATTTGGTGATCGTGAAAATTACTCAACGGAAAAGACGTTGTATTCTGGGTTTCTTTAGCTTCAAAATCAACATATTTTCCTTTATAGACACCATTGTAATCTGTTGTGGATGGTGTTTTGAAGTAGGCTTCCTTAATTTTGGCACTACTTCTTTTTGGATAGTCCACGCTGACAATTTGGACAGGCGTAGGTTTTTTGTGGATGACTGCAATTTCGTGGGTTAAATAATACGCAATGGTATCATTCAAATCATCTTCCAAAGACATACCGCGCTTACCGTAAGTTACAGGAGCTTTCCGTTTTTTTTGAGGAAGACCCTCAGGACTCGCTGCATACTTTTTGCCGTTAGGATAACCAATAGCCATTTTTTTCACCTCTATCAGAAAAATTCTATTCTGAAATTTAGACTATCATCTATTATAACAAATAAAAATGAAAATGATAGTACGAATTAAATGCAGAATAGCTCTTTTCGGCAAGAAACTACCTCATAAATAGAACGTACCTTCGTCTATTTTACCATATTTTAACTAATAATCTAATTTTAGGCAAGATTTTGCGTCCTATGCTATGCTTGAAGTAACTGAAAATGTGAAGAAAAGAGTGATAGAATGGAACTTTTAAACCGCACGGAAAAATTACTTCTTCAGAATGAAAAAAACTGGGAACTTTATTTAAGTAACCGCGAAGAAGCCAAGCCGTTTGATTTTTATAAAGATATGAAACCTTTCGTTGATGAAGCCAAAAATAGCGCGGATGCATTTTTAGAATTAGCGATTCCATGGGTAAACAAAGAGCGTCCTCCTTATTTAGGAGAACTGCAATTAAGGCAAGCCTGTGATAATGTTCAAATGACGGCAGTAAGTGCATTTAATGGAAAGTCTTTTTACAAACATTTCCTAGACCACTACCAGTCTACCAAGTATACACTAACAAGAGTGAGAGATTTCTTAAAAAGAAAAGAGGAATTGATGTGAAATCCATCGCAGTGACAGGATACAAAAATTTTGAACTGGGCATTTTTAAAAAGGATGCGGATGAAGCCGTCTATATTAAAGAAACAATCAAACGCCATTTGCTACCGCACGTGGAAGATGGGCTAGAATGGGTGATTATTTCTGGTCAGTTAGGAATTGAACTTTGGGCGGGGGAAGTGGTTGCGGAATTGAAAACAGATTATCCGGTCAAGCTAGCAATTCTCGAACCGTTTGAACAACAAAGCGCTAATTGGAATGAAGCAAATCAATTATGGGCGACTGAAGTACGGGAAAAAGCGGATTATCATGCATTTATTACGAAACGTCCTTATGAAAGTCCTGCGCAATTTGCGGCCAGAGATGGTTTTATTATCGATAATACGGACGGGGCGCTACTTGTGTATGATTTAGAAAAAGAAGGTTCGCCGAAATTTTTTTATGATCGTGCTGCTCAAGCGAAAGAGCAAGCGAATTATTTTTTGGAATGTATTGATTTTTATGCGCTTCAAGAGGTTGTGGAAGATATGAATCAAACCTTTTAATATAGAAGCAAATAGTTATTTTCATAAAAATTACTCGAATAGATTGACAAATGGTGTGAGATTTGAAAAAATAAGGGTAAGTATATTATTAGAACAAAAATACGTAAGAATAGAGATAGAGGTGGAGTTATATGACTTCGGAACAATTTGAGTATCACTTAACAGGTAAAGAAATTTTGGAAAAAGAATTTAAAACTGGGCTTCGTGGTTATAGTCCGGAAGATGTTGATGAGTTTTTGGACATGGTAATTAAAGATTACAGTACGTTCACGCAAGAAATCGAGGCTCTTCAAGCTGAAAATATTCGACTTGTACAAGAACTTGATAGCGCACCACTAAGATCAGCAGCACAACCAGCACCAACTTTCCAAGCAGCGGCACAACCAGCTGGAACGACCAACTTTGATATTCTAAAACGTCTTTCTAACTTAGAAAAACACGTTTTTGGAAATAAGCTGGACGATAACGAATAGGTGTGCTAGTATAAGTAAGTTAAGAATTTATGAATAACGTTCGGATAATCGCTGTTTTCTTTTGAAAGCAGAGGAAAGTCCATGCTCGCACGGTGCTGTGATGCCCGTAGTGATCGTGCCTGGTCAAACAATAAGCCAGGGCATTCCGGATTTCCGGTTTGACGGCAGGTGAATGACCTAAGTCTTCGGATATGGTCTTATAACCTTGAAGGTGCCACAGTGACGAAGTTCCGGCAGAAATGCTCGGAAGTGGAACGAGGTAAACCCCACGAGCGAGAAACTCAAACTTATGGTAGGGGCACTTTTCCCGAGGAATCAAGAACAAGGGACGAGGTGCGAATTAATTTTCGCGCAGATAGATGGTTATCTCTTTACTATTACCCTGTATGTAGTAAAGAACAGAACATGGCTTACAGAGCGTTATTTTCAGGATTAATTTAACATTGAAGGCTGTTTTAGAAGGCCGGAGCGCAAGTTTTAAGGTGGGTGTTCGACCTGGTTGAATGCCTATTTAAAACAAATCTCCCCCTCTTAAAACAGCTTTTTTTCATTAGAAATTTAATTAAAGGATGGGACACAATGAAAACATTTCAGTTGGTGGCGACGGCTGCTTCTGGTTTAGAAGCGATTGTTGGGAAAGAAGTGGCACGTTTAGGCTATGACCCGAAAGTAGAAAACGGTAAGGTATATTTTGAAGGAGATTTATCCGCAATTGCTAGAGCGAATCTTTGGCTTCGTGTAGCAGACCGAGTGAAAATTGTCGTTGGTGTATTTAAAGCAACAACATTTGATGAACTGTTTGAAAAGACGAAAGCTTTACCTTGGGAAGATTATTTGCCGCTAGATGCGCAGTTCCCTGTAGCTGGTAAATCGGTTAAGTCTACGCTGTACAGTGTGCCTGATTGCCAAGCGATTGTGAAAAAAGCGATCGTTAATCGTGTCAGTGAAAAATATCGTCGTTCTGGCCGTTTGATGGAAACAGGCGCGTTATTTAAGTTAGAAGTTTCTATTTTAAAAGATGAAGTGACGCTTACGATTGATACTAGTGGTGCGGGATTACATAAACGTGGTTATCGTTTAGCTCAAGGTAGCGCACCTATTAAAGAAACAATGGCGGCGGCGCTTGTGTTACTTACTAGTTGGCATCCGGATAGACCATTTTATGATCCGGTATGTGGTTCTGGGACGATTCCAATTGAGGCAGCACTTATTGGACAAAATATCGCACCGGGATTCAACCGTGAGTTTGTATCGGAAACATGGGATTGGATGCCGAAGCAAGTTTGGGCGGATGCGAGGCAAGAAGCGGAAGATTTGGCTAATTATGATCAACCGCTAAATATTATCGGTGGCGACATTGATGCGCGTTTGATCGATATTGCGAAACAAAATGCGGTAGAAGCAGGTCTTGGTGACTTGATTACTTTTAGACAACTCCAAGTAGCCGATTTCCAAACGGAAGATGAGTACGGGGTCGTTGTTGCGAATCCGCCGTACGGGGAACGTTTAGAGGACGAGGAAGCTGTGCGCCAACTGTATCGTGAAATGGGTATTGTGTATAAACGAATGCCGACATGGTCTGTTTACGTGCTTACTTCATATGAATTATTTGAAGAAGTTTATGGTAAGAAAGCAACGAAAAAACGCAAATTATATAATGGTTACTTGCGCACAGATTTATATCAATACTGGGGTCCAAGAAAACCACGTCCTAAAAAAGAAGATTGATTGAATGGAGGAGTTAAGTTTGGTAGGAACATTAGAAGAGGAATTTTTAGCGTATATTAAAAAGATGGAAGCACTGGAAGAAGCACTGGCATTAGTTTACTGGGATCTTCGTACAGGCGCACCGTCAAAAGGAATGGAAGGCCGCTCCGATGTTATTGGCGTTCTTTCTGAAGAGATTTTCAATATGCAAACATCGGAAGAAATGGCTGCTTTTATTGCCGGACTTAACCAAGATAAAGAAAATCTATCCGAAATCACTCGTAAAACTTTAGAAGAATCTCAAAAAACATATGATTTAAATAAAAAAATCCCAAGCAAAGAATATGCGGAATATACAAAACTGGTTGCGCAAGCCGAAACTGCTTGGACAACTGCTCGCGAACAAAATGATTTTGCGGCATTCGAACCATTCCTAACTAGAATTCTCGAAATGAAACGCCAATTTGTGGAGTATTGGGGTTATGAAGAAAATAAATACGACACATTACTTGATCAATATGAGCCTGGCGTGACGGTTTCTGTGCTTGATTCTGTCTTTGAAAAAGTACGTGATGGTATTATGGCGATTCGTGAAAAGATTGCAAACGAAGGCGTGAAGCCAGATGCATCGATTTTAAATACAAAAATTTCCGAAGCGAAACAAAAAGAATTTAGCATTCGTATTTTGAATAAAATGGGCTTTGATTTTGAAGCGGGTCGTTTAGATGAAACGGTTCATCCATTTGCGACTGGTTTGAATACGGGCGATGTTCGGATTACGACACGTTATAATGAAAATGATTTTAAAATGGCTGTATTTGGTACGATTCACGAAGGTGGACATGCGATTTATGAGCAAAACTTTGATGCGTCTCTTGTAGGAACACCACTTGCAAACGGAGCTTCGATGGGAATTCACGAATCTCAATCTCTATTTTACGAAATCATTATCGGATCTAGTTTGGCATTTTGGAAAAGTAATTATGCAGATTTTCAGGCGATAACGAAGCCTGCTTTTGATAAGGTGAAGTTGGAAGATTTTTATCGTGCGGTGAATATTTCCGAAAGTTCGCTGATTCGAATTGAAGCAGATACGTTAACTTACCCGCTGCATATTATGATTCGCTATGAACTGGAAAAAGCGCTTATTAATGGCGAACTTGAAGTAAAAGATTTGCCGAAAGCGTGGGGCGACAAATACGAAGAGTACTTAGGCATTCGTCCAGATAATGATACGAATGGCGTACTGCAAGACATTCACTGGGCTGGTGGCGATTTTGGTTACTTCCCATCGTACGCGCTAGGTTTAATGTACGCAGCGCAGTTCTACAACCAAATGCAAAAAGAAATTCCGAACATCGATGCGATTATTGCAAGTGATGACTATACGGAGTTAAAAACGTGGTTAACGGAACACGTGCATAAATTTGGTAAAACAAAGAAACCATTAGAAATTCTAACAGATACAACAGGAGAAGGCTTGAATCCTACGTATTTACTAGATTTACTAGAAAAAAGATACGCTTATGTGTACCAGTTTAATAAGTAAAAAATTAGCTTGACCGTGCTCCTTTAGAAAGCTATAATAAACAACATAACTTAAAACCGAAATACTTGTATAATAGTTGCGATTGGGCGACGAGTTTCTACCTGGTTACCGTAAATAACCGGACTATGAGTAGTTTGTATAAAGAAGTCACCTCGGAAATTGGTGGCTTCTATACTGCTTCTCTAAATTTAGAGGAGCAGTTTTTTTATTTTGAAAGGAGAATCGCCTTGAAATTACTGGAAGAGTTTATTCAAGAAAAAGGGACCGTTTTACCCGGCAATGTTTTAAAAGTAGATGCATTTTTAAATCATCAAATTGATCCAGTTTTAATGCAAGCCATGGGAAATGAATTTGCTAAACGGTTCCAAGATTTAGGGATTACGAAAATTGTAACGATTGAATCATCGGGTATTGCGCCGGCTGTATTTGCGGGACTTGCGCTTTCCGTGCCAGTTGTTTTTGCACGGAAGAAAAAATCAGTGACTTTAACGGATAATTTGTATACGAGCACGGTCTATTCTTACACTAAAAAAGAATCGAATGATATTTCCGTGTCGAAACAATTTTTAACAGCGGATGACACGATTTTAGTCATTGATGATTTTCTTGCAAATGGTCAGGCGGCTTTAGGTTTACTTGAAATTGCGGAGCTTGCCGGAGCAAAAGTCGCGGGTATTGGGATTGTGATTGAAAAATCTTTCCAACAAGGTCGCGAATTATTAGATAAAACAGGGATTCCAGTTTATTCACTAGCACGAATTGCCTCACTTGAAAACGAAGAAATCTTATTTTTAGAGGAGGAATAGGAATACATGTTAGGTAAAGGGAAAATTGCAGCTTTAGGATTTCAACATGTTTTAGCGATGTACGCTGGAGCAGTTATCGTGCCACTGTTAATTGGTGGGGCGCTAGGTTTTAACGGAGAAGAAATGACATACTTAGTGTCGATTGATATTTTTATGTGCGGGATTGCAACATTGCTACAACTGACGGTTAATCGCTTCTTTGGGATTGGTTTGCCGGTTGTACTTGGATGTGCGGTTCAAGCCATTGCGCCAATTATTTTGATTGGCCAGGATATGGGTATTGGCGCGATTTACGGATCGATTATTATTTCAGGACTTTTTGTATTATTAATAGCACCATTTTTCTCCAAAGTTGTTCGATTTTTCCCTCCTGTTGTGACTGGTTCAGTTGTGACAGTGATTGGTTTAACGCTTATTCCAGTGGCGATTAATAATCTTGCTGGCGGGGCTGGGGCAAAAGATTTCGGTTCGATGTATAATCTTGGTCTTGGTTTCGGGACGTTACTGTTAATTATTTTAGTGTATCGTTTTGGGCAAGGTTTTTCGAAGGCAATTGCAGTGTTAATTGGTCTTGTCGGTGGTTCGCTTTTTGCGGCGCTTTACAAAGGGATTTCATTTGGACCGGTGAGTGAAGCAAGTTGGTTCCATATGCCGAAACCGTTTTATTTTGGCACACCGACTTTTGAGTGGCCGGCGATTATTACGATGATTTTAATTGCGCTTGTCAGTATGGTAGAATCGACCGGAGTATATTTCGCTTTATCTGATATTACTGAACGCAAATTATCGCAAAAAGATTTAACTCGCGGTTACCGGGCGGAAGGGCTTGCGATTATGCTTGGCGGGGTATTTAATACATTCCCATATACGGCTTACTCGCAAAACGTTGGACTGGTTCAGCTTTCTGGCATTAAGACACGTAAAGTGATTTATGCGGCAGCTGGTTTCCTTATTGTCCTTGGTTTAATTCCTAAAATTGGGGCAGTGACCACGATTATTCCAACGCCAGTGCTCGGTGGTGCGATGGTCGCGATGTTTGGCATGGTTGTCGCGCAAGGCATTAAGATGCTTGGAAAAGTTAATTTTACTTCCCAAGAGAACTTGCTAATTATTGCTTGTGCGGTTGGTGTTGGCTTAGGTGTAACAGTTGTACCAGATTTATTCAATGCTTTTCCTGCGTTTGTTCGTTTATTTACGAGTAACGGGATTGTCGCAGGGAGTGTGACGGCAATTGCGCTGAACATTATCTTCAATATGATTCCACATCGTAAAGATAAAAAAGCAACCAATCCAGAACCACAACATGCTGAATAAAAAATAAAACAGTTTTAATTGGGCTATTTTTTCTCATATACTTATACACAATCCTTTATTTGAAAGCGGAATTGGTCTATATCAATTTCGCTTTTTTGCTGTTTTTCTAGTTTTATTTTCACTATGTTGGGTATTTTCTAGTAGCTCCAAAAAAGTAAGCTTGGGGTAGATAAAGTAAGGGGGAAAAGTAGATGAATGGAAAACAAGTAATGGTTGGTGGTTTGTCTTTACTTTTAGTTGGCACGGGACTGGGGGCATTTGGTAGCACGGCACAAGCGGCGACAGATGATGCTTCTGTAATGCCAGATATTTCTAACAAACAAGTGCTAGTTGGATACTGGCATAGTTGGAAATCTTCCGGAAAAGATGGCTATCAACAAGGAACTTCGGCTGATATTGCACTTAAAGATACGCCGAAAGCTTATAACGTGGTAGATGTTTCCTTTATGAAAGGGGACGGGGTTAATCGCATTCCAACTTTTAAACCGGTGGGAATAAATGACAGCGATTTCAGAGCACAAGTGGGCGCATTAAATAAAGAAGGTCGGGCTGTTCTTTTAGCACTTGGTGGTGCGGATGGTCACGTGGAACTCAAAGCTGGGGATGAGCAAGCGTTCGCGAATGAAATTATCCGTCAAGTGGAAACATATGGCTTTGATGGTTTAGACATTGACTTAGAACAAAGTGCGATTACTGCGGGAGATAATAAAACGGTTATCCCAGCAGCGCTAAAAATCGTCAAAGATCATTATAAAGCAGAAGGTAAAAATTTCTTAATCACGATGGCACCAGAATTTCCTTATTTGAAACCAGGCAGTGCTTACGAAAGCTACTTAACTTCGCTTGCTAATTACTATGACTATATTGCCCCACAACTATACAACCAAGGTGGCGATGGTGTTTGGGTCGATGAAACGAACCAATGGATTGCGCAAAATAACGATACATTAAAAGAATCTTTCTTATACTATATGGCGGATTCGTTTATTAATGGAACGCGTGGTTACTTGAAAATTCCTGCGAACAAATTTGTGTTCGGCTTACCAGCGAATGTCGATGCAGCGGCAACAGGTTACGTCACAGATCCACAAATCGTTAAAAATGTTTTCAGTCGTTTACAAGCAAAAGGAACACCAGTGAAAGGGATCATGACTTGGTCGGTGAACTGGGATGGCGGTACGAATAAAGCGGGAGTACCTTATAATAATGGTTTCTCCAACGCATATGGCCCGATTGTGGGAACTAAATAAGCTAACAGCCGATATCCATTTATAATGGGTATCGGTTTTTTGAAACAGAAGACTTGCTTTCATTTTAAAATCGGCGTATGATGTAAATCGGAATGATTATTATTTGAAGAAAGGAGAAACTTATGGCTAAAAAATCAAAAGTTGCGAAACATGAACGTCAACAAGCGCTTGTAGAACAATATGCCGAACTACGCCGAACACTAAAAGCAGAAGGCCGTTATGACGAGTTGCGCAAATTACCACGCGATTCCGCACCATCACGATTACACAATCGTTGTGAGCTAACAGGACGCCCACATGGCTATATGCGTAAATTTGGTATGTCACGGATTCGTTTTCGTGAACTAGCACATCAAGGACAATTACCCGGCGTGACAAAAGCAAGCTGGTAAAAAACTCCTTTTTTCTGCGAGCCAGATATAATTATGCTACAATAGATGGCAGTAGAAGGAAATTGGAGGATTATATATGACTGAAAATCGAGAAAATTTGCTCGTTGTGGATGGAATGGCGTTACTTTTCCGAGCATTTTATGCAACAGCCGTTTCCAAACAATTTATGTTTAATCAACACGGGATACCGACGAATGGGGTGCAAGGTTTTATGCGCCATATGTTTGCGGCCATCCGCCAGAGTAACCCAACGCATACGCTAATTTGTTGGGATATGGGATCACAAACATTCCGTAATGAATTATATGATGGCTATAAAGCTGGCAGAACAGCACCGCCAGAAGAAATGATTCCGCAGTTTGATTTAGCGAAAGAGGTCGCTGCTGGATTTGGCTTTGTTAATTTAGGCGTGCCGGGTTTTGAAGCAGATGATTGCATTGGGACGATTACCGTTCAAGCGAGTAATACGATTGCGACTACCGTTTTAAGTGGCGATAAAGATTTACTGCAATTAATCGCTCCGACCAATGACGTTTGGATTATGCAAAAAGGGTATGGCAATTATAAACGATATGATGAAGCAACATTTTTTGAGGAGATGGGCATTACCCCAAGCCAATTTGTCGATGTGAAAGCATTGATGGGAGATACTTCTGATGGCTATCCTGGCGTGCGTGGTATCGGTGAAAAAACAGCGATTAAACTCATTCAAGAGTTCGAGTCTATTGAAGGCGTCTTAAACAATCTTGACAAACTGAAACCAGCACAACAAACCAAAATTCAAGAAGACTTAGCGATGTTAGAATTAAGTCAAAAACTAGCTCGAATTCATACCGAAGTTCCACTAGAAATAGACTTACCAAGCTTAAAATATAGCGGTTTCCGCGAGGATGCTTTTGCAGTAGTGGAAAAATACGGCTTAAAAACATTGACACGCGATATCGAATAAAAAAATAGAAGCAATCTGGTTATTTTACGCCAGGTTGCTTCTGTTTTTTTATTGCCTGACGCGCAAGTTGGTCGGCTTGTTTATTTTGGCTAACATTACGCCATTCGGCAAAAAACAACTCTAACGAATCTGCCATTTCTAAAATTGCTTCTAAATGAGGCTTAAATAAAGGGTTTTTCGCATGTCGTTTATGAATCGCTTCAATGGCAACTTTCGAATCAGAATACAAACGAATGAAAGTTGCTTGTTTTTTTAAGGCTTCTTCTAGTCCGAGTTTGATCGCGATAAATTCAGCTTCGTGGTTGGTCATGATTGCTAGTGGAATCGCGAGTTGCTCATAGATGCCATCTGCTTTCAGAACAATGCCAGCACCACTAGGGCCTGGGTTTCCAGCACTTGCGCCATCAACAAAAACTTCCATCTTTTGTGCCTCCTAACGTATGAATGATGTGGCTTTATTATAGAAGGAAAGCTGTTTTTTTGCAATAAAAAAACCGGTAAATAGATACCGGTTTTTACGTCCGTGTCTAATTGGCAACTGGATTAGGCTTTCTCTACATTAGCTGCTTGAGCGCCGCGGTTTCCTTCTACAACTTCAAATGTTACCGCTTGGCCTTCTTCTAAAGATTTGTAGCCGTCACCTTGGATCGCTGTGAAGTGAACGAAAATATCTTCGCCGCCGTCTGATTCGATAAAACCGTAACCTTTTTCATTGTTAAACCATTTTACTTTCCCATTTTGCATTGAAATAAATCCTCCTAAGTATGGCTAATAATTGCTAGAAACATTTATTAAAACGCTTTCATTCAAGCGTAAAAAATTTTTCTCGCAAATACTACCTTTTCAGTTCATAGCGTTGCCGCATATGATACTAACACTATAAATCAAAATACCTATAAACGTCAAGCTGATTTTCGATATTTTTTAAATTTTTGGACTTGTAAGGGCATACTTTTTACTAATTTGTCTCATTTTACTACTAATTGTTGTTTTTTTAAAAAGCGACGTCCTAGGAAAAATTTCGTTTTCGAAAGGGTAAATACTTTTAGAAAGGGCGATATTATAGTACAATTGGCTATGTGAAAGAATTTAAGTTGGAGGGTATAGCTATGCCAACACCTAGTATGGAAGATTATATTGAAAAAATCTATTCCCTTATTGAGACGAAAGGTTATGCCAGGGTTTCGGATATTGCTGATGAGTTATTTGTCCATCCTTCCTCTGTAACAAAAATGGTGCAGAAGCTGGATAAAGATGAATATTTAATCTATGAAAAGTACCGTGGATTAATTTTGACGCCTAAAGGAACACAAATGGGGAAAAGGCTCCTAGAAAGACACGCATTACTAGAAAGTTTTTTAAGTATTATTGGCGTAGATCCGTCCCATATTTATCATGATGTGGAAGGCATTGAACACCACTTGAGTTGGAATTCGATTGACCGAATCGGGGATGTTGTACAGTTTTTCGAAAATCATCCGGATGCGCTTAAGACGCTCAAGGCAATGGAGTCGACGAAACCAGAAACAAAGGAATAACGGTAATCCAAGGTTGAGATGTTGATTTTTGCGCAATCAGGTTTTACTTTAGAATCAAAATGGTGTTACATCGCTTGGTGTCGCGCTTTTTTGATGCACTGAAGTGGCCAAAATATCTTAATTCTTTGTTACAATATACATATTCGGAGGGGATATCATGTCAAATAAAGTGAAATCAGATATTGAAATTGCATCAAAAGCAGAAATTCTACCAGTTACGACAATTGCCGAACATTTAGGATTAGATGCAGATGCACTCGAACTTTACGGAAAGTATAAAGCAAAGTTATCCTATGATACGATTCACTCGTTAAAAGACAAACAACCAGGGAAACTTGTTCTTGTAACAGCGATTAATCCAACGCCAGCTGGTGAAGGGAAGTCGACTGTGACAGTTGGACTTGGTGACGCACTCTCTAAAAAAGATAAAAAAACAGTTATCGCACTGCGCGAACCATCGCTTGGACCTACAATGGGGATTAAAGGCGGGGCAACTGGCGGCGGCTATGCGCAAGTTATTCCAATGGAAGATATTAATTTACATTTTACAGGCGATTTTCATGCAATTACAGCAGCAAATAATGCTTTATCGGCATTTATCGATAACCATATGCAACAAGGAAATGACTTAGCTATTGACGGCCGCAGAATCGTTTGGAAACGTGTCGTTGATTTGAACGATCGTGCACTTCGCAAAGTAGTCGTTGGTCTTGGTGGACCGATTCAAGGCGTTCCACGGGAAGATGGTTTTGATATTACGGTTGCTTCTGAAATCATGGCAATCATTTGTTTAGCAAGTGATTTGAAAGATTTAAAGAAACGTTTAAGTGAAATTGTGATTGGTTATAACTACAAAAAAGAACCGATTACGGTTGGTGAAATGGGTTATGAAGGCGCATTAACGTTACTGTTAAAAGATGCTTTAAAACCTAACTTAGTACAAACGCTAGAACATACTCCGGCAATTGTACACGGCGGACCTTTTGCCAATATTGCGCATGGTTGTAATAGTGTTTCTGCGACAAGTACGGCGCTAAAACTTGGTGAATATGTCGTGACTGAGGCTGGCTTTGGTGCAGACCTTGGTGCCGAGAAATTTTTAGATATTAAAGTGCCTGCCCTTGGAAAAGCACCGGATTGTGTTGTTATTGTAGCAACGATTCGCGCGCTCAAAATGCATGGTGGCGCTTTGAAAACCGAACTAAGCGAAGAAAATGTTGACGCGTTAGCTAAAGGTTTTACTAACTTGCAAAAACATACGGAATCAATCGAAACTTTCGGTATTCCTTATGTGGTAGCAATTAATAAATTCATCACTGATTCTGACGCAGAAGTGGCAAAATTAGAAGCGCTTTGCGAAGAACATGGCATTCCATTTTCCTTAACAGAAGTTTGGGAAAAAGGTGGCAATGGTGGCCTGGAACTCGCGGATAAAGTCATTGCGGCTGTTGAAAGTGGAGAAGCAGACTACAAACGTATTTATGAAGACGCTTGGTCAATCGAAGAAAAATTAGAAGCGATTGTGACGAAGGTTTACGGCGGTATTGGCGTGGAACTTTCCAGCAAGGCGCAAAAACAAATCGTGGAATTCAAAAAATATGGTTGGGATCGTTATCCGATTTGTATGGCGAAAACACAATATTCGTTATCAGATGATCCGACATTGCTTGGTCGCCCAACTGATTTCGTGATTCATATTCGTGAATTTATTCCAAAACTTGGTGCTGGCTTTGTCGTTGCTTTAACAGGTGACGTGATGACGATGCCGGGCTTACCGAAAAAACCAGCGGCATTAAATATGGATGTCGATGAAAATGGTAACGCGCAAGGTTTATTTTAAAATTAGAAGTTCCAAAAGTGGATTCGCCGCTTTTGGAACTTTTTTCATCTTAAGCAATTGATATGTTCTATGTTTTCAGCTAGAATAGATAAGGACGAACAGGAAATGGATGGGACTAAATGAAACAATTAAAAGTGGAAAATTTAACAAAAACATATGGTGAAAAAAGCCTGTTTGAAAATATCTCGCTAACGATAACTGAGGGCGAACGTATTGGTTTAATCGGTGTAAATGGTACTGGGAAATCAACGTTATTGCAAATTATTTCTGGCAGTGAATCTGGAGATAAAGGAACGGTTACAAAAGCGAAAGATTATACGATTGGTTATTTGGCGCAAGATCCTGAGTTTAATGAAGAAGATACAGTTCTCGCGGCTGTTTTTGATGGGGATACTGCGGCGCTTCGAGCTATGCGCAAGTATGAAGAAGTGTTGCTGGCGATGTCGCTTGACGCGGAAAACACCAAATTACATGATGCTTATACTGCAGCTAGCCAGGAAATGGATGCTAGTGCGGCTTGGGATATGAACACAGAAGCGAAAACAATTTTGGAAAGATTGGGTATTACGGACTTAACTGCGAAAATAAGTGCGCTTTCTGGTGGACAACGAAAACGGGTTGGTTTGGCACAAGTTTTAATCGAAACGCCTGATTTACTTATTTTGGATGAGCCTACCAACCATTTGGATTTTCAGTCGATTCGTTGGTTAGAAGAGTATTTAAATCGTTTTAAAGGGGCTGTCTTGCTCGTTACCCATGATCGTTATTTCCTTGATCGTGTGACGAATCATATGGTGGAACTGGACCGTGGTTCGGCTTATCGCTATGTTGGGAACTACGAGAAATTCATGGAATCCAAAGCGATTCGGATGGAAAATGAAGTTCGCGAATCCGAGAAAAATAAAAACCTTTATCGTAAGGAACTGGCTTGGATGCGCCGCGGTCCTCAAGGTCGTGCCACCAAACAAAATGCCAGACAAGATCGTTTCCATGATTTAGAGAAGAAAGTGAAAACCAAAGTGGACGATTCGGAACTAGCGATTGATTTTGTTACTAGCCGCCTCGGAAAAGATGTTTTCGAACTGAAAAACTTAGAAAAACGCTTTGATGAAAAACAGGTGTTGCAAGATTTTAGTTTGATTATCCAACCGGGAGAACGCCTTGGTATTACAGGGAATAACGGAACTGGTAAATCTACTTTACTGAATATGTTAGCTGGAAAACTAGCGCCGGATGCTGGGGAAGTAATCACGGGGCAAACCGTACAAATCGGTTACTATACGCAGCAAAATGAAGAGATGGATCCGGATATGCGAATGATTGCTTATTTGCAAGAAGCGGGAGAGCAAGTGACGACTTCTGGCGGTGAAGTGATTAGTGTGAGCGCGATGCTCGAACGATTTTTATTCCCACCAAATTCACACGGGAAGAAAATCGGTAGCTTATCTGGCGGTGAAAAACGTCGCTTATTCTTACTGCGCATTTTGATGGAACGTCCCAATGTGTTACTACTAGATGAGCCGACCAATGACTTAGATACGCAAACATTGACCGTTTTAGAAGACTATTTAGAATCATTCAATGGTACCGTAATTACGGTTAGCCATGATAGATATTTCCTTGATAAGGTCGTGAACAAGTTGCTCGTTTTCCGGGCTATTGGTGAAGTAGAAATTTTCTACGGAGAATATAGCGATTATTTGAAAGAACTTGAGGCCAAAGGAAAACCAGCGAAATCAATGAAAAAAATGGCGAATACTTCGGTCGAAAAGAAGGCGCCTGAGAAAAAAGAGAAAGTCAAGCTAACCTACCAAGAACAACTGGAGTGGGACGGAATTGAAGATGCCATTAGCGAATTAGAACAAACGATTGAATCGCTCAATGAAACATTGGAACAAACCGGAGCAGACTTTACAAAAGCAGCAGAAATTAGTGGACTCATTACAGCAAAAGAAACTGAGCTGGAACAAATGATGGAACGCTGGGAATTTTTATCACAATATGCGGAATAAGGAGTGCGAACGATGAAACAATATTTGGATTTAGAAAAGTACGTTTTAGAGAATGGAACACAAAAAGGAGATCGCACTGGGACTGGAACAATCAGCACGTTTGGTTATCAAATGCGCTTTGATTTACAAGAAGGATTTCCGATTATGACAACAAAACGGGTACCATTTAAACTTGTAGTAAGTGAACTGCTATGGTTTTTACATGGAGATACGAATATTCGCTACCTTTTACAGCATAATAATAATATTTGGAATGAATGGGCTTTTGAGCGTTACGTGAAGAGCGCTGATTACAAAGGCGAAGATATGACGGATTTTGGACTGAGAGCAGAAAGTGATCCGGCATTCAAAGAAGTATATCAAGCGGAAATGGAACAATTTAAAAAGCGTATTTTAGAAGATGAAGCATTCGCGAATAAATACGGTGAACTAGGGAATATTTACGGCAAACAATGGCGTGAATGGAAAACTTCGCAAGGGGAAACAATTGATCAGTTAGCGGATTTGATTGAAATGATTAAAACGAACCCGAATTCGCGTCGTTTGATTGTGTCTGCTTGGAATCCGGAAGATATTCCGAATATGGCTTTGCCGCCATGTCATTCGCTATTCCAATTTTATGTCGCGGACGGAAAATTATCTTGTCAGTTGTATCAACGCAGTGCGGATATTTTCTTAGGTGTACCGTTTAATATTGCGAGTTATGCACTGCTAACACATCTGATTGCCCGTGAGGTTGGGCTGGATGTTGGCGAGTTTATTCATACAATGGGTGACGCGCATCTTTATAATAATCATATCGAGCAAGTGAAAGAGCAATTATCGAGAACACCGCATGCACTTCCAAAATTAGTGCTTTCAGATAAACCAGCAACGATTTTTGATTTTGATGTCGCGGATATTTCACTTGATGGCTATAATCCGGATCCAGCGATTAAAGCACCAATTTCAGTATAAGGGAGGTTTTCTTGGATGATCATTTTTGTTTGGGCACAAGACCGCGCTGGCAACATTGGCAAAGACAACAAAATGCCGTGGCACTTACCGGGCGATTTGCAATTTTTCAAAAGAACGACAACTGGAAAAACGCTTGTTATGGGACGGAAAACCTATGAATCTCTAGGGAAAGCATTGCCGAATAGGAAGACGATTGTGTTAACGCGGGATAAAGCATTACAGTTAGATGATGCGGAAATCTTGCATTCGCGTGATGAGGTTTTGGCGCTTGCTAAGACGGGCGAACCGATTTATGTCGTTGGTGGCGCGGAAATTTATCGTTTATTTATGGATGTGGCGGATCAGTTGATTGTCACAAAAATTGATGCAGAATTTGATGCAGATACGGCGTTTCCTGAAGTAGACTGGGAGAATTTTTCGGAAGTTGCGAAAGAAGCCCATGAAAAAGATGAAAAAAATAAGTATAATTATACTTTTTATACGTATGAAAGAAATTAATAGAAACGTTGCCTGAATGCGGGCAACGTTTTTCGAGTGGAGTGAAGCTGACGTGTTATCTAAAATGGAGATAAATAAACTGGCGATAAAAGAGAATATGGCGCTGTTAGCATGTCCGATTTGCGGCGGGGAATTGACGTTTCAAGAGCCGAATTCGTTTGTATGTCCGGAACGTCACGGGTTTGATATTGCTAAACCCGGTTACTTAAATTTGCTGAAGCAAGCGCATAAAACAAAATACGATCAGGCTTTATTCGAGTCGCGTAAAAAAGTCATTGCGAGCGGCTTTTTTGGAAAATTAATCAAGCGGGTTACGGAAATGATTGCCGATACGAACAAAGAAAATATCGTTATTTATGATGCTGGCTGTGGTGAAGGAAGTCATTTAGCGCGAGTAGTTTCGGAACTGCAAGCAACTGGTCGTGAAGTGCATGCTGCGGGACTCGATATTGCTAAAGAAGGCGTCAAACAGGCGGCGCGCGACTATCCAGGGATTGTTTGGACGGTAGCTGATTTAGCCAATTGTCCGAACAAAGCAGAGAGCGCAGATGTCCTTTTAAATATTTTATCGCCTTCGAATTATGAGGAATTTAAACGACTGCTAAAAACGGATGGCTTTTTGCTAAAGGTTGTTCCTGAGGCGAATTATTTACGGGAATTGCGCGAATTTATTTATGTAGATGAGAAAAGCAGTTATTCGAATGAATCGGTTACATCACGGCTGGCAGAAAAATTAACAGTGGAGCATGTCGAGCGTGTCACTTATAAAGCGCCAATCGCCAAAGAGCTATTTGCAGATTTTCTGGAAATGACGCCACTTGGTTGGCATATTGCAGCGGATAAAAAAAGCGAATTGTTAGCTAATCCGCCAGAAGATTTAACTGTCGATTTGCAAATTATGATTGCGAAAAAAACAAATCTTTTGTAAAAACTATGTGAATTATGCGCAATATAAGCTATAATGAAGGGGAAAAATACAGAAGCTGGAGGAATGACATGAATCAATCAGAAACGAAAGCGTTAGAAGCACTGCAAAACGGATCAGACATACGTGGAATAGCGATTGCCACGGAAAAGTATCAGATTACGCTAACAGATGAACGTGTAGAAAAGATTGCTTATGGATTTGCGAAATGGCTAAAAGAGGAAAAACAAGTGGAAGGTCGGGCAAAAGTGGCAATAGGTCATGATAGCAGACTTTCAGCGGAACGATTAAAAGCGGCACTCATAAAAGGTCTCGCTTTTGCGGATATCGATGTGGTGGATGTAGGTCTTGCAACGACGCCAGCGATGTTTATGGCAACTCAATATGAGGACTACAACTGCGATGCCGGCATTATGATCACTGCGAGCCACTTGCCTTTTATGTATAATGGGTTAAAATTATTTACGAAATCTGGTGGGGCGGAACACGAGGATATTGATTATATCGTGGCACATGCAGATAAATCTTTCCTAGAAAACGGCGGAAACTCCGGTAAAGTGACAAAACAAGACTTGCTTTCTACATATGCAGCAGATTTAACAGCTAAAATCAGAGCGGGAATCACGGATGCAGCTGATCAAATGAAACCGTTACAAGGCAGCCATATTATTGTGGATGCTGGTAATGGCGCGGGCGGCTTTTTTGCTGAAAAAGTATTGGCGGAGCTTGGCGCAGATATTTCGGGTAGTCAGTTTTTAGATCCGGACGGAAATTTCCCGAATCATATTCCGAATCCCGACAACGAAGAAGCGATGGCGAGCTTGAAAAAAGCGGTACTTGCTAGCGGGGCGGATTTAGGCGTGATTTTTGATACAGATGTGGATCGTGCGGCGATTATGGATAAAAATGGCGAAAGTTTAAATCGCAACCCGTTAATTGCTGTAATATCGAGCATTATTTTAGAAGAAAAACCTGGGACGACAATTGTTACTGACTCGACAACATCGGGTCATTTACAAGCATTTATTGAAGCAAAAGGTGGTAAGCAGCATCGTTTTAAACGTGGTTATCGTAACGTTATCAATGAAGCGCTGCGCCTGAATGCGAGCGGAACAGCGTCTGAAATCGCCATCGAAGTTAGTGGACATGCGGCATTGAAAGAAAATTATTTCTTAGATGATGGTGCTTATTTAATTGCTAAAATTTTAATGACGTATGCAACTTTACGTAAAAATGGTCAAGATTTGCCCGATTTAATTGCGGACTTAAAAGAACCAGCAGAAAGCGAAGAAATTCGTTTGAGCATTACAGCGCCTGATTTTAAAGGCTACGGAAAAGAAGTACTGGCTGATTTTCTGGCGTTTGTAGAGGCGGATGCGGATATGGCAGTAGAACCCGTGAACCAAGAGGGCATTCGTGTAAATACGAGCGGCGCGCTTGGCGAAGGTTGGTTCTTGCTGCGCATGAGCTTACATGAGCCTGTCATGCCAATGAATTTAGAAAGCGATGAAGCTGGCGGTATTCAAAAAGTGAAAGACCGCTTAGCAGAATTTTTCGCGAGTAAAGCCGATTTAAAAATGTAAAAACGGGAGAACTTGGTATGTATTAGCTACCAAGTTCTTTTTCTTTTCACCAAATCAATTGAAAAAATCGAGCGAATATAGTAGACTTAAAAAGCAAGCACTTACTTTAAAAGGGAAATAAAGTACAGGAGTGTGTTTTTTGGAAACTTGGATTACAAGTATTATGGCTGATTTTGGCTATATAGGCATTTTTTTATTAATTATGGTTGAGAACTTGTTTCCGCCGATTCCCTCTGAGATTATCTTAACT
Source organism: Listeria cossartiae subsp. cossartiae (assembly GCF_014224155.1). Classification (GTDB taxonomy): domain Bacteria; phylum Bacillota; class Bacilli; order Lactobacillales; family Listeriaceae; genus Listeria; species Listeria cossartiae. The sequence continues at coordinate 91,420 of NZ_JAASUI010000003.1, read as the reverse complement.
TTTGGTGGATTTATGACGACTGTTTCATCGCTAAATGTGGTGATGGTGATTATTGTAGCAACACTTGGTTCGGTTGTCGGCGCTATTTTACTTTATAAAGTAGCCTCGTATTTTGGCAAAGAACGACTGACAAAAATTGTATTAAAACACGGCCGGATTTTGCGTTTGAAAGCATCGGATATTGAACGCGCGGAAAGTTTCTTTTTGAAATATGGTAGTTGGGCAGTGTTTTTATGTCGGATGATTCCGTTGATACGAAGCTTGATTTCGATTCCAGCTGGGATGACAAAGATGAAAATGTCGCGGTTTTTAGTGTTGACGACGGCGGGAAGTTTGCTTTGGAATACGGTTTTAATTGGACTTGGCGCCTTGCTTGGTGAATCTTGGAATGAAATAGTTGTATTTATGGATAGTTTTTCGACAATTATTTATAGTGTTATTGCGATACTTGTCGTTGTCGGGCTAGGTTTCTTTTTCCGGGCGCGTTTCAAAAAAACACTTGATGAAGAATAATGTATAACCTTGAGGAGCAATCTTCAAGGTTTTTCTTTTGCGATTTTCGCTTTCGTGCTATGATAAGTTGGACATAGAAAGGGGACAGAACATATGCGAATTGGAATGCGAACGGTGAAAACCGCGATTGCAGCAACACTGGCGATTATTTTAGCGGAATGGTTACATTTGGAATATGCTGTTTCGGCAGGGATTATCGCCATTTTAAGTGTGCAAAATACGAAAAAAGGCTCTTTACAATTAGCTATTCAGCGGGTTTATTCGACCGTTTTGGCGCTCTCGATTGCCGCTGTATTTTTCATGCTCATCGGCTATAATGCAGTGAGTTTTGGACTTTATTTACTGATTTTTATTCCACTTGCTGTGAAACTACATGTTGCGGACGGGATTGTTGTTAGCTCCGTACTCGTATCACACATTTTATTAGAACAATCGCTATCCTTCTTTTGGTTTAAAAATGAACTGTTACTCATGGCGGTCGGCGCGGGTATTGCAATTATTTTAAATTTATACATGCCGAAAATGGAAGACGAAATAAAACGCAGTCAACAAAAAATCGAAGCGATTATGCGCCAAATTTTAACGGAAATGACGCAAGGACTTCGGAATCAATCGGAATATCACGATGAATTTGGCTTATTACACCAATTAAAGGGTACATTAGACTATGCACAAGAAAAAGCAGCGCGAAACTTAGATAATCAGTTTTTTGCTTCATCCCATTATTATTCGCAGTACGTAGACATGCGGCTTGTTCAGTACCGGATTTTGACACAAATGAAACGACATTTAATCGCGTTTGATCACTCTTCGGAACAAAGTCTGGCGTTAGCAGAAATCACCGAGAAAACAGCCCAGACGCTAGATGAGCATAATACGGCAGAAGATTTAGTGGTAGAAATTACAACGATGGTGCATGAATTTCGAAGCAGCAAACTCCCAGAAACACGGGCAGAATTTGAAAATAGAGCGATTTTATTCCAATTTATGAATGATTTGCGCTATTTATTAGAAATGAAGCGCGACTTTTATGCGGAGTTTGGTTTGAAGGAAAAAGAAATGACGAGGGGACGATGAACGATGATTGAAAAAATTGGCCAAGTAATGTTATACGTGGAAAATCAAGCCGCTGTGCGAGATTTTTGGGTAGAAAAGTTGGATTTTGTTGTCGTAGCGGAAGAGATTGTAAATGGCGAGATTCAGTGGATTGAAATCGCGCCAACAACAGGATTAGAAACTAGCTTTGTCCTACAAAATAAAAAGAAAGTCGCGGAAATGAATCCAGATATGAATCTTGGCACACCGTCGATTTTACTATTTGGAACGAATGTTGCGGAACTATATGAAACTTATAAAAAGAGAGGGATTACGGTTGGCGACTTAGTGGACTTACCGATAGGGCGGGTCTTCAATTTTGCGGATAACGAGGGGAATTACTTTGCGATTTGCGAAAAATAAAAAAATCCAGATGACAGTCCATGCGGCTGCCATCTGGATTTTTTTATATAGTAGGGACTAATTGTCTTTCGGATAATGCTGCCTGAGCTGCTGCTAGTCGCGCAATTGGAACACGATACGGAGAACAAGATACATACGTCAATCCTAACTGATGGAAGAAATGGATGGACTCTGGATCGCCGCCATGTTCGCCGCAAACGCCCATTTTTAAATGTTCCGAAGTCATCCGGCCGCGAGTCACCGCCATCTCAACGAGTGCACCAACCCCAGCTTTATCAATCGTAACAAATGGATCTTTTGGCAAAATATCTTTTTCGTAATAATCGGCTAAGAATTTAGTAGCGTCATCGCGCGAAAAACCATATGTTAGTTGCGTTAAATCATTCGTTCCAAAGCTGAAAAACTGCGCTTCTTCGGCGATTTCGTCCGCGGTCACACAAGCACGCGGGATTTCAATCATTGTACCAATATCATACGGGAGTACCACGCGTTCTTTATCAAAAATGGCATGAATCGCTTGTTTCAATTCAGATTTAATATAGCTGAGTTCGCTTTTCGTCGCGATTAGCGGAATCATAATTTCCGGGTGAACGTCGATTCCTTCATCATGAACGATAACGGCACTTTCCATAATTGCTTCTGCTTGCATTCGGTAAATTTCTGGGAAAGTGATAGAAAGCCGACAACCACGGTGACCAAGCATTGGATTGGACTCGGCAAGTGCTTGAATACGTTTCGTTAGTTGCGACACCGTTCGATTCATCGCACTCGCTAATTGCTCGATTTCACGGTTCGTTTTCGGTAAAAATTCATGTAGTGGCGGATCAAGCAGGCGAATATTCACCGCGCGTCCATTTGCTATGCGGAATAATTCGCTGAAATCCATTTTTTGCATTTCTTTTAAAGTGGCTAAAACGGACTCGCGCTCTTGTAACGATTCTGCTAAAATCATTTGTCGCATATAAGGAATCCGTTTTTCATCAAAAAACATATGCTCGGTGCGACACAGGCCAATACCTTCTGCGCCAAACGAAAGCGCCTTTTTAAAATCAGTCGGCGTATCAGCATTGACGCGAATCATCAGTCGTTTCTCCTCATCAGCCCATGCCATTAACTCGTCAAAATGCCCGCCAATCGAAGCTTCTGTAAGCGCGATTTCACCAAGATACACGTTACCAGAACTGCCATCAAGCGAAAGAAAATCACCTTCATGAAGCGTTTCACCAGTTGCGAGGATGATAGTTTTTTCTTTTTCATTAATAGTTAGTTCAGCACATCCAGCAATACAACATTTTCCCATACCCCGTGCTACAACAGCTGCGTGAGAAGTCATCCCACCATGAGCAGTTAAAATAGCGTTGCTGCGTGCCATGCCTTCAATATCTTCAGGAGAAGTCTCATTACGAACTAAAATAACTGACATCCCATGCTCGGCTGCTTGAACTGCTTCTTTTGCTTCAAAGAAAATTTGACCTGTTGCGGCACCGGGACTTGCAGGTAAACCGGTTGCGATGATTTGGCCGTTTTTAAGAGCGCTTTCATGAAAGGCTGGATGAAGTAATTGATGCAGTTGTTTAGTTTCTACACGCATAATGGCTTCTTCACGAGTAATTTTTCCTTCATGAACAAAATCGACCGCTGTTTGAATAGCCGCTTTGGCTGTGCGCTTGCCGCTTCTTGTTTGTAGGACATAGAGTTTACCTTTTTCAATCGTGAATTCAATATCTTGCATATCTAAATAATGGTTTTCGAGAAGTTCGCACGTATGAAGCAGTTCTTCATAAACGGCGGGCATTCTTTCTTCTAGCGCAGTTATCGGTTCAGGAGTGCGAATGCCAGCAACCACATCTTCGCCTTGTGCATTAAGCAAAAATTCACCAAAAACTTCTTTTTCACCAGTTGATGGATTGCGCGTGAACGTAATCCCGGTACCACTAGTTTCGCCTGTATTACCAAAAACCATCGCTTGAATATTCACCGCTGTGCCAAAACTAGCATCAATATCATGCAATCTCCGGTAAATAACTGCCCGCGGGTTCATCCACGAATCAAAAACAGCGATAATCGCCAGTCGCAGCTGTTCCAGTGGCACTTGCGGAAAATCTTTCCCAGTCGCTTGCCGGAAAATCAGTTTGTAAGTAGCTATCAGTTCGCTTAAATCATCCGCAGTTAGTTCTGTATCTAAGCGATAATCCTTTGTTTTTTTCATCTGAGTAAGCGCCTGTTCAAATTGGTAGCTCGGAATTTCAAAAACCACATCACCGAACATTTGAATAAAGCGGCGATAGGAATCAAATGCCGAACGAGCATCCCCAGTTAGAGCAGCTAGTCCGTTCGCAGCTTGATCATTTAAGCCAAGGTTTAATACCGTAACCATCATCCCCGGCATTGAAAAAGGTGCACCAGAGCGAACCGAAACGAGTAGGGGATTTTCCGCGAATCCAAAAATTTTTCCAGTTTGCTTTTCGAGTTGCGCCAAATGAATTTTCACTTCTTCAAAAATTGCTTCGGAAAGATGTTTATTATTAGCCGTATAATCATTACAAGCATCGGTTGAGATAATAAAACCAGGAGGGACGGGTAAGCCAATATTCGTCATTTCTGCCAAATTTGCCCCTTTTCCTCCTAAAAGATTTTTCATTTCTTTAGAACCTTCACTGAACTGATAGACAAATTTTCTCACATTATTCACCTCTTCTAATTAATGGTAACTCGTGATAATTTCCGTGATTAGTGCGGCGGTTTCCTCAATGGCTTTGTCTTCTACATGGATTACTTGAGAGCCGAGCTTTTTAAAGGTGTCGTAACCATATTCTAATTCTTCTAAAATACGTTTTTCGCTGGAATAGCTACTTGCTTCATCTAAACCAATTGATTTTAAACGGACTTTACGAATTTGCGCTAGTTTTTCTGGCGTTGTTGTTAAGCCGATAATTCGGTCGCTAGGAATTTGAAAAAGTTCGTCGGGTATTGGGATTTCAGGAACAAGCGGGACGTTAGCGACTTTCCAGTTTTGATTGGCAAGAAAGCTACTCAGTGGTGTTTTACTCGTTCTGGAAACTCCAACGAGGACGATATCCGCATCTAATAGGCCACGGGGATCCTTGCAATCATCATATTTAACGGCGAATTCAATCGCGGCGATGCGGTCAAAATAATTGCTATCAAGTCGGCGCATATTGCCGGGATCTTGTTTGGATTTTAAGCCAGTTTTTGCTTCTACAGCTGTAGTTAGCGTATGTAATAAATCTACGTTAGGAATGTGGTTTTTCGCGCAAAAGTCAGTTGCATATTCGGCTAAAGCAGATTGTACGAGCGTTTGAACAACAATTCCGTCTGCTGCTTTTGCTTCTTGCAACGTTTCGAGTAAAGCGCTTTCATCGCGAATAAATGCATGACGTCGAATATCGGCAGGCTTAGTAAGTGAAAACTGCGCAGTCACCGCGCGAATAATGTGTTGAGCAGTTTCACCGATAGCATCTGAAATAACGTATATAATAACCGGATTTTCCATATTTTCCTCCTATTAAACCTTTTTTATCGTATCAACAAAAAGTGCCGTGATACGTGTTTTTGAAATTTTTCCAACGACTTTTGTATTTTCGAGAACAGGAAGCGAATCGATTTGATGGAAAACGAGTTGTTCTGCAGCGTGCAAGACGTTATCATTTTTTGTAACAGTGATTAGGTTTGGCATGCGGGTCATAATGGTCGCAATCGGAGTGGCTTTCGTATCCGCATCAGCAAGCGCACCTTTTAACAAGTCTTTCCTTGAGACAAGTCCAACTAATTGGTCTTCATCGACAACGTATAAACTACCGATATCTTCCATGAATAGCATGACAATTGCATCATACACACTTGTTTCTTTTTTCGCGAAAAATGGTTGGGTCATAATATCTGCTACTTTTAACTGGCGAATTTCATCAAAATGAATCGGATTATTTTCTAAGCCAGAATAAAAGTAGCCAACTTTCGGACGAGCGTCTAAAATTCCCGTCATCGTCAAAATAGATAAGTCAGCTCGAATGGTAGCTCGTGTTAATTTTAAATGGGCGGCGATTGAGTCACCAGTGGCGGGCTCATTCGCGCGAACATAGGCAACAATCTGGTGTTGTCTAGGAGAAAGTTCGATGGGAATCACATCCTTTTATTATGTTATGCTAATCATTATATAGTATGACATAATTAAAAACAAGTCTTATTTATGTCATACTATATAAAAAAACCTCCTCACGTTCGAGAAGGTTTTAAAAGCGTTATTTAGACATAAAATAAAATACAGAAATACATAAAAGCTGTTCCCGCAATGACAAATACATGCCAAATTGCGTGCATATAAGGAACGCGTGGAATACTGTAAAAAATCGCGCCTACAGTAAACATGATACCACCAGTTGCGAGGAGCCAAAAGCCAGTTGGTGTTAGTCCGGCATAAAGCGGCTTAATCGCAAACATCACCATCCAGCCCATGAGTAAATAGACAATGGTCGACAACAATTTTAATTTACCAGTCATAAATATTTTATAAATAATCCCAGCAATCGCGAGCCCCCAGATAACACCAAACAGTGTCCAACCGAGTGTACCTTGAATCGTAATCAACACAAACGGCGTGTAACTACCAGCAATCAACACATAGATTGCCGCATGATCCATAATATTAAAAACAGTTCGGGCCTTGCAAGGTTTAAAGCTATGAAGCAAAGTCGAACAAATATAAAGCAACATCAGTGAAATACCATAAATTAAAAAACTCGTTAAATAAAGAGGATTATCTTTCCCGGCGGCGAATATTATAAGTAAGACGAGCGCGGGGATACTAAGGATAAATCCAATCCCGTGCGTAATCGCATTCGCAAGTTCTTCTTTCCAATTGTAAGAAGTAACATTCATTTTATCACCATACTTTTCTATAAATTTTGTGATGAGTATAGGTCTATCATACGCTAAAAAAATAAGAATAGAAAGATAAATACCATTTCTTTCTCTTTTCTTAAAACTAGTTTATAGGTTGTGTATACCGCCGGGAATGTTATAATAAGATAAAATAAGCAAAAATGGATGTGGCTATATGAGGAAAATAAAAATTATCACAGACTCAACTGCTGGACTAACATTAGAAGAAGCAGCAAAATGGAATATTGATGTTTTATACTTAACAGTAGAAATCGATGGGAAAATTTATAACCCGAAAACAGACATTACACCAGAAGAATTCATGGTGCGAATGGCAGAAACAAAAGAATTACCGAAATCTTCTCAACCCGCGATTGGTTCTTTTGTAGAAGCCTATGAAAAATATACAGCAGAAGGCTATGAAATCCTTTCTATCCACCTAACTGAAAAACTGAGTGGAACCGTTAATGCAGCTCGCCAAGCAGCTGACATGGTAGAGGGTAACATCACTGTAGTTGACTGCGATTATACAGCGCGCGGTCAAGCTTTCCAAGTATTAAAAGCAGCAGAAATGGCACAATCAGGTGATTTTTCCGTGGAAGAAATCCATGCCAAAATCAATGATATTCGTGACAAAACAAAATTATATATCGTTGTCGTAACACTCGATAATTTAATTAAAGGTGGTCGTGTTGGCCGAATGCAAGGTTTCCTAGGCAGCCTTTTAAATATCAAATTAATTGCTAAACTAACTGACGGACAACTGGAAGAAGAAACCAAAGTCCGCAGCAACAAAAAAGTACTACAATATTGTTTGAATTTAATTAAAGAGGAGCCGAAAAAAATCCAACAGCTAGACGTCGTTCATGCAAATGGACTGAATCTAGCAGATGATTTTATCGCCGAATCAAAAGAAATTACCGGTTTAACAGAAATTCCACTATTTTTTGCAGACCCAGTCATCTCCACACATGCGGGAACAGGCGCGTTTGCATTTATGTACTATACTGACTAAGTGAGTGATTGCATATGACAAAGAAAAAATGGCTGTGGCTGACTGGAAGCGTACTCGTTATCGCGCTTCTAGTTGGCGCAGTTTTTGGTATCAAGTATTATAAAGCATCCAAAGAAATCCCAATTAACCTAGTGGCGATGGGGGACTCTTTAACAGAAGGCGTCGGTGATGAAAACAAAGCAGGCGGCTATGTTGGGATTATTCCAGAAAAACTAGAAGAAGAGCCTAATGTTCCCAGCGTAAAAACGAGTAATTACGGCGTATCTGGAAATAAAATCGGTCAATTAGAAAAACGTTTAAAAACAAACGAAAAGTTTCAAGAAGACGTCAAAAAAGCGAATGTTATCACGATTACCATTGGTGGAAATGATGTGATGGCTATTTTGCAATCGCGTCTTTTAAAGGTCGACGTGGATGATTTTACAGAAGCCAATAAAGAATTCCAACAAGAGTTAGAAACACTTCTTAAAGATATTCGCTCCTACAACGATGATGCAGCAATTTTCTTAATGGGCATTTATAATCCATATACGACTTACTTCGGGCACATTAAACAATTTGATGAGGTAATTACAGATTGGAACGATGCGTCTAAAAAGACTATCGCCAAAGACAGTAATGCCTATTTTGTACCAATTGCCACTGTGATAGAAGATCGTAATGAAGCAAGTAAAGATAAGCCTAATCCGCTCCTGTCAGATGATTATTTCCATCCTAATCATAAAGGGTATGAAAAAATGACGGCGGAATTAGACAAAGCCATTGTAAAACAATTAAACGATGGCAATATTCCCAAATAGAAAGGTGTTAAAATCGTGCAGAGAGAAACACGATCGGCTCCCAAAAAACCAAAACGCAATTATTGGAAATGGATTTGTATTACTTTAATCACGTTGTTACTTCTTTCCGCTGGTTGGATTTATGTAGCAGTGTTCAAACTCAGTCCACAAGAAGAACCAACGCCAACCCTTATTAGCAATAAATCAACAGTTGAATTTCAAACGAGCACAACCAAAGCAGATTTAAACCAATTGATTAGTTCCTATATAGAAGATTTTAGTAAAGATCAGGAAATCGGCTATAAAGTATTCGTAGCAGATAACGTTAACTTCACAGCAGAAGCAAAAATTTTCGGCGAACCAGTGGAGCTTCATCTGAAATTCTCACCGAAAGTAGTCGATAATGGTAATGTAGAATTAACGCTTAAAGACATGTCTGCAGGCGCTTTACCGCTACCTGTATCCTACGTAATGAACTATGTAAATAAAAACTTTAAATTCCCAGATTGGGTGACAATCATCCCTAAAAAAGAAAAAATCTATCTATCATTAGATAAATTAAAACTCCAAGGTGATACAAAAGTACGCGCCGATACGCTAAATTTGAAGAAAGACGATATTTCGTTTACACTTTTAGTACCAGTTAAGTAATTTGGCTGGCTGAATCCTAGTTAGGGGGCATTTTTATGACAAAAGAATCATTTGAAATAGCAACATTTGCTGGAGGATGCTTTTGGTGTATGGTCAAACCTTTTGATACGCAACCGGGAATTGAAAAAGTTGTTTCGGGTTATACAGGCGGTCATACGGTTAATCCAACCTATAAAGAAGTTTGCAGCGGGACAACAGGACATACAGAAGCAATCCAAATCACATTTGATCCGGTAGTTTTTCCATATGAAAAACTAGTCGAAGTATATTGGCAACAAACAGATCCGACTGATGCGGCAGGCCAATTTGTTGACCGCGGCGATTCGTATCGACCAGTTATTTTTTACCACAATGAAGAACAAAAGGAAATCGCTGAAAAATCAAAAGCGGCTCTGGATGCAAGTGGCAGATTCAAAAAGCCGATTGTGACAGAAATTGCCAAAGCAGAAACATTTTATCCAGCAGAAGAATATCACCAAGATTTCTACAAAAAAGAAAAAGCACACTATGAAGGTTATCAAGTTGCTTCCGGTCGTGCTGCATTCATAGATGCCAACTGGAAAGGGTGAAGTCAAATGGATGAAAGTAAAAAGAACGAGCGCCTTCAACAACTTACAGATATACAATATAATGTGACCCAAAAAGCGGGTACTGAACGCCCATTTCAAAATGAATTTTATGATAATGAGGCGAAAGGTATTTATGTAGATATCGTTTCAGGAAAGCCTCTTTTTTCATCCAATGACCAGTATGATGCTGGCTGTGGTTGGCCGAGTTTTACTAAGCCAATTGACGAAGCAGAAGTTATCGAACATCGAGATTTAACCCACGGCATGATTCGGACCGAAGTGAAGTCCGCCTATGCCGATTCCCATTTAGGGCATGTTTTTCCAGATGGACCACAAGATAAAGGTGGACTTCGCTACTGCATCAATTCTGCGGCGCTTAGATTCATTCCTGTGGATAAACTGGAAGAAGAAGGCTACCAAGCATATAAGAAAATCTTTGAATAAACAAATGATGCCAGAAAATGAAATGCGCAGAATAATATCGCGAAATCATTCTCTGGCATTGTTATGAAAAGGAGCGATATACATGTTAAAAGTAGCAGTTGTAGGTCTTGGCGGCATCGCACAAAAAGCCTATTTGCCAGTTTTTGCAGAAATGGAAAACATCGAGGTGCATCTTTATACGAGGGATGCGCAGAAGTTGAAACATTTAAGTGAGAAATATCGTTTTGATCATTATCATCAAAGCATTCATTCGATGATTGAATCTGGCGTGAATGCCGCATTTGTTCATTCCTCTACGGCAAGCCATCCAGAAGTTATTCGGACTTTCTTATCGCATCATATTCCGGTATATGTCGATAAACCGATTGCCGATAATTTAGCAGAAGTAGAAGAATTAACGCGCCTAGCAAAAGAGCAAAATACGCTATTAATGACTGGTTTTAACCGCCGTTACGCGCCAAAATACCAAGAATTAAAAGCATTAACAGATACCAATATGATTATTATGCAAAAAAATCGCGCATCGCAACCAGGTGAGCCGCGCACATTTATTTATGACGATTTTATTCATGTCATTGATACTGTACGATTTTTACTAGATGCCGAAATCGAACAATTAAACGTCTTTCCGGTGTGGCAAGAGGAGCTGCTAGCAAGTGTAACCGTGCAAATTACAGCGGGAGGTAAAGTGGCGACTGCCATCATGAATCGCGATAGCGGCGTAAATGAAGAACGCTTAGCAGTAATGACACCTAACGCCAAATACGAAGTTGAAAATGTCACAGAAACGCATATTTATGAAGGCACGACAGAACGTTTTGAGCGTTTTGGCGACTGGGAGACAACCTTGTATAAAAGAGGTTTTGTATCGATTATTCAAGCCTTTTTAACAGCTGTGCGAAATGGTGAAAAAGCGCCAATTTCTAAGGAAGATGCACTGGAAACGCACCGACTTGCAGAAGAAATTCTACGTAAACTAGAAAATTAACTTTATTTTTTTCAGGAAATCAACTATAGTTAAAGCATAAAAAGAGCGGAGTGTGTTGTACGTTGGGAAGATCATTTTATCATTTTTTAATGACATATCGGGACCCGAAACTAACAGATCAGAAAACGGAATTTGCCAACAATGCATACCGAGATCATAGTTTTCCAAAGCAAACGAGAAATTACCATATTCTTTGTGATTATCTGGAGTTTAATGCGCCATATTTGCCGGGAATGTCTATTTTCGATGAACTTTGGGATGCTTATTTGCTAGATGAAGAGAAAAACAAACACTAGGAGGAAAAAAGATGAGCGTACATATCGAAGCAAAACAAGGGGAAATTGCAGAAACTATTTTATTACCAGGAGATCCGCTAAGAGCGAAGTACATTGCGGAAACATTTTTGGAAGATGTCGTTTTATTCAACCAAGTGCGAGGAATGCTAGGATTTACCGGTACATATAAAGGCGAAAAAGTTTCTGTCATGGGAACTGGGATGGGAATTCCATCTATTTCGATTTATGTCAATGAATTAATTCAAAGCTATGATGTGAAAAACTTGATTCGCGTTGGTACAATGGGTGGCATTCAAGCAGACGTGAAAGTTCGTGATGTTGTTATTGCGCAAGCGGCTTCGACAGATTCACAAATCAACCGCAATACTTTTGCAGGAGTAGATTTTGCGCCTGTAGCCGATTTCTCTCTTCTAAAAAAAGCATATGATGCAGGTATCGAAAAAGGCTTATCCCTTAAAGTCGGTAATGTTTTCTCTGCGGATCGTTTTTATAATGACCAACTAGATAAACAACAATTAGCTGATTACGGCGTACTTGGTATCGAAATGGAAGCAGCCGCACTTTATACACTGGCACAAAAATATGGTCGTCGTGCATTAGCCATTTTAACAGTAAGTGACCACATTTTTACTGGGGAAGAAACATCGGCGGAAGAGCGCCAAACTACTTTTAATGATATGATTGTTGTAGCATTAGAAGCAGCCATTAAATAATATTCAATTACTAACTTAGAAGCAGACTTAATGTATACAGGAAGGTTGATAAACACAATGAGTTCTTTATTAACAATCGCTTTAGCTATCAGCATTAGTTGTGTGCACACGGTGGAAGATCAATTTTTCGGGGGCACAAATGCTAACGTAGAACAAAAAGCGACTAGCAACCAAACACTTGCGGAACTAGAAAAAGACCCACTTTATCCGTATCTTGATAAGCAAAATAAATTAACGGAAAAAAATGGGATTAAGTATATCGAAAACGAGGAAAATATGCTGGTTCTTGCCAACAAAGATTTCTCCTTGCAGCCAACATATACCCCCCCAGACTTAGTTCGTCCGAATGTAACGTACTCATTTGGTGAGCAACAAGTCGAAAAAGCACAACTGCGAAAAGATGCAGCCAAAGGGTTGGAAGAGATGTTTGCAGCTGCGAATAAAGATGGAAAGAAACTATTTGCCGTTTCTGGCTATCGTTCGTACAAGCGCCAACAAGAAGTATTCCAAGCCGAAGTAAATGCTAAAGGTGACCAAAAAGCTAGAGAAGCAGTGGCATACCCAGGCACAAGTGAGCACCAAACTGGTTTAGCGATGGATATCTCGTCAGAAAGCCAATCATATGAACTGACAGAAGCTTTCGGAAATACCCCTGAAGGCAAATGGTTACAGGAAAATGCCCACAATTACGGTTTTATCCTACGTTATATGAAAGGCCGCGAAGACATTACGAAATATCAATACGAATCGTGGCATTATCGTTATGTTGGCAAAGATGCCGCAACGATTATTTACAAAAATAACTGGACTTTAGAAGAATTTTTTGAGCAAGTTGAGGCACTTCAAAAGAAAGTAGATGCCGCTAAATAGCAAGCTTTTGAGCCATAAACAATCATTTGTTTATGGCTTTTTTTATTGTTTGTAGAAATTAAATGGTTGCATAATATACCTATAGGGGGTATACTGTTAATTGTAGAAACAAAGGAGGAGAAAAGATGAAACATGATCAACCAATTGTTCCACGCAAAGAAGACGAAACGAAATTACTTCAAAATCGTTTGCGACGTATCGAAGGCCAAATCCGCGGTATTGCTCAAATGGTAGAGGATGATAGATATTGTACGGATATTTTAGTGCAAATTTCAGCAGCGAATAAAGCACTGAAAAATGTTGGTTTACAAGTACTTGAACATCATACGGCACACTGTGTTGTCGATGCGGCAAAAAATGGGGAAGAAGACGTCATGGAGGACTTACTTAAAGCAATACGTCAATTTTCGAAAACCTGAGGGGGGTATATACGATGAGTGATAAATATGTAAGACAAGATTTAAATGTTTTTGGAATGACCTGTGCGGCTTGTTCTACGAGAATCGAGAAATCGTTAAATAAAGCAGAAGGCGTAGAAAAAGCCAACGTTAACTTAGTAACGGAAAATGCGGCTGTTTATTACGATCCAGAAGTGACATCGACAGAAGATTTAATTAAAGTCGTCAAACATGCCGGATATGATACAGCGGAAAAAATGTCCAAAGAAGAAAAAGATGCCGTCTTAGAAAAGAATTTCAAAAAAGAAGTGCGACGTTTTATTCTTTCGGCCGTACTTTCACTACCTTTACTGCTTACGATGGTGACGCATATTCCGTACATCCATGAAATGGCATTTGCGGAAACGATTGGCAACTGGATTAACCCGACAATCCAATTAGTACTCGCAACTATTGTGCAATTTTATATTGGTTGGCGGTTTTATGATGGGGCTTATAAGGCACTTCGAGGCAAAAGCGCGAATATGGACGTATTAGTCGCGCTCGGCACATCGGCTGCTTATTTCTACAGTGTGGTGGAATATATTCGCCATATGATTGATCCAAACGTGATGCCACATTACTATTTTGAAACAAGTGCTGTTTTGATTACGTTGATTTTATTAGGTAAATTACTAGAATCGTACGCAACTTCCAGAACAACCGAATCTATCGCGGGTCTGCTTGAACTACAAGCGAAAGAAGCAACCGTTATTCGGGAAGGAAAAGAATGGTTAGTACCAGTAGATTCCTTGAAAATTGGCGATATTATCTTAGTCCGCCCGGGTGAGAAAGTACCGATGGACGCCGAAATTATTTCCGGGGAAACTAGCATTGATGAAGCGATGATTACTGGTGAACCTGTGCCAGTGGAGAAAAAGCCGGGTGATTCTGTGATTGGGGCTACGATTAACTTTGACGGGGCTTTCCAAGCAAAAATCACAAAACGGATGGAAGAAACAGTTTTAGAATCCATCATTCGTTTAGTCGAAGAAGCGCAAGGCATTAAAGCGCCAATTCAACGTTTAGCCGATAAAATCTCGGGGATCTTTGTTCCAATCGTACTTGGAATTGCTGCCGTGACATTTATTATTTGGTATCTTGTGACTGGAACAGTGGATGGCTCACTCGAAGCCGCAATTGCTGTATTAGTTATCGCTTGTCCCTGTGCGCTCGGGCTCGCAACGCCAACTGCAATCATGGCCGGAACTGGCAAAGGCGCCGAAAGTGGGATATTATTTAAAGGTGGCGAACATTTAGAACGAACATCAAAAGTTGACACCATCATTTTTGATAAAACAGGAACTTTAACAGAAGGTAAACTAGAAGTAAGTGATAAAGAAGCAGCACATGACCAATTTTTCCCTTATTTATTCTTAATGGAACAACAGTCAGAGCATCCGATTGCGAAAGCGATTATTAAGATGTTATCGTCTGAGAATATCGATGTTTCCACAATAAAACAAGGGAAAATTCGCGCAAAAGCTGGGCATGGGATGACAGGTACACTGGATGAAAGTAAGGTGGAACTTGGCGCTTATCGCTATATTTCTTCCCTTACAACGATTCCAAAAGAAGCAGATGAGTTAATTGGAAGCTGGATGCACGCTGGGAAAACTGTGGTAGCGATGGCAATTGATGGCGTCTATGCCGGCGCACTTGCTTTGTCTGACACGCCACGACCAGAAGCAAAAGAAGCTATTCAAAAACTGCAAGCACAAGGTATCAAAACAGCAATTTGTTCTGGTGATCAATCGGTTGTCGTAGAAAATATGGCGAAAGATTTAGGAACCGATATGTTTTTTGCCGAACAATTGCCAAATGATAAAAGTGCTCTAGTAGAAAAATTACAACAAGAAGGCCATATCGTTGCTTTCGTTGGTGATGGTATTAATGATGCCCCGGCCCTTGCAGCAAGCGATATTGGGATTAGTATCGGAACAGGAACAGACATCGCAATTGAAACAGGTGACGTAACACTCGTAAGCCACCGTTTGACATTGATTCCGGAAACAATCGAACTTTCCAAAGCAACCATGCGCAATATCCGCCAAAACTTTTTCTGGGCACTTGCCTATAACTGTGCGGGTATTCCGATTGCAGCACTGGGTCTACTGGCACCATGGGTAGCAGGTCTTGCAATGGCATTTAGTTCCGTTTCAGTTGTAACAAACGCACTACGCTTAAAAAGATATAAATTTAAATCCTAGGAGGAGAAAAATATGGAAAAATTAATTTTAAATGTAGAAGGTATGACTTGTGGGCACTGTGAGGCTCGTGTAACAAAAGCTTTATCCGAAGTAAGTGGCGTGAAAAAGGCGGTAGTTTCGTTGGATGAAGGAACGGCTACAGTTGAATTCGAAAAAGGGCAAGTAACAGAAGATGCGCTTATT
This sequence comes from Listeria cossartiae subsp. cossartiae, assembly GCF_014224155.1. Classification (GTDB taxonomy): domain Bacteria; phylum Bacillota; class Bacilli; order Lactobacillales; family Listeriaceae; genus Listeria; species Listeria cossartiae. The sequence goes on along the minus strand of NZ_JAASUI010000003.1, from coordinate 75,395 downwards.
GATGCCGTAGAAGAAGCAGGATATGAAGTCGCTTAATTGAAAAGCAAAAGGAGGATTCTTAGCGGAATTCTCCTTTTTTATATGTCATGAAAAAAAGATACCAAAATGACCCGAAAACTGGTAAAATAAATGAGTTAAATAAAATGTGCTAGTAGTAGCCACATTTTACATAGAAAGTGGTGAAGAAAGATGGAACAATCCCCACAAAACGAACCAGACAAAGTGGAGAAAAAGGAAGAACAAAAATCAAAACCTGGCAATGGTTATATAAAAATGAAGTTATTCCCATTTATCATGCTATTATTCGCTTTTGTCTTTGTTACGGCATTAGTGACAACCATCGTGATGTCTTTAGGGGATGACAAGCAAGTAAAAGTGAGTATTCCAGAACGAAAAGAATTTACCAAGCTATATGACGTATATGACGAAATTACGAGTAAATATTATAAAGATACAAAATCCAGTAACATGATCGACGGAGCCATTACTGGTATGGTGAATTCGCTCGATGACCCTTATTCCACTTTTATGTCGAAAAAAGAATCATCGGCATTTAACGATACGATTTCTGCTAGTTTTGAAGGAATTGGCGCAGAAATTCAAGAAAAAGATGGCGCCATCGTAGTCGTTTCTCCTATCAAAAATTCTCCGGCCGAAAAAGCTGGATTGCGTCCGCAAGATATTATTACACAAGTAGATGGAAAGTCTGTTAAAGGCGATACAGCCACAGAAGCAACCCAAAAAATTCGTGGTGAAAAAGGAACAAAAGTAACGCTTACGATTCAACGTTCCAATGAAGATAAACCATTCGATGTTACGATTACCCGTGATGAAATTCCAATCGAAACAGTTTATAAAGAAATGGGTAGCGACAAAATTGCCCACGTCACCATCAGCACATTTTCGGAAACGACCTATGACGAGCTAGAAAAAGCACTCAAAGCCCTTGAAAAAGATGGCATGAAAGGACTTGTGATTGACTTACGAGGAAATCCTGGTGGGTTACTCGACCAAGCTGTCTCAATTTCTAGCCTGTTTGTTCCTGATGGCAAAGTTGTCGTACAAGAACAAGGGAAAGATGGTGAAAAATCAGCCATTAAAGCCGATAGTAGCTCACATGGCGATTATAAAGTAAAAGTACCAACTACCATGCTTATTGATGGTGGGAGCGCAAGTGCTTCAGAAATTCTTGCAGCAGCAGCGAAAGAATCTGGCGGCATCAAACTTGTCGGAGCAAAATCATTCGGTAAAGGGACTGTCCAAACAGCGACCACTTTATCCGATGAGTCGACACTAAAACTAACAGTCGCAAAATGGTTAACGCCAAATAGCGAATGGATTCATGAAAAAGGTATTACGCCAGATGTGGTTGTGAACATGCCAAATTATGCAACCATGACTATTCCTTCCTCCACAAAAGTCTATCAAAATGGCGATTTCGGTGATGATGTAAGAACCATCGAAACCATGCTCAAAGCACTAGACTATAACGTTGGAAAAGTAGACGGCTTATACGATATAGATACAAAATATGCTGTTGAGAGATTCCAAGCAGCAAACAAACTAGATGTGACGGGAATTATGACAGGTGTTACAACCGATAAATTAGTCGAATTAACGCAAAAACATCTAAAAGAAACAGATCCACAACTACAAAAAGCAAAAGCCTTGGTGAAGTAAACGTACAACTTTTTTGAAAAACTGGAGGTAGCCAAAAAATGGAAACATACTTAGAAATTGAAACGTTGATTAAGCGAATTTTTAATAGTTTTCGTCATGAAGTCGAAGCAGTACTCGACAAAAGATTAAGTGGTAGCGAATACCGGGTCTTGAGTTTGATTTCTAGCGGACTTACGAAAACATCAGAATTAGCTAAAACACTTGATGTTTCTGCCAGTCACATTACAGCCATTACTGATACTTTAGTCGAAGAACAATTTATTACACGTCATCGTTCTGAAGTAGACCGCCGAATTATTGAACTAAGATTGACCACAAGTGCCGAGGAATTTGTCAAAGAAATTGATAAAAAGAAAAAAGAAATGATCGTCAAACGCTTTGCTGTTTTTTCCGAGTATGAACAAGCGGAATTCCGCAAACTACTCAAAAAACTAGCAGATGGCTCCATCAAATAAATAGTAAAAATCCCGCAGTTTAATCGACTGCGGGATTTTTTTATGAACATTTTACTTTACAACAAAAAGAATCTTCGTTATACTTTGGTTGAAAGTTGCTCTAAGGAAACATTTTTAGTTAAGTGTAAAATTTAGTCTTGAAGGAAAAGGGTGGTTTACATGGATATCCAAGGTTTAACAATCGCATACAAGCAAAAAGTGGCAATTGATAATGTCACACTTCAAATAGCATCAGGAAAATTAACAGGCATCGTCGGTCCAAATGGGGCTGGCAAATCAACTTTATTAAAAGGAATGATGGGGCTAATTCCGCGCGAACAAGGGCAAGTGACTTTAGCCGATAAGCCACTTTCCTATTGGAGAAAGAAAATCGCTTATGTTCCGCAGCGGAGTGAAGTGGATTTGACTTTCCCAATTACCGTTTTCGATATGGTATTACTGGGCACATATCCAGCACTCGGATTAATTAAACGCCCTGGAAAGAAAGAGAAACAACTCGCATTAGACGCACTAGAACAAGTAGAAATGACAGGCTTTATGAAAAGACAAATCGGCGAACTATCTGGTGGTCAGTTGCAACGAGTATTTATCGCACGCGCACTTGCCCAACACGCCGAAATTTTCTTTTTAGATGAACCATTTGCTGGTATTGATATGACGAGTGAAGCGCTGATTATGCGGCTATTAAAAAAACTAAGAGACAATGGGAAAACGATTGTCGTTGTGCACCATGATTTCCATAAAGTGGCGGCTTACTTCGACGATATCATTTTACTCAATAAAAAATTAGTAGCGCACGGTCCAGTGGAACAAACATTTACAGAAGAAAAAATTCAATTTGCTTACGGTGACGCGCCGGTAGCATTTGCGGCAGGGGTGTAGGGTATGTTGTTTTTAGAAGGCTTAATGCAATATAGTTTTTTACAAAAGGCACTTATTACTTCCGTGACAGTTGGAATTGTGTCAGGTGTGATTGGTAGTTTTATCATTTTACGCGGAATGTCACTGATGGGGGATGCGATTTCTCATGCGGTGTTACCGGGTGTAGCGATTTCTTACATGATGGGGATGAACTTCTTTATTGGTGCTGCAACGTTTGGTATTGCAGCAGCTCTTGGTATCGGTTTTGTTAATCAAAAAAGCCGAATTAAAAATGATACAGCAATTGGGATTGTTTTTAGTGCATTTTTCGCACTCGGGATTATTTTAATATCCTTTGCGAAAAGTAGTACGGATTTGTATCATATTCTATTTGGGAATGTGCTCGCAGTGCGGAGTTCGGATATGTGGATGACCATTATTATTGCCATTATCGTGATTTCATTAGTCGCATTATTTTACAAAGAGTTTCTCGTTAGTTCGTTTGATCCAGTGATGGCAGAAGCATATGGACTTAATGTGAAATTCCTGCATTACTTCTTGATGCTACTTTTAACGCTTGTAACAGTTTCGGCTCTGCAAACGGTTGGTATTATTTTAGTGGTAGCGATGTTAATTACGCCAGCTGCGACGGCTTATCTGCTTACGAATAAATTATCCAAAATGATTGTTCTTGCTTCTACTTTTGGGGCAGTGAGTGCGATTATCGGACTTTACTTTAGTTATATTTTCAACTTAGCATCCGGTGCGGCAATGGTATTAGTTGCAACAATTATTTTCTTCATCGCCTTTTTATTCGCACCAAAACAAGGTTTATTATTTTCAAAAAAGAGGGAGGTTATCGAATGAAAAAAATGCTCGTTGTGGCACTTTTCGCATTAGTAGTTGTACTTGCGGGGTGTTCCAGTCAAAATAGTGCTTCGAAAAAAACAGATGGTAAGTTAAATGTGGTGGCAACATATTCGATTTTAGCAGATATTGTTAAAAATGTTGGTGGGGATAAAATTACGCTTCATAGTATTGTGCCAGTTGGCGTGGATCCGCACGAATACGATCCACTTCCAGCCAATATTCAAAGCGCAGCAGATGCAGATTTAATTTTTTACAATGGCTTGAATTTGGAAACGGGGAACGGTTGGTTTGATCGTATGCTTGAAACTGCGGACAAATCAAGAGATGACAAGGATCAAGTGGTGGAGTTAAGTAAAGGCGTAAAACCAAAATACTTAACAGAAAAAGGAAAAACCTCAGAAACAGACCCACATGCTTGGCTTGATCTTCATAATGGAATTATCTATACGGAAAATGTACGCGATGCACTTGTAAAAGCAGACCCAGACAATGCGGCATTTTACAAAGATAATGCGGCAAAATACATCGCTAAATTGGATGCATTAGATAAAGAAGCTAAACAAAAATACGCTGATTTACCAGAAAATCAAAAAACATTAGTAACGAGCGAAGGCGCATTTAAATATTTTGCAGCTCGCTATGGTTTGAAAGCAGCCTATATTTGGGAAATCAACACAGAAAGCCAAGGGACACCAGATCAAATGAAACAAATTGTCGGCATTGTGGAAAAAGAAAAAGTGCCTAATCTATTTGTGGAGACTAGCGTAGATCCACGTAGTATGGAAAGTGTTTCTAAAGAAACCGGTGTACCAATTTTCGCGAAAATTTTCACGGACTCGACGGCGAAAAAAGGCGAAGTGGGCGACACGTATTTAGAAATGATGCGCTACAATTTAGATAAAATTCATGATGGTTTAGCTAACTAAAAAAAGGCGCAGAGATTAATGCAAAATCTCTGTGTTTTTTTGCATTGAAAAAAGTGTATGTACCGTTTTCCGAATTGGAAGGGATAGAACAAATGCGGGTATATACATCCTATTATTCTTAAGCGTGTAGTTGTTTATTAGTCGGAATATTTAAATTACATAATATATATAAGAATTATGATATGATTTATTTAGATTCCCGTGGGATTTCTTGCCACTTTTAGTAAAATACTCTAGTGAATACAACCTAGACTTTAGTTCTACCATTCCAATTTTTCAGAAGGATAATTTATTTTGTCCTTACGAAAATGGATGCTAAACATAAAATAACAACAGGGAGTAGAGATAAGATGGAAGACGAAAAATACAAAGCTTTGACAACAAAGAATACATTAGGATCAGCTGGATTTATCCTTGCTTTAGCTGGATTCACCTTTGCATTAATTGAATTTTTCACAGGATGGCTTCCCTTATTAGGATGGGCAGTCTTAATTTTAGGTGCTGTTTTTTCGATAATCGGAACTTTTAAGAATCCAAAAAATAGAGCCATCTCGGGAACGGTTGTTTCTGCAGTAGCTGTAATCTTATTAATTTTTAACGGAGCTAGTAATAATTTTTCTTTTAAGCCTCCAATTGATATCAAAGCTATACTGGCATCTTATCCATCTATAAATAATATAGAAACTAAAGTCCAACGTGAGAGAAGATATTTAAAGCAAACAAGAATATTAAAAAACGGTGTAATCGAGAATGAACAAACGAAAATCCGAATCACGAGTCATGAAATAATTCCAATTGGAGAAAAAGGCAACGAATCTGGGGATAAACCTATAATAGCTTTTTGGTTTGAAGTAACAAATAAATCAGATGAAATTACTTCAGCATTGAAAAGTTGGATGGGGCAGATTGTTGTTTACCAAGATACAAGGTCTGATCTAATAAATACACTTAACACCACTATTTTGGACGATGATCAGTTTATAGATTCAGCCTCAAGAGTATTAGAAGATATAAAAAAAGGTGATACTGTAAAATGCGCAATAGCGTATGGATTAGACGATGATGAAATACCAGTGGATTTGGTGGATAGAGACATTGTTAATGGTGAATTCTATGGGAAAATAAGATATCAAATAAATAAAGATTAGCCTATAGACTTTCTTCTATAATAAACCATTCAAACACGAGTAAAGTATACTAGATAAAATTCATGAAATAAAAAAACGCAGAGATTAACTTGAAATCTCTGCGTTTTTTGCGTTTAAGGAAAGTTTTTGCTCCGTTTTCCGAACTCGAAGCGATAAAATAAATGCGGCGACAAATAGGCCGGTACTTAAACCAATCCAGTAACCGAATGGTCCTAAATTCGTAAAGGATAACCCGTAACCTACTGGTAGACCAATCAACCAATAAGAAATAAAGGCGACAATGGTAGTGATTGTCACATCTTTGTAACCCCGAAGTGCCCCAAGTACTGGCGACAAGACAGCATCCGCGAATTGGAACAGAATCGCATAAACTAAGAAATGCATAATTAAATCAATAAGCGCGGGATCATTTGTGTAAAATCCGGCAATTGTATCGCGGAAGAAAAAGAGGATAGCTCCGTTCGCACAACCAATCAAAATTGCAGCGGTCATGCCGATATGGCGATATTGTTTGGCGTCTTTTAAACGTTTCGCGCCTGTTTCATAACCACCAAGAATGGTTAGCGTGGAAGCGACACTGAGCGGGAAGGCATAGAGCAACGTACAAACACTATTTGCCGACTGATGCGCCGCAATCGTTTCCGTCCCAAAAGCGCCCATTAAAATCGTCACCGCCGAGAAAATACTCGTTTCAAATAAAATCGTTAAACCATTTGGCACGCCAATACCGATAATCTCTTTTACCTTCGAAAACCGAAGCGCTGTAAGACTTTTAAAAATACCGAATTTGCGCAATCTTGTTTGTGTTTGAATCAAAATCACACTCACTAAAACAACGAGCCAATACGTAATCCCTGTCGCGTAACCACTACCAGCACCGCCCATTTCCGGAAAACCGAAGTTCCCAAAAATAAAACAGTAATTTAAAAAGATATTAAATGGCACGGTACAAAGCGTAATGAACATCGTTACTCGAGTTAGACCAAGTGAATCGATGAAAGAACGTAAAATCGCGGAAATAAAGAAAGCGGGAATCCCAATACAAATGCCGTTCAAGAAATGACGGGCGATATCCGCGACTTCTGCCGTAACTGGCATGTGTGTCAAAATCGTTGGAACGACCAAAAAATTAATAAGAATTAAAATAAATGCTAAAAATAAAGCAATATATAGGCCGTTATGCACCGTGTTTTTGACTTGTTTTTCTTTCTTCGCCCCGATTAATTGAGCGATAATTGGTGTGATAGCCATTAATAACCCAGAAAAAGCGGCATTCACCGGAGCCCAAAATGAACTACCAATCGCTACACCAGCTAGCGCCTGATTCGAATAATTTCCGCTCATCGTTGTATCGAAAAATGTCATCGAGAAAAGTGTGAGTTGCGTAATGACAATCGGTGTGAATATCGTTAGAAATTGTTTCCATTTTGCCCCATATGTGACTGTTTGTTGCAAGTAATCATCTCCTTTTTACATCCTTAAAGATTATAGCATAAATCCGGCGAACTGGCGGCGTAACAAAAAACTTTTCCTTTCGTATATGTGCTATCTTTGTTATAATGAAGTTCTGTGGCAGGGGCAATACTCTGCGGGTTGGGAGAGGGACAATTTCATAATGAGGAAAAAGTATGCAGAAATTTTTCAACAAAGTATTTCGGCTGAACGAGCATAAAACCAATATCCGGACCGAATTTTTGGCTGGTATGATTGGCTTTTTTACGGTGGCATATATTATTGTCGTCAATAGCTCGATTTTAGCGGAGGCTGGAGTTCCTTATCAAGGGGCAGTCCTTGCGACGATTTTCATTTCGGCGTTTGGTTGTTTGATTATGGGATTTTGGGCAAATGCACCGCTTATTCTAATGCCTGGGATGGGGATTAATGCGCTCTTTGCGTATACCCTTGTTCAAGGAATGGGACTAAGCTGGCAGGTTGCACTCGCTGCTGTCACGATGAGTGGCTTACTATTTATGATTCTTGCGTTTACACCACTTGCAGGAAAACTAAATGAAGCTATTCCGCTGATTTTAAAACAAGCAATTACGGTTGGGTTAGGTTTGTTCTTAATCTTCCTAGGGCTTGAGAAGGGCGGAATCGTCACGCGCGGGAAACATGCTATCATTGCCGTTGGAGATTTAGGCGATCCATTCGTTTTAGCAACACTTGTGACACTACTATTAACGATGATTTTAGTTATTCGAAAAATTCCAGGCGCTTTCTTATGGAGTTTAATAATCGGAACAGTCGTTGGTGTGATGTTTGGTGTTGCCGGGAAAGCTGGAGGTGCTTCGATAAGCGTTGCGCCGTGGAGCGATGTGCTCTTTAAAGCTGATTTTTCCGGAATGGCGAGTGTTGGTTTTTGGAGCGCCGTCTTTACGATGACGATGGTGATTGTGTTTGAAACGGTTGGACTTACAAATGGACAAGTAAGACAACTCAAACAAACCGAAAAATTACCACGGATTTTAAAAGCTAGCTCCCTGACTGCCTTTTTATCTGGCTTATTTGGTACAAGCCCAACAATCTCTGCACTTGAAAGTGGCTCGATGTTTGCGAGTGGAGCAAAAACTGGTCTAGCAACAATTACGACAGGTCTGTTCTTTATCGCATCCCTTTTCTTAATGCCGGTATTATCTTTTATTCCGAACAGTGCGATTGCGCCGATTTTAATTATTATCGGTATGTCGATGCTGCAAGAATTTAAAGAAATGGATTTATCGAATGCAGCAGAAACTTTTTCAGCACTACTGATTATTGTGTTAATCCCGCTGACGTACAGTATTGCAGACGGAATTGCGGCTGGCTTTATCGCGTATCCCATTCTTCGTGCTTTCACGAAGAACGAGGAACGTACTTCGCCAGTCATGTATGTAATTGCAGCTTTATTTTTGCTTCAATTTATCATACAATAATAAAGAAGTAATGCGCTCTTCTTGTTTTTACGGGGGAGCGCGTACTTTTTATCTAACTGATGTGAAAAGAGGGTTCGGAAAATGTATTATTATCTAATCACCCTAGCTGTAGTTGCGCTAGATCAATTGACTAAATGGATTGTTGTTCAAAATATGGAAATTGGACAGAAAATAGAAGTTATTCCTGGTTTCTTATACTGGACAAGCTACCGTAATGACGGAGCGGCTTGGAGTATTTTAGAAGGGCATATGTGGTTTTTCTATCTTATTACTGTTGTTGTTATTGGAATTATAATTTATATTATGCAAAAATATGCCAAAGGAAAACGACTATTTTCCATTAGTTTAGCGTTTATTCTAGGTGGTGCGATTGGTAATTTTATCGACCGGGTCTTGCATCAAGAAGTAGTAGATTTTGTACAAACAGTTTGGGGAAATTATTACTTCCCAATCTTTAATGTGGCAGATGCCTCGCTTTCAGTTGGTGTCGTACTAATGCTCGTGTATGTTTTTGTAGACGACCGCAAAACGAAAGGAATTAAATAATGCAGAATGAAACATTGATTATAGAAGAAAGCCACGCGCGCGAACGTGTGGACAAAGTAATTGCTGAAATGATGGGGAAAAGTCGTTCAGCGATTCAGCTCATGCTAAAAAATGGCGACATCACGGTAAACGGTGAACTTGCTAAACCAAATTACAAAGTACAAGTAGGCGACGAAATTCATTATGAAGCTCGTGAACCAGAAGAGCTTGAAGTACTAGCGGAAGATATTCCACTAGATATTTACTTTGAAGATAAAGATATGCTCGTTGTTAATAAACCCGAGGGAATGGTCGTTCATCCATCCGCGGGACATGCAAGTGGCACACTCGTGAATGCGTTACTATTTCACTGTGATGACTTATCCGGCATTAACGGCAAAATCCGTCCGGGAATTGTCCACCGAATTGATAAAGATACATCGGGCTTATTAATGGTTGCCAAAAACGACCACGCTCATGAATCACTAGCCAAACAATTAAAAGACAAAACTTCGGATAGAGAATATATCGCACTTGTCCACGGCGACATTGTCCACCAAAAAGGAACAATTGAAGCGCCAATCGGCCGTGCCAAAGAAGACCGTCAAAAAATGGCTGTCGTGCGCGATGGCAAAGAAGCAAGAACACATTTTGAAGTGCTGGAACGTTTACCTGGTTTCACTTTAATTAACTGTAAACTAGACACTGGTCGTACGCACCAAATCCGTGTCCACTTGAAATATATCGGCCATCCGTTAGCGGGTGATCCAAAATACGGACCGAAAAATACGATTAAAGGCAATGGCCAATTTCTCCATGCCGCAAAATTAGGATTTGACCATCCGACAACGAATGAACGAATGACGTTTGAAGCGCCACTACCTAGTTCATTTGAAAAAGCATTAAAATCATTACGACAAGAAGATTAAAAAAGAAGCAAGAACACCTATTTACGGGCGTTTCTTGCTTCTTTTTCTTTCATGAGTGCTTTCGTTGCTTGGCGCAAAGTAGCGTAGGTTTTGATGCCTTGTTGTTCCGTAAGACTAGCCTGTACCATTATTTTGGCCATTTGTGGTTGCATACCAGTGATGATTGGTGTGACGCCAACTAATTTCAGCGAGGAGAAGAAATGTTCAATGTACTCGCCGATACGTGGTGACTCTAATTGCACACCAGATAAATCGATAATTAAATAGTTTACTGGCTGCTCGCAAGCTTCATAAAGCGCTGTCTCGGTAATTTGTTTTGCGCGTTCGTCGGTAATTTTTCCAATCAGTGGCAAAAGGAATACTTTTTCGGCAATCCAAATGAGTTTCGTGGACTCTTTAATAAGTTGGTTTTCTTTTTGATGCATCATTTGTTCTGTGGCGTAAGTATAACCCTCGATTAAATGTTGGGTGAAGCTACTAAAGACTTGATGCAGCTTAATACTAAATAAATACAATTCGCGGAAGTTCGTGGGTTCGACATTATTATCGGAAGCATAATCAAGCAGAAATTCTTCTAGCAAACGAATATGGAATAAAATATGCGAAATGCCAAGCGAAGTAATGAACTGCGCTTTTCCTAGCTCATGAGCGAAAGTGTTCATTTGCCCCAAATCCTCTGTCATTCCAATAAATAAATTTTCTAAAACAAAGCCCGTTTCATCCATTAAACGATCATCGTTTTTGAGTGTAAAAATGTACGGATCATCAACCGATACATAATACGTAAGCCAGCCTTTCACAACGGTTTCTTTCTGTTGTAATAAGCTTTTCATAATGCTCATTTTGTTCACCTCTATAAGTACATGTTTTTAGCTATTACAGCATAGCACAAAGCGCTAATGAAATGGACTGATTTCCGGACAGAGGCAATTATTTCAAGCTGCTAATATGTACAAATTGTGAAAACTTAAAAAAGGTCACAAAAAAAGAATCATCTTCTTGGTGATTCTGCTGCTTCTTACTATAAAGATATCCTTTTTTTGTTTTCGTTTGTTTCGAACTTAAATCGATTAGTGCAAAGGGGCTGCGTTTGATTTCAGGGTTTAAGTGTCCCTCGCGCACTAACTTTTGGCGCTGTTTTTTTGCTTTAGATGTAGCCATAGATGTGGCCTCCTTTATTTTATTATAAGTAGTATAACATATTTTCTGTTTTTTTGATTGACAAGGGAAGTTCTATCGGTTAAGATAAGTCTAATGAAATAAAGTCCTTTAACATAGTCCAGAGAGGCTAAGAAGGTGACGATAATTTGACGGGTTATTTGTATACTCGTACGCGTTCCCTTGCTTACACTGGCAGAGGGTTATTTTTTTGCACAAAAGGAGAGATTTCGGATGCAAAAACAAGTAGTTGTCATGGACGAGGCGGCAATCAAACGTGCGCTCACTCGGGTTAGTTACGAAATCATCGAGCGAAACAAAGGCACGAAGAATTTAGCGCTTGTCGGTATTAAAACTCGTGGTATCTATCTTGCAGAGCGTTTGCATACACGGATACTTGAAATTGAAGGTATTGATGTGCCTGTTGGGGATATTGATATCACGCTTTACCGAGACGACCTATCTTTCAAAGATGACGAATCTCGCGAGCCAGCTGTACACGGAACGAACATTCCATTTGATATTAGTGGAAAAAAGGTCGTCCTTGTAGATGATGTGCTTTACACTGGTCGCACCGTGCGTGCCGCAATGGACGCATTAATGGATGTAGGCAGACCAGCGCAAATTCACCTTGCAGTACTTGCTGACCGGGGCCATAGAGAGCTACCGATTAGAGCAGACTACGTAGGGAAAAACATTCCAACATCAGGGAACGAGCGAGTAGAAGTTCGCCTAACAGATGTGGACAATGAAGAAGATGCGGTAATTATTAACAAAAATGAATAACAATGTAACACTTTTTTAAAAGCAGTCCTGTGAGGCTGACAAAGAGTGATTAATTTCTATAGGGGATTATTCTATACTCTTTGTCGACACAGACAAGGGGTATTTTTTATGAAGAAAGAGGGAAGAAAATGACAGAAACGACAGAAACAGTGACAAAACCAGTACTAGATATACACGAACGACCAAGCTTTAATAAATGGATTATTCTTAGCATCCAGCACCTTTTCACCATGTTTGGCTCCACTATCTTTGTGCCAAGTGTGACAGGGTTAAGTCCGGGAGTAGCGCTTGTATCTAGCGGGCTCGGGACACTAGCTTATCTAGGAATTACTCGCGGGAAAATCCCCGCATATCTAGGATCTTCCTTTACTTTTATTGCACCAATCACCGCATTACTTGCAGCAAAATCGGGCGGAGGGCCGGGCGCAGTTATGGTCGGAACTTTCTCAGTCGGAGTTGTGTACGCGATTGTTTCCTTGATTGTTTACTACGCAGGTGTTGACTGGATTCAAAAGGTTTTACCACCAATTGTTGTTGGGCCAGTCATTATGGTTATCGGTTTATCGCTAGCGCCAAGTGCAGCAGCGATGGCGATGGGAACGAACAATGGTAAATACAGTTTAGAAACTTTGGCAGTAGCAATTATTACGCTCCTTGCAACCATTATCGCAATGATGTTTTTCAAAGGATTTATGGGCTTAATTCCAATTTTATTCGGCTTCACAGTCGGTTACTTAACGAGTATGGCATTTGGGATGGTAGATTACACGTTAATCAAAAATGCTTCTTTCTTCCAAATTCCAGATTTCAGTATTCCATTTGTTAATATAGATCCAGTTATCACGGTTACAGTTGTCCTCAGTATGGCGCCGCTTGCGTTTGTAACGATGGCGGAACATATGGGACACCAATTACTACTTAATCGAATTACAAATAAAAACTTCTTTAAAGACCCAGGGCTTCATCGTTCCTTGCTTGCGGATGGTACGGCTTCGATTATCGCATCGTTCATCGGCGGACCACCTGTAACAACTTACGGTGAAAACATTGGCGTTCTAGCAATTACAAAAGTATATAGCGTGTTTGTTATCGGAGGGGCGGCAGTTTTCGCCATTCTCTTCGGATTTATCGGTTACATTAATGCAGTTATCACCTCGGTTCCTACAGCAGTTCTAGGCGGAATTTCCCTGCTACTCTTTGGGGTTATTGCGACAAGCGGACTTCGAATGATGATTGAAAATAAAATTGACCTAAGTGTTAATCGTAATATGATTATTGCTTCCGTTGTACTAGTAGTCGGAATTGGCGGCTTGTTCATTCAAGCAGGATCATTCCAACTGTCTGGCATGGCGCTCGCAGCAGTTATCGGGATTATTTTAAACTTAGTCTTACCAGCCGAGCATAAATCAGCCTGACCTACTACACGACAAAAAACCTCTGCAGATATAATACTCCAGAGGTTTTTCTATAAAATGAAACAGAAAAGGTGGCGCTTTAAATGAAAAATTTGTTGTCAATGGAAGCATTAACCGTCCATGAAATCGAGCATTTATTAGAGCAAGCGGCACAATTTAAACGCGGGAAAAAAGCAACTTTTAGCGAGCGGGCTTTTGCGGTCAATATGTTTTTTGAACCGAGCACGAGAACGCATACGAGTTTTGAAGTGGCGGAGAAAAAGTTAGGCGTCGAGGTGGTTTCCTTTGATGCAGCAAGCTCTAGCATGACAAAAGGCGAAACGCTATACGACACGCTGCTCACGATGCAAGCGGTCGGAGTGAATGTCGCAGTAATCAGGCATTCGGAAGAAAACTACTACGCGGGACTTGAAAAGCTAGATATTGCAATCGTAAACGGCGGGGATGGCTGCGGGGAGCATCCAAGTCAATCACTGCTCGACTTATTCACGATTAAAGAACAATTTGGCACTTTTCAAGGGTTGAAAGTAGCGATTGCGGGCGATATTCGACATAGCCGGGTAGCGAATTCCAATATGAAAGTGTTAAAAAGGCTGGGGGCAGAGCTGTTTTTCTCCGGGCCGCGCGAATGGTTTGATGAAAGTTACTTAGCATACGGCACATATTTACCAGTAGATGAGCTGGTTGAAAAGGTCGATGTGATGATGCTTTTACGGGTACAACATGAGCGCCACAGTGGAACAGAACAATTTACTAAAGAAAGTTATCATACACAATTTGGTTTAACGGTCGAGCGGGCGGCGAAATTAAAAACAGATGCGATTATTATGCATCCAAGTCCAGTGAACCGTGATGTGGAAATTGCTGATAGCTTAGTCGAAAGCGAAAAATCACGCATTGTTACCCAAATGACAAATGGCGTTTTTATACGAATGGCTATTTTGGAAGCTATTTTAAAAGAACAGGAAAAGAGGGCGAAATTATGTACGTATTAAAAAATGGACAAGTGTTAAATGAAGCAGGCGAGCTTGAGAAGAAAGATGTACTCATTCAAAATGGCAAAGTTAACTTGATTGCTGATTCGATTGAAGTAACAAGCGGGAAAGAATTCGACGCAACTGGAAAACTGATTGCTCCCGGATTTATTGATGTCCATGTACACCTTCGCGAGCCAGGCGGCGAACATAAAGAAACCATTTTGACAGGAACGCAAGCAGCCGCACGTGGTGGATATACGACGATTTGCTCGATGCCGAATACGAAGCCTGTTCCAGATTCCAAAGCAGTAATGGAAAGTTTACAAGCGAAAATTAAAGAAACAGCTGAGGTGCGCGTGTTGCCATATGCGTCAATTACGACAAGCCTTGGTACGGACGAGTTGGTAGATTTTGAAGTATTAAAAGAAGCGGGCGCATTTGCTTTCACGGATGACGGGGTGGGCGTGCAGCTAGCCGGAACGATGTACGAAGCGATGAAACGGGCGGCGGCGTTAGACATGGCGATTGTGGCACACTGCGAAGATAACTCGCTGATTTATGGCGGTGTGGTCCATGACGGAATCTTTGCGGAAAAAGAAGGACTCAAAGGAATTCCGAATATTGCCGAGTCTGTTCAAATCGCGCGGGATGTTTTGTTAGCGGAAGCGGCGGGCTGTCACTATCATGTTTGCCACATTTCGACCAAAGAATCAGTTCGAGTTGTCCGTGATGCGAAACGGGCGGGAATTCGCGTGACTGCCGAAGTTTCACCACATCACTTAATTTTAGATGAAGAAGATATTCCGGGAAATGATGGTAACTGGAAAATGAATCCACCCCTTCGCAGCAAAGCAGATCGGGCGGCACTTTTAGAAGGGCTACTGGATGGAACGATTGATTTTATCGCGACAGACCATGCACCACACGCAGCAGAAGAAAAAAATGTACCGATGGAGCAAGCGGCTTTTGGCATCGTTGGACTTGAAACAGCTTTCCCATTACTATATACACATTTTGTCAAAACGAACGAATGGACATTAAAACAAATGATTGACTGGATGACAGTGAAGCCGGCAGAATGCTTTAAACTACCGTATGGCAAACTAGAAATAGGCGCGGTGGCGGATATCGTCGTGCTTGATTTAGAAAAAGAAGCGAGTATCGACCCGGCTACTTTTTACTCAAAAGGAAAAAATACACCATTTGTTGGAGAAACGTGTATCGGTTGGCCGGTAGCCACGTTTGCAGAAGGAACGCTTGTATACAATGAGGGGGAAATCAAATGACAAAGCGAATTTTAATGCTAGAAGATGGTAATTATTTTATCGGGGATGCGATTGGTAGTGAAAAAGAAACTATCGGCGAAGTAGTGTTCAATACGGGAATGACGGGCTACCAAGAAACAATCACAGATCCTTCTTACTACGGCCAAATTATCACTTTTACGTATCCGCTTGTTGGCAATTACGGCGTGAATCGTGACGATTTTGAATCGATTAATCCAGCTGTCAAAGGGGTTGTAGTACGTGAAGCCGCAGAATATCCTTCCAACTGGCGCAACCAAATGACATTGAATGAATTTTTAAAAGAAAAAGGGATTCCGGGAATTGCGGGTATTGATACACGAAAATTAACAAAATTAATCCGTAAAGAAGGCACGTTAAAAGGGATTTTGGCAGCAGAAACGGCAAATAAAGAAGAATTGCTTCATCATTTGCGCTCGGTTCGCTTGCCGGTTGACCAAGTACATGAGGTTTCCTCGGCTAAAGCATTTGCAAGCCCGGGAGATGGTAAACGAGTGGTGCTAGTGGATTATGGTGTAAAAAGCTCGATTTTACGGGAACTGAATAAACGGAACTGCTATGTGACGGTTGTTCCTTACAATACGACTGCGGAAGAAATTATAGCGATGCACCCGGACGGCGTAATGTTATCGAATGGACCTGGGGACCCGAAAGACGTTCCAGAGGCGTTAGAAATGATTCGCGGTATTCAAGGCAAACTGCCGCTATTCGGTATTTGTTTAGGGCACCAACTGTTTGCGCTTGCGAACGGCGCGGATACTTTTAAACTGAAATTTGGCCATCGTGGTGCGAATCATCCGGTGAAAGAGCTGGCAACGGGCCGTGTCGATTTTACAGCACAAAACCATGGCTACGCGGTAGAAAAAGATTCGCTTATTGGCACAGATTTAAAAGTAACGCATATTGAATTAAATGATGAAACGGTGGAAGGGCTAGCTCATAAAGAATTCCAAGCATATACAGTACAATATCATCCAGAAGCAAATCCGGGACCGAGCGATGTGAACTACTTATTTGATGAATTTATGGAAATGATGAATGGGAAAGAGGAGGGTGAACTACATGCCTAAACGTGACGATATAAAAACAATTCTTGTAATCGGCTCAGGCCCGATTGTTATTGGACAAGCAGCGGAGTTTGATTACGCTGGAACGCAAGCCTGTCTTAGTTTGAAGGAAGAAGGGTATCGGGTTGTCCTAGTGAACTCGAATCCAGCGACAATTATGACAGATGCGGAAATGGCGGATAAAGTTTACATTGAGCCAATTACACTTGATTTTGTATCGCGCATCATTCGCAAAGAGCGCCCGGATGCCATTTTACCAACGCTTGGGGGACAAACGGGGTTGAATATGGCGATGGAACTTTCTGCGGCGGGGATTTTGGATGAATGTAACGTGGAAGTGCTTGGAACGGATTTAACGGCGATTAAAAAAGCGGAAGACCGCGAAGCTTTCCGGGATTTGATGAATGAATTAGGTGAGCCAGTGCCAGAAAGCGACATTATCCATAATTTGGACGAAGCCTATACTTTTGTCGAACGTATCGGTTATCCAGTAATTGTTCGCCCGGCTTATACGCTTGGTGGCTCTGGTGGCGGGATTTGCCATAATGAACAAGATTTAATCGAAACAGTGACGAGTGGTTTAAAACTTAGTCCGGTAACGCAATGTTTGCTAGAAAAAAGTATTGCTGGTTTTAAAGAAGTCGAATATGAAGTAATGCGTGACGCGAATAATAACGCGATGGTCGTTTGTAACATGGAAAATATTGACCCAGTTGGTATACATACAGGAGATTCCATCGTTGTTGCGCCGAGCCAAACGCTGTCCGACCGCGAATATCAATTATTGCGAGATGTATCGCTGAAAATTATCCGCGCGCTTGAAATCGAAGGTGGCTGTAACGTTCAGCTGGCACTTGATCCGGATAGCTATAATTACTATGTTATCGAAGTAAATCCGCGTGTAAGCCGTTCTTCGGCGCTAGCTTCTAAAGCAACCGGCTATCCGATTGCCAAACTAGCAGCAAAAATCGCAGTTGGTTTAACGCTAGATGAAGTTAGAAACCCAGTAACTGGAACGACTTATGCCCATTTTGAACCAACGCTAGATTATGTGGTTGCGAAAATTCCGCGCTTTGCTTTCGACAAATTCGAACAAGCAGATCGCCGTCTTGGAACACAAATGAAAGCAACCGGTGAAGTCATGGCAATCGGTCGTTCATGGGAAGAAGCGCTTCTAAAAGCAGTGCGCTCACTAGAAGTCGGCGCGGATCATCTTTTACTCGAAGAAGCAGAAAACGCCAACGAAGAAACATTAGAACGCAAAATTTGCTTCCCGGAAGATGATCGCTTATTCTTCTTAGCAGCAGCCTTGCGCCGAGGTCAAACAATCGAACAACTACACGCGAAAACAAAAATAGATTTATTCTTCTTATATAAACTTAGCAAAACGATCGAACTTGAAAATCGTGTTAAAGAAAACCCGCAAAATCAAGACATTTTAGCAGAAGCAAAACGGGCCGGATTTTCCGACGCTTTCCTTGCAGCATGCTGGAATATCGACGAACAAGCCATTTACGACTTACGAAAAGCACAAAATCTTTTCCCAGTTTACAAAATGGTCGATACGTGTGCAGCTGAATTTGAATCAACTACGCCATATTTCTATAGCACATATGAAGAGGAAAATGAGTCGACACGATCAGCGAAAGAAAGCGTGATTGTGCTTGGATCTGGTCCGATTCGGATTGGGCAAGGGGTAGAATTCGACTATGCGACCGTGCACTCGGTATGGGCTATTCAACAAGCAGGTTATGAAGCGATTATCATCAATAATAATCCAGAAACCGTTTCTACCGACTTTAGTATTTCGGATAAGCTGTACTTTGAACCATTGACGCTAGAAGATGTCATGCACGTGATTGAAATCGAGCAGCCACTTGGGGTTGTTGTACAATTTGGCGGGCAAACAGCAATTAACTTAGCGGATGGTTTGGCAAAACGCGGCGTGAAAATTCTTGGTACGAGCCTAGAAGATACCGACCGCGCGGAAAACCGGGATGCCTTTGAAAAAGCGCTAGAAATTCTAGAAATCCCGCAACCAGCTGGGAAAACAGCTACTTCGGTAGAGGAAGCAATCAAAGTAGCAACAGCTATCGGCTATCCTGTCCTCGTGCGTCCATCCTATGTGCTTGGCGGCCGGGCAATGGAAATCGTGGAATCAGAAGAAGCATTGAAACATTATATGACCAACGCCGTAAAAGTAAATCCGAAACACCCAGTTTTAGTAGACCGTTATGTGAGTGGGCAAGAAGTAGAAGTGGACGCAATCAGTGATGGTGAAAACGTCTTAATTCCGGGAATCATGGAACACATCGAACGTGCCGGCGTCCATTCCGGTGACTCAATTGCTGTGTAT
Source organism: Listeria cossartiae subsp. cossartiae (assembly GCF_014224155.1). GTDB lineage: Bacteria > Bacillota > Bacilli > Lactobacillales > Listeriaceae > Listeria > Listeria cossartiae. The sequence continues at coordinate 56,026 of NZ_JAASUI010000003.1, read as the reverse complement.
CCAGCCCAACGTCTAAGCATTCAAGTGAAAAATACGATTGTCGATTATACGACTAGGCTGGCGACTGGCTTAAATATCATCGGCATGCTGAATATCCAATATGTCGTGGACGGCGAAGAAGTTTTCGTTATCGAAGTAAATCCGCGTTCCAGCCGGACAGCGCCATTTTTAAGTAAAATTACTGAAATTCCGATGGCGAATGTGGCGACAAGAGTGATTCTAGGCGAGAACTTAATCGACCTTGGTTACACGCCAGGACTTGCACCAGAAAAACAAGAAATTTTTGTTAAAGTGCCGGTATTCTCTTTCGCGAAATTGCGTAGTGTCGATACATCGCTTGGACCTGAAATGAAATCAACCGGAGAAGTTATGGGGAAAGACATTACCTTAGAAAAAGCACTTTATAAAGGATTTGTAGCTAGCGGAACAACGATGCATGATTACGGAACAGTACTCCTAACAGTAGCTGACCGCGATAAAGAAGAGGCTGTCGAGTTAGCTGCGAGATTTAACCGCATTGGCTTCACTATCATGGCGACAAAAGGAACAGCGAGCACACTAGAAGAAGCCGGAATTCCAGTTTCGCAAGTGAAAAAAATTGGGGAAAATCAAGAAACGCTAATTGACTATATTCGAAACGGCCAAGTAACGCTCGTAGTAAATACCTTAACAACTGGCAAACGCCCAGAACGAGATGGCTTCCAAATTCGCCGCGAATCTGTCGAAAATGGCATTCCGGTTTGTACATCGCTTGATACAGCAGAAGCAATCTTGCGTGTACTTGAATCGCGCTCATTTGAACTAGAATCGATGAATGCCAGTGAAGTGAAGCAACCGAAAGCACGTGTATAAATAGAAGAAACGGGGTGGAACCGTGTTACAGACGGAAATGAAAGTCATTCAGCAAACCGAAATTGCCGATAAAGTATACGAACTAATTTTAACCGGGGAATGTGTGGCAGATATGTCGCCGGGTCAGTTTTTAATGCTGAAACCGAGCCGCTCTGATTTGCTCATGAGACGACCAATCAGTATTTGTTCTTATGATAAACGGACGAAAAGCTGCATTCTGCTTTACCGGGTTGAAGGAGATGGGACGAAAGATTTTAGCGCGCTTGTGGAAGGGGATACGATTGATGTGTTAGGTCCGCTTGGAAAAGGGTTCGATATCGCTGCAACTCCCGCGCCGAAAACCGCACTTTTAATCGGGGGCGGAATCGGTGTCCCTCCGATGTATCAGCTCGGTAAAGAGTTAGCTGAAAAAGGCGTACAAGTCACGTTTGTAAATGGGTTCCAATCTGCAAAAGATAGTTTTTATGCAACAGAAATGGCGGCGTATGGCACAGTGCATATTGCGACGGTGGATGGCACGCTTGGAACACAAGGTTTCGTTACAGATATTACGAAAAATTTTCCAGAAGAACCGGATGTCATATACAGTTGTGGGCCAAAAGCGATGCTCCAAGCAGTGAAAGCTAGTTTTCCAGAAACGAAAACGTATCTTTCTTTAGAAGAACGAATGGCTTGTGGTATCGGAGCTTGCTATGCCTGTGTTTGTCCAAAAGCGGATGACGCGAACAAGCAATTTAAAGTGTGCGAAGATGGACCAGTATTTCGTGCGGATGAGGTGAGTTTATGAATAGATTAGCTGTAGAAATTCCCGGATTGTCGCTTAAAAACCCAATTATGCCAGCATCAGGATGTTTTGGCTTCGGACAAGAATATAGCAAATACTATGATTTAAATGAACTTGGCGCGATTATGGCAAAAGCGGTAACCCCCGAACCTCGACTTGGAAATCCGACCCCGCGAGTAGCAGAAACCGCGAGCGGGATGCTTAATGCCATCGGGCTACAAAATCCGGGGTTGGAACATGTTTTGGCCCATGAACTTCCATTTTTAGAACAATTCGAAACACCGATTATCGCCAATGTGGCTGGTGCAACCGAGGACGACTATGTCCAAGTTTGCGCCCGAATCGGTGAATCCAAGGCAGTGAAAGCGATCGAACTCAATATTTCCTGCCCGAATGTGAAGCACGGCGGTATCGCATTTGGAACAGACCCAGAAGTAGCGCACCGTTTAACTAAAGCCGTGAAAAATGTCGCGAGTGTACCAGTTTATGTGAAATTATCACCGAATGTAGCGGATATAGTTTCCATCGCGCAAGCAATCGAAGCAGCTGGAGCAGATGGTCTGACGATGATTAACACATTACTCGGTATGCGTATTGATTTAAAAACACGAAAACCAGTTATCGCAAATGGCACCGGTGGACTTTCTGGCCCCGCGATTAAACCAGTCGCAATCCGGATGATTCACCAAGTCCGCGCCGTAAGTAATATCCCAATTATCGGAATGGGCGGCGTGCAAACAGTGGACGACGTGCTAGAATTTTTAATCGCCGGAGCAGATGCAGTCGCAGTAGGTACAATGAACTTTACCGATCCATTTATCTGCCCAAAATTAATTACCGAACTACCAAAACGAATGGATGAACTCGGCATTTCTTCCCTACAAGAACTGAAAAAGGAGCGAGCAACTCAATGAATAAACCTATTATCGCGCTAGATTTCCAAACTTATGAAGAAGTAGAGAGCTTTCTAGCCCAATTTTCCGGAGAAACATTATCCGTGAAAGTAGGCATGGAACTTTTTTATAGCAACGGTCCAGTCATCGTTGAAAAAATAAAACAACAAAATCATCAAATTTTCCTAGATTTAAAACTTCACGATATCCCAAACACAGTCAAAAGCGCGATGATTGGCTTAGCAAAATTAGGCGTTGATATGGTCAATGTACATGCAGCAGGCGGGAAGAACATGATGGAAGCAGCTCTAGAAGGTCTTGAAATAGGTTCCGCGAGCGGCAAACGTCCGACAATTATCGCGGTAACGCAACTGACAAGTACAAGTGAGGCGGATATGCAAACGGAGCAATTAATCAACACGAGTCTGCTTGAGTCTGTGCTACATTATAGTGATTTAACAAAACAAGCCGGGCTAGATGGTGTGGTTTGTTCCGCACTAGAAGCAGAAGCCATCAAACAACAAAATGGCACTGATTTTTTACGCGTAACACCAGGTATTCGCCTAGCAAGTGACGCAGCCGACGATCAAATCCGCGTCGTAACACCAGAAAAAGCACGTTTGATTGGCTCGTCGAACATTGTTGTCGGTCGTTCCATCACTCGCGCAAATGACCCAGTAGCAGCTTATAATCAAGTTTTAAAGGAGTGGAATGCATGAGCATCGAAAAACAAGTAGCCGAACAATTATTAGCAATCAAGGCGGTATTTTTAAAACCAAATGAACCATTTACATGGGCATCCGGAATCAAATCGCCCATTTACTGTGACAATCGCCTAACATTAGGCTTTCCAAAAGTTCGTCAGTTCATCGCTCAATCATTAGCTGAAAAAATTAAGCAAACATTTGGCGAAGTGGATGTCGTTGCAGGTACCGCAACTGCTGGAATCCCACATGCCGCATGGGTGAGCGATTTGCTAGATTTACCAATGGTCTACGTGCGTTCAAAAGCAAAAGAACACGGTAAAGGGAACCAAATCGAAGGTCCAATCGCGAAAGGTCAAAAAGTCGTCGTGATTGAAGACTTGATTTCGACCGGCGGAAGTTCACTTAAAGCAGTGGAAGCACTCGAAGAAGCGGGAGCAGAAGTAGTTGGCATCGCGGCCATTTTTACATATGGATTAGATAAAGGGAAAAAATTGCTAGAAGAAGCTGACACAAAACTAGTGACATTAACAAACTACGACGAGCTAATTGAAGTAGCTTTAAATGAAAATTACGTGACTGCTGAAGATATGGCAACATTAAAAGAATGGAAAAAGAACCCGGAAAATTGGGGTAAATAAGAAGAAGCTCGCCTATCCTAAAGGCGAGCTTCTTTTTCTATTAATATACTTGATAACTTTGTCCAGTTTGGGCGCCAAAAACACTTTTTTCAAACGCACGAGCGACTTTTGCAGCTGGAACTGGTAGGAACCCTTGGAAAAAAGGCTCTAAATTATCCCAAGATTCTTCTAAAACATTCGGACTTACTGTATTAATCCGAATTCCGCGCGGCATTTCAATCGCAGCAGATTTAGCAAAAGCAGTGACCGCGCCATTTGCCATTGCAGCAGAAGCCCCTTGGACGATTGGATCTTCCATCATAATCCCGGTAGTAAGTGTGAAACTGCCATGATCGTTCAATGAATCAATACCGAGTAAAACGAGATTAATTTGACCGCCTAATTTACTGCTAATTGTCACCGCATTTTTCTCAGGCGTTAATTCCGTTAAAGGTGAAAAAGTGGCACTGCCTGTTGCCGAAACAATCGCATCGACTTTGCCAACTTGGGCGTACATTTTTTTAATACTATCGATACTCGTAATATCCACCGTCACATCGCCACTATGTCTGCCTGCTGTTATCACATCCGCCTTTTTCTCCAAACGGTCTTTCACCGCAGAACCAAGCGTACCAGAAGCACCGATTAATAAAATTTTCATTCGTTTATCATCCTTCCAATTAAAAAGTAAAGTCAGTTAACATCTACCCTAAAAATAGAAAGAAAAAACGGCTCCAAAAAGGAACCGTTAATTTTTTAAAGCTAACACAAGCTTTTCATCTGGTGTAACAAAATAAGTTGTTTGGTTATCGTAAATGACATAACCAGGCTTGGCGCCATTTGGTTTTTTCACGTGTTTTACGAGTGTACCATCGACTGGAACGGTTGCTGAAAGGCGGGCTTTCGAGTAGTAGGCGGCAATCATCGCAGCTTCTGTAATCGACGTGTCATCGGGACTGCTTGATTGAATCACTACATGCGAACCGGGCAAATCTTTCACGTGGAACCAATACTCATTGTTGCGAGCTAATTTATTTGTTAAATAATCATTTTGTTTATTATTTTTTCCGACTAAAATCGTTAAGCCAGTCGAAGAAGTGTATTTTTCCGGTGCGGGCAAAGTAGCTTTTTTCCGACTGCCTTTTTTCTGTTTATAACGCAGGTAACCTTGTTCAGCGAGTTCTTGGCGGATTTCTTCCACGTCTTGTGGGCCGGACGTTTCTAGTTGGGATTCGACTGACTCTAAATAAGTGATTTCTTCTTTCGTCAGTGCGATTTGCTCTTTCACCACTTCGACTGCATTACGCAATTTTTGGTAACGGCTAAAGTAACTTTGCGCATTGGCGGATGGAGTTTTTCGCGTATCGAGCGGAATCGTCATTTTTTTCATATCATCATAAAAATTTTCTACGGTGATTTCTTCCATACCTCGCTCCATTAAATGCAAGTTGGCAGTAAGCAGTTCACCTTGAATACGGTAGACATCTGCTTTTTCCGTTTCGAGTAGGGTGTTTTCGAGTTTTTCGATTTTCAGTCTGCTACGAGCCAGTTCATTGGATAATAGTTTTTCCAGATCATGCGCGAATTGATGAACACGATCCCGGCGCGCTTTGCCAATGTAAAAATGGTCTAAAAGTGTGCTCAAATTAGCGAATTCCGTTGTCTCTGCATCAACATGACGGAGCGGGAAGAAATAGTAATCCTCTTTATTTTGGATGCGCCATTCATTTGGAACAGCTGCACTTCCTAGATGGTCATTCACAAGTCCAATCACTTCGAAAAAGGCAGCAACAAACGAATCTGCCGTTAAGTTTCCAGCGCGAAACACAATTTCCCGAGCAAGCAAGGGGCTAAATCCCGCAAAATTTTGTACGAGTTGTTTATCCATTCGACCTGCTGGAAAATCCAGTCTATCCAGAATTTGCTCCGCGGTAACCTCGAATGGGTTCAATTTATCCGTCGCTGGTGGTAAAACATACGTCGCTCCCGGCAAAAGTGTCCGGTAACTATTTTGCGCTGGAGAAACGTGTTTAATGCAATCAACAATCACATTTTTCGCACGGTCGACCAAAGTGATATTACTATGACGACCCATAATTTCCACGAATAAATCACAAAAGCGATTTTCGCCAATATCATCTTTACCGCGAATACTAAATTGTAAAATCCGCTCATTAGGAAGCTGCGTAATCGACTCAATAATAGCGCCTTCTAAATATTTCCGGAGCAACATACAGAACATTGGCGGAGTTGCCGGATTTTCAGGAATATCATCCGTCCACTGAATGCGCGCATAGCTAGGATGCGAGGAGATAAGTAGACGTTTATTTTCACGGTTTTTTCGAATATATAAAACAAGTTCATGCGAAAACGGTTGGTGGATTTTCATAATGCGGCCACTTTCACCATGTTCGGCAAGTTCTTCGGTCATGGATTTTAAAAACATTGCATCAAACGCCATTAGTTATTCATTCCTTTGTGAGTTAGTTACTTTCTATTTTAACATACATTCTGAAAATGTATTGTATGCAAGGAGTAGCTTTGGTATAATAAGAAGTCAGAACAAATTTCAAGTAATCTTAGAGGAAACTTTAAGTTATGAAAGGTGTCTTGCCGAATGGTGAAAAGCATGACGGGATTTGGGCGTGCTACGAAAGAACTGGACGCGTTCAAAGTAACCATTGAATTAAAAGCAGTCAACCACCGTTACTCCGAATTCCTTTTTCGGATGCCAAAGCAGCTCGCTTATTTAGAAGGAAAATTAAAAAAGACCGTAAGTAAGCAAATCAAACGTGGTAGAATTGAATGTTTCTTTTCCATCACAGGAGAGCAAATTTCAAAACGTGCACTACATATTGATTGGGACCTCGCAGACAGCTATTACCGTTTTATCAAACAAGCAAGCGCTAGATATGAATTACAAGCATTACCAACGATGACCGATTTACTTCAAGAACAAGCGTATCTTTCTATTGAGGAAGAAGTAGAAGCAAGTAGCGAATTAGAACAATTGGTTTTAGACACACTTGCCCGCGCAACCGAGCGTTTGGACGAGATGAGAAGGATGGAAGGCGCAGAATTACTGCTTTACTTCAAACAACATCTTACTGCACTCGAAAATAGCTTGGAAATCATTCAAGCCGAAATTCCAAACACAGAAAAACACTATCAAGACAGAATCGAAACGCGTTTACAAAACGTTGTAGGCGACCAATTTGATCCTAGTATCGTTCTTACCGAAGTCGCAATGCTGCTCGAAAAGGCAGATATTAACGAAGAAGTCGAACGAACAAAGAGTCATTTAAAGCAATTTTATGGTATTATTTTACTCGAAGAACCAATTGGCCGGAAGCTGGATTTTCTGATTCAAGAGATGAACCGCGAAGTCAACACGATTGGCTCCAAAGCTAGTTCGCTAAAAATCACGGAACAAGTGGTTGAAATGAAAACGACGCTTGAAAAAATTCGAGAACAAGTGCAAAATGTGGAATGATATGCAGGAGGGGAAAAGATGACAGAAAGAGGACTGTTAATCGTACTTTCAGGTCCATCTGGAGTAGGTAAAGGAACTGTTCGGGAAGCTGTTTTTAAAGATCCAGAAACAAGTTTTGATTATTCTATTTCCATGACAACGCGTCTTCCTCGTGAAGGCGAACAAGACGGGGTCGATTATTATTTTCGGTCGCGAGAAGTTTTTGAACAAGCTATCAAAGACGGAAAAATGTTAGAATATGCAGAGTACGTCGGTAACTATTACGGCACTCCGCTTGAATATGTCGAGGAAAAACTCGCCGCGGGAGTGGACATTTTTCTCGAAATTGAAGTGCAAGGAGCAATGCAAGTTCGAAAAGCGATGCCAGAAGGAATTTTCATTTTCTTAACGCCACCAGATTTATCCGAACTGAAAAACCGGATTATCGGTCGCGGCACAGAGTCAATGGAAGTTGTTGAGGAACGCATGGAAACAGCCAAAAAAGAAATCGAAATGATGGCGTCTTATGATTATGCTGTGGTGAATGATGTCGTATCAAACGCCGTACAAAAAATCAAAGGCATCGTCGAAACAGAACACTTAAAAACTGAGCGAGTAATTCATCGCTACAAAAAAATGTTGGAGGGATTACAATGATGTTATATCCATCAATTGATAATTTATTGTTAAAAATCGACTCAAAATACTCACTAGTTACAGTGGCTGCCAAACGCGCACGCTACATGCAATTAGAAAATGATAAAGGCGTATTGCCAAGCTACCAATCCGACAAATTTGTTGGTAAAGCGTTAGAAGAAATTCACGCTGGAAAATTAGTTTTACAAAACGACGAAAAATAAGCCAAACTGCTCCGCTTTCTTGCGGGGCTTTTTTGTTAGTTAGACGCATCATAAAAATAAGCGGAAATGTCGTTTCTTCATGGTTTTGTCCTGCCTTAATTTAAGGTATAATGGAAGTAATGATTTTTTATATTAAAATGAGGTGACTTATCGATGCAAGGAAAAAATATCTTACTCGCAGTGTCTGGTGGCATTGCTGTTTATAAAGCAGTCGCACTTACAAGCAAATTAACGCAAGCCGGCGCAAACGTCAAAGTCATGATGACCGAGCACGCACAGGAATTTGTTCCGCCGCTGTCGTTTCAAGTATTATCCAAAAATGACGTATATACCGATACATTTGATGAAAAAAAATCTAGCGTAGTCGCACATATCAATTTAGCCGACTGGGCTGATTTAGTTATTGTCGCACCAGCAACCGCCAACGTAATTGGCAAAATGGCTAATGGCATCGCGGACGATATGGTAACAACAACGCTTCTTGCAACAGAAGCACCAGTTTGGGTAGCACCTGCAATGAATGTCCATATGATCCAGCATCCAGCAGTTATTCGCAATATTAACCAACTATACGCGGATGGAGTTCGTTTTATCGAGCCAGAAGAAGGTTACTTGGCGTGTGGCTACGTTGGCCGCGGTCGTCTCGAAGAACCAGAAAAAATCGTTCTCCGCATTGCTGAATTTTTTCAAGAAGATAAAGACTTATTACGCGACAAAAGTGTACTAGTAACAGCTGGTGCGACTCGCGAAAAACTGGATCCAGTACGCTATTTCACCAACCATTCCACAGGCAAAATGGGCTTTAGCATTGCAGAATCTGCCGTTCGTCACGGCGCAAAGGTGACACTCGTTACGACAAGCAAAGCACTTCCTGTCCCGCCTGGCGTAGAAGCAATTTATGTTGAATCCGCAGAAGAAATGTATCAAGCTGTGAATGAACGTAAAGTCGCGCAGGATATTTTTGTGATGACGGCTGCTGTAGCGGATTACACGCCAGCGCAAGTTTCAGACCAAAAAATTAAAAAACAACCAGGCGATTTTACGATTGAAATGAAACGAACAAAAGACATCTTACTCGAAATCGGTCAACATAAAACAGCCGAGCAAGTCGTGATTGGCTTTGCCGCTGAAACCGAAAATTTAGAAGCAAATGCCCTCAAAAAACTAACATCGAAAAACGCCGATATGATTGTCGCAAACAATATTAGCGAAGCGGGTGCAGGTTTTTCTGGTGATACGAACATCGTGACCTTTTACCGGAAAGATGGTTCTAGCAAAGCGTTACCGATACTAGACAAAAAAGAAGTTGCTGAACATATCATCGAAGAAGCCGCTAACTTTTTAAGGAAGTGAACGAATGATTAAAATTGCGAAAGTGATTGTGGACGTGCCTGCTATGCAAGTGGACCGTCCATTTGATTATTTTATTCCAGAAGATTTAGAAGAACTTATTCGCCCTGGCATGCGAGTGAGTGTTCCGTTTGGAAATCGTAAAATACAAGGATTTGTTGTCGCTCTTGGTGAAACAGAAGAAAATCCGAAATTAAAAGGTATTGATGGCGTGATGGATTTGACGCCAGTTTTAAATGAGGAATTGATGGAACTAGGCGACTGGTTGGCAGAGGATACACTGAGTTTTCGTGTGTCTGCTTACCAAGCTATGTTGCCAGCTGCACTACGGGCGAAATATGAAAAATACTTTTTGCGGTTAGACGAAGAAAACAAAGAATTAGAACAGCTTTTTGAAGGTTATGAAACGCTTGACTGGAAAGTAGCCGAAGCACGCGGTTTGCTCAAACAAATTGGCAAATGGGTGCGAGAAGGTAGCGTGGAAGTTGTCTACCAAGTAAAAAATAAAATTACTAACAAAAAAGTTCGTGTCGTAAGCTGTCTCAAAGCGCCACATCAATTAGCTGAAATAATAGAAGATATGCCCAAAAATGCCAAAGCGCAATCACGCGTACTTGCCTTTTTTCAAGCTTTCGAAGGTCCAGAAATTACCGCAGTCGAACTGAAAAAACAAGCCGAAACAACCGATACTACGATAAAAAAACTAGTAGACCTAGGCTTGCTCGCTATCCAAGAAAAAATCATTTCGCGCGACCCATATGAAAACCACCAATTTGAAAAAAGTGAATCACTCAAGTTACTGCCAGACCAACAAACCGCTTGCGAGAAAATAAGCGCAGCAAAGCAACAAGAAACTTTCTTAATTCATGGGGTTACTGGAAGTGGGAAAACCGAAATATACTTACAAACAATCGAAGCTAAACTTAAAGAAGGCAAAGAAGCAATCGTTTTAGTACCCGAAATTTCTTTAACGCCACAAATGGTCGAACGTTTCAAAAGCCGTTTTGGAAGTGAAGTGGCGGTATTACACAGCGCACTTTCTTCAGGAGAAAAATACGACGAATGGCGCAAAATCGAACGAAAAGAAGCGCGTGTGGTTGTAGGTGCTCGTTCTGCCGTATTTGCTCCATTTGAGAATCTCGGCATTATTATTATCGACGAAGAACACGAAGCCAGTTATAAACAAGAAGATAATCCGCGCTATCATGCAAGAGATGTAGCGATTTGGCGCGCGTCAAAATACCAATGTCCGGTTGTTCTCGGAAGCGCCACCCCGTCACTCGAGTCTTTTGCTAGGGCGAAAAAGGGCGTTTACACATTAATTGAGTTGCCTAGTCGGGTCAATGATCGGGCGATGCCGGAAGTGAATGTCGTGGATATGCGCGAAGAACTACGCAAAGAAAACCGCACCGAATTTTCGACCGAGCTATTAGAAAAAATCAAAGATCGAATCGCCAAAAAAGAACAAACCGTTTTAATGCTGAATCGCCGCGGTTATTCTTCCTTTGTGATGTGCCGGGATTGCGGCTATGTCGTGGAATGTCCGAACTGTGATATTTCGCTCACTTATCATCAATCGAGCAACCAAATGAAATGCCATTACTGCGGCCATGAAGAACGTGTCCCGCAAAAATGTCCAAGCTGCGAAGGCGAACATATTCGCTATTTTGGAACAGGTACCCAAAAAGTAGAAGAAAGTCTAACAAAATTAATTCCGGAGGCGCGTGTAATTCGAATGGACGTAGATACAACTCGAACAAAAGGCGCCCATGAAAAATTACTCAAAAGCTTTCGCAATCACGAAGCCGATATTTTGCTCGGAACACAAATGATTGCCAAAGGACTAGATTTTCCAGATATTACCCTAGTAGGCGTATTGAATGCCGACACGATGCTCCATCTACCAGACTTCCGCGCCTCAGAACGCACTTTCCAATTACTCACACAAGTAAGCGGACGGGCAGGGCGCCACGAACGGACCGGCGAAGTAGTCGTGCAAAGCTACAACCCAGAACATTACAGCATCGAATTCGCCAAAAAACATGATTTTATCGGCTTTTATAATCACGAAATGCAACTACGAAAAATGGGCTCTTATCCACCATTTTATTACTTAACGATGATTAATGTTAGCGATGAAAACGAAATGAAAGCCATTCGCACCATTCAAGAAATGGCCCAATTTTTACGCGGGAAGTTAGGTCCAGATGCCGTCATTCTTGGCCCTGTACCAAGCACTATCACCCGGATCAAAAACAAATATCGCTACCAGTGCATCATCAAATATAAAATCGAACCAAACTTAAAAAAAGAACTAAAAACCTTAATCACCCATTATCAAAAAGACCAACAAAAAGGTCTAACCATCACGATTGACGTACAACCTTACGTATTAATGTAAAAGGAGCAAACCAATGACAAAAATTATTTTTATGGGAACACCAGCATTTTCCGTCCCAGTTTTAGAACAATTAGCCGGCGCGTATGATGTTATTGCAGTGGTTACCCAACCAGACCGACCAGTGGGGCGCAAACGAGTATTAACACCACCGCCTGTCAAAAAAGCTGCTTTAGAATTAAATATCCCAGTCTATCAACCAGAAAAATTACGCACCTCAAGTGAACTGGAAGAACTTATTGGGCTTGAAGCAGACTTGCTTGTAACAGCAGCATACGGCCAAATTTTGCCAAATAGTTTACTTGAATCACCAAAGCACGGCGCAATCAATGTCCACGCGTCCCTTTTGCCAGAATATCGCGGTGGTGCTCCTGTTCACTATGCGCTACTTGACGGAAAAACAGAAACAGGCGTTACGATTATGTACATGGTAGAAAAATTGGATGCTGGGGATATGATTAGCCAACGCAAAATTCCAATTACAGAGGAAGACAATACCGGCACGATGTTCGATAAATTGAGTGAACTAGGCGCGGAATTATTAATGGACACACTGCCAGACTTTTTAGCAGGAAAAATTACCGCTATTCCACAAGACCCAGAAAAAGTAACGTTCGCGCGCAACATTTCCAGAGAACAAGAAAAAATCGATTGGACAAAACCAGGCCGGACGATTTTTAATCAAATTCGCGGACTATCTCCTTGGCCAGTTGCTTATACAACCCTCGAAGAAAAACCGTTTAAAATCTGGGAAGCGACATACGAAGAGACAACAATGCCCGGCGAACCCGGCGCGATTTTAACCGATAAAGCCACACTGAAAATCATCACTGGTGACGGCACACTTATCGTACCAACAGTAATCCAACCAGCAGGAAAACCGAAGATGGATATCCATGCTTTCATGTCCGGTGCTGGCAGAAATCTAAGCAAGACGACAAGGTTTGGTGAATAAATGAAAAAACAAAAAACAGTTCGTGCAATTGCACTCGAACTCATCATTAAAATCGAAAACAATCAATCATACAGTCATTTATTAATTAATGATGCACTAAAAAAACAAAAGTTAAACCCACTTGATAAAGGGCTTTTGACGGAATTAGTATACGGAACAACCCAGCGTAAAATCACACTCGATTACTACTTAGCCCCGTTTTTAAATAAAGAACCAGATAACTGGGTGAAAAATTTACTAAGAATGTCCGTTTACCAATTAACTTTTTTAGATAAAGTTCCTGAACATGCGATTTTAAATGAAGCAGGGGATATCGCAAAAGACTTAGGGCACCAAGGTGTAACGAAATTCGTCAATGGCGTGCTGCGGAATATTATCCGTAAAGGCGTTCCAAGCATGGAGGCAATTAAAGACCCTGTTCAAAAAATTGCCATTGAAACAAGCTTGCCAGAATGGTTAGCGAAAAGATGGGCGGAGCAATACGGTCTCGAAAAATTGCGTGAAATCGGCCTAGCATTTCTAGTGGCGCCACACCAAAGTATTCGCGTGAACCAAACAGAAATTCCGACTGAACAATTAATCAAAGAACTAAACGACCAAGGAATCAGCGTGACGCGCAATGAATTTATCGACGAAGCATTACTCGTTGAAAAAGGTTCCGTAGCAGAAACAAAAGCATACAAAGACGGCAAATGTAGCATCCAAGACGAAAGCTCGATGCTCGCGGCTTATGCGCTTCAACTGGAAGACAATTTAACCGTATTAGATGCTTGTGCGGCTCCGGGTGGGAAAACGACCCATATCGCAGAAAAAATGCACGGCACAGGAATGGTTCATGCACTTGATATCCATGAAAAGAAAACGAAACTGATTGATCAAGCCGCAAAACGATTGCAGCTGCTCAATATTCGTACCGCCCATTTAGATGCAAGAACTGCGAGTACGATGTTTGAACCAGCAACTTTTGACCGAATTTTAGTCGATGCTCCGTGCTCCGGATTTGGCGTTTTGCGCAGAAAACCAGATATTAAGTACGCGAAAACCGAAAAAGATATTCATAAATTAGCAGAAATTCAATTAGCAATTTTAGATGATGTTAGCCAATTGGTGAAAGAAAATGGTATATTAGTTTATAGTACATGTACCATTGATAAGGAAGAAAACGAAACAGTTCTTCGTGCTTTCCTAGAGAAACATCCGGAATTCAAGATAGAACCTGTTGTACTTCCTGAAAAATTGGCGCAAATCAAGAAGGACGATTATATTCAACTTTTACCGACAGATATTGGAAGCGATGGTTTCTTCGTTTCTAGCCTTAGAAAAGTGAAGTCCTGAAAAATTAGTGAGGTGCTTTTAAATGCATGCAGAATTTAGAACAGATAGAGGCAGAATAAGACATCATAATGAAGACAATGGTGGCGTCTTTGAAAATAAAGACAACCAACCAATTGTCATTGTTGCAGACGGCATGGGTGGTCACCGCGCAGGAGACGTGGCGAGCGAAATGGCTGTTCGTTTACTAAGCGACGCATGGAAAGAAACGACCGCACTTTTGACCGCAGAAGAAATTGAAACGTGGCTTCAAAAAACAATTCAAGAAGTCAACAAACAAATTGTCCTTTATGCGGAAAGTGAAATGGATTTGAATGGTATGGGGACAACACTTGTAGCCGCAATTATGGCACAGTCACAAGTCGTTATCGCCAATGTTGGTGATAGCCGTGGTTATTTACTTCAAAATAACGTACTACGCCAACTAACCGAAGACCATTCGCTCGTACATGAACTTCTTAGAACAGGTGAAATTAGCAAAGAAGATGCCATGAATCATCCACGGAAAAATATCCTTTTACGTGCACTTGGCGTAGAAGGAAAAGTAGAAGTCGATACGTTTGTCGTACCTTTTCAAACGAGCGACACGTTACTGCTTTGTTCCGATGGGTTAACGAATATGGTTCCTGAAGTAGAAATGGAAGAAATTTTAAAAAGTAAACGTACTCTTTCCGAAAAAGCAGATGTATTTATTACAAAAGCGAATTCGTATGGGGGAGAAGATAATATTACCGTGCTGTTAGTCGAACGAGATCTGACGCAGAAAGGGAGGGACGCTTCATGATGATTGGTAAGCGATTAAGTGATCGATATAAGATTTTACATGCAATAGGCGGCGGCGGAATGGCCAATGTGTATCTGGCGCATGATATTATTCTTGATAGAGACGTTGCAGTGAAGATTTTACGCATTGATTTAGCAGATGAGAGCAACCTTATTCGTCGATTCCAACGAGAAGCTCAATCGGCAACGAGTTTAGTTCACCCTAATATTGTTAGTGTGTACGACGTTGGTGAAGAAAATGATTTACATTATATAGTGATGGAGCATGTGGACGGAATGGACTTAAAACAGTACATTCACGAAAATCACCCAATCAGCTACGACAAAGCAGTCGACATTATGCTACAAATCGTTTCTGCTGTTGCAATTGCCCATCAACATCATATTATTCACCGCGATTTAAAGCCGCAAAATATTTTAATTGATCATGATGGTGTGGTAAAAATTACCGATTTTGGAATTGCGATGGCACTTTCGGAAACGTCGATTACACAAACCAATTCCTTACTTGGATCTGTTCATTATTTATCTCCAGAACAAGCACGCGGCGGAATGGCAACACAAAAATCAGACATTTATTCGCTAGGAATCGTGTTATACGAACTATTAACTGGAAAAGTACCTTTTGACGGTGAATCAGCAGTTTCGATTGCGATTAAGCATTTACAAGCGGACATCCCGTCGGCAAGAGCGCAAAATCCAGAAATACCACAAAGCCTAGAAAATATTATTATTAAAGCAACGGCAAAAGATCCATTTTTACGTTATCAAAACGCGGAAGAAATGGAAAAAGACTTGCAAACCTGCCTAAATCCAGACAGACTAAACGAGCCGAAATACATTTTCCCAACAGATGATGGTGATACGAAAGCAATTCCAATTATCGCGACGAAAGAAACGATGAAAAACCTCGATAAAACCATTGTCCCAGAAGGAAAAGTAGCTGCAGCTGAAACAACACCAGATGAGCAAAAAGGCAAGAAAAAGAAAAAAATGAGCAAGAAAAAGAAAATTGCTATCATCGTTTCGTCCGTTATCGCCATTTTTGCGATTGCGATTTTACTACTTTGGCTTCTAGGTAAGAGTCCTGATGAAGTAGCTGTGCCGGATGTTTCTGGTAAAACAGAAGACCAAGCAGTAGCGCTTCTTCAAAAAGAAGGCTTTGTCATCGGGAAAACCGCCGAGAAAAATAGTGATGAAGTGGCGGAAGGAAAAGTCATTAATACCGACCCAGCAGCAGGTGAAATGAAAGAAAAAGGAACAAAAATCAATTTATTTGTAAGTAATGGTTCGAAAAAAATCACGATGGAAAACTACACCGGAAGAAGCTACACTGATACAAAAGCGTTACTCGAACAACAAGGCTTTAAAAATATTTCGTCCGAGGAAGCGTATAGTTCTGAAGTTGGTAAAGGCATGATTATTAGCCAAACGCCAGCACAAGGAACGGAAGTAGTAGCCAAATCAACTAACGTGAAATTCGTTGTAAGTAAAGGCGCAGAACCGATCACGCTGAAAGACTTACGAGGCTATACGAAAACAGCTGTAGAAGATTATGCATCGTCCCTTGGTCTAAAAGTTTCCAGTAAAGAAGAAAACTCTGATTCCGTTGAAAAAGGACAAGTGATTTCGCAGTCCCCATCAGCCGGATCAAATGTTTCTGCGGGAGATACGATTGAAATCGTCATTTCTGCTGGACCAAAAGAAAAACAAGTCAAAGAAGTAACGAAAACGTTTAACATCGCCTATACACCGAGCGATGAAGAAAATCCACAACCACAGAAAATCCAAATTTACATTCAAGATAAAAACCACAGCATGACAAGTTCTTACCGAGAATTGACGATTACACAAAACACGTCGGTAGAAATCACGTTCCAAATTGAAGAAGGTACTAGTGCAGGTTATAAAATCATGAGCGATAGTAAAGTAATCGATGAAGGCACAGTCCCTTATCCAAAATAAAAATAGAACGGAGGAAATGTGCTGGAAGGACAAATTATCAAAGCGTTGAGCGGATTTTACTATGTATTTTCAGAAGGAAATGTCTACCAATGTCGCGCAAGAGGGAACTTTAGAAAGCGAAATATTTCCCCGCTTGTTGGCGACGATGTAGAATTTCAAATCGAAAATAAAACGGACGGTTATATTTTAGATGTGATGTCCCGGGAGAATGCTCTTGTGCGTCCTCCTGTGGCAAACATCGATATCGCAATTTTAGTATTTTCAGCGGTAGAACCCGATTTTTCCACGAACCTAGCAGACCGTTTTTTAGTGGCAATTGAAAAGGAAGACATTAAACCTGTTATTTGTATTAGCAAAATGGACTTGGCCTCAGAAGCGGAAAAAGAGCAGATTGCGGTCTATAAAGATATTTATGAAAATATCGGCTATGATGTGTTCGTAACAAATGATGAGCCGGATAAAGAAGCGATTAAAGACTACATTAGCGGCAAAATCGCGGTTATCGCTGGACAATCAGGCGTTGGGAAATCTACTTTGTTAAACAGCTTAAATAGCGATTTAACTTTAAAAACAGCAGAAATTTCCAACTCACTTGGTCGCGGGAAGCATACAACAAGACATGTGGAGCTGATGCCGATTGGTGATGGTTTTGTCGCCGATACACCTGGCTTTAGTTCGATTGAATGGGATGACTTACAACCGGAAACACTACAGTTTTGTTTTCCAGAAATAGAAGACCGACGTAGTGGCTGTAAATTCCGCGGTTGTATGCACGAAAACGAGCCTAACTGCGCAGTGAAAACAGCTGTTGAAGCAAATGAAATAGCCGAATTTCGCTATAAACACTATATCCAAATTTTACAAGAATTAAAAAACAGAAAGCCGAGGTATTAAGAATGGGAAAAATAGCTCCTTCGATTTTAAGTGCAGACTTTGCAAATCTTGCGAGAGATATTAAAGAAGTAGAAAATTGCGGCGCAGACTACATCCATATTGACGTTATGGACGGACATTTCGTTCCAAATATTACTTTTGGTCCTGCTGTTGTTCAAGCGATTCGTCCGGAAACGAAACTACCACTTGATGTTCATTTAATGATTGAAAACCCGGATACGTATATTCCAGAATTTGCAAAAGCGGGTGCTGACTATATTACCGTGCATGTCGAAGCGTGCACGCATCTTCACCGCACTTTACAATTAATTCGTTCTTACGGTGTCAAAGCCGGAGCAGTACTTAATCCAGCCACACCAATTGACGTTTTACAACACGTATTAAATGAACTAGATATGGTTTTATTTATGACTGTAAATCCCGGTTTTGGCGGGCAAAAATTTATTCCAGAAGTGTTGGAGAAAATTAGCGCCTTCAAAAAAATCGTGGATGAAAAAGGTTTAGATATCGAGATTGAAGTGGATGGTGGCGTAGATCACGACACGGCAAAATTATGCCGTGACGCTGGTGCCAATGTATTTGTAGCGGGCAGTTACATTTACGGCAATAAAAATCGCCAAACACCAATTGATAAATTACGTGCCATTGTAGGAGAGTAAGTCGACTTGGGCTGGGACCATCAACCGTTCCAGCCCTATTTGTTAGGAAAGAAGGGGACACAAAAATGAAGATAATTCATATCATGGTTGGTGGACCCGCGTCAGAACTTCCAGATTTAAAGCAATATACGAATGCAGATATTAGTTGGGTTGGCGTGGACCGCGGAGCCAAACGGTTATTAGATAGAGGAATTGTCCCAACGATTGCGATGGGCGATTTTGATTCACTTACAATAGAAGAATTAGCAGATTTAAAAACAAAAGTAAACGAAGTGCTCGAATTTCCCGCTGAAAAAGATGAAACAGACACGGAAATCGGCCTAAGTTGGGCAATGGAACAACAACCAGATATAATACGTATTTTTGGAGCCACAGGAGGGCGTTTAGACCATTTACTAGCGAATCTAATGATGCTAACCAAACCACGTTTTCTAGCCGCTGTGCCAGTCGTAGAATTGATTGATCGCTATAATTACATCAAAATGTACGCGCCAGGAAGCTACACAATTGAAAAGTTGCCAGACAAAAAATACGTCGCCTTTACAACGATGAAAGATGTGACAGGCCTGACGTTAAAAGGATTTGCTTATCCACTTGATAACGCTACATATCCAGTTGGCTCGGCACTCTCAAGTAATGAATTTGTGGATCAAGTAGGAGAATTTTCTTTCACAAGCGGAATGATTTTATTAACGCAAAGTAATGATTAACAAGAAACACAGGAGCACGTGGCCTGTGTTTTTTATTTTTAGGCAAAGAAAAAATGCACCGACATAATTGTCGCTGCACTTGATTTCTCCTTCAATTAAACGCGTTCCACTTTACCAGATTTAAGCGCACGAGCAGATACCCAAACTTTTTTAGGTTTGCCGTTAACCAGAATCCGTACTTTTTGCAAGTTAGCTTTCCAAGTACGTTTGCTGGAGTTCATTGCGTGGGAACGTTTGTTACCGGAACGTGATTTGCGGCCTGTAATAACACATTCTTTAGCCATAGTTTACCCCTCCTTACAGAGCTCTTCGGATAACTTATTTAAAATAACCTATCCATTTGTTTTTCATACACTAGAATAATTTATCATAAACAAGTATACTTTGCAAGAGGATAAGCGAAAATAGTGCAAAGAATTTTTACTTGACAGCATAAAAGTAGCATTAATCAAGCAAATGGAGGATATGCTTTCCAAAGGGCCGTGATTATAGTAAAATAGGTAAGGACGACTTTATAATCAAATAAAATCAATAATAAAAATAATCGAACGAGAATATAATCCACAAGGAGGAATATAGAATGGCAATTGAAATCGACACAAAGCTTGGCAAAATCGATATTACTAGTGATGTAATTGCAACAATCGCTGGCGGAGCTGCCGAAGAAAACTTTGGTATCGTTGGAATGGCAAGTAGACATCAAATTCGTGATGGTTTAACCGATATTCTTAGAAGAGAAAATTATACAAAAGGTGTTATCGTAAGACAAGAAGAGGAAGGTATACATATCGACATGTATATCATTGTTAGCTTTGGAACAAAAATATCCGAAGTAGCGCACAACGTACAAGAGCGCGTAAAATACACACTAGAAAAAACACTCGGTATTACAGTGGAATCAGTGAATATTTATGTTCAAGGTGTCCGAGTAATCAAGGAATCATAAGGAGGATTATGTAAGTGAGTATATATCAGTTAGACTCAGAGAAATTTGCAGCAATGATAGCACTTGGAGCAGAAAATTTAGCAAAAAATGCTGATTTTGTAGATTCATTAAATGTCTTCCCGGTTCCAGATGGTGACACGGGAACGAATATGAACCTATCGATGACAAGTGGCGCAGAAGAAGTTGCGAAAAATGACAAAGAAACAATTAGTGCCGTTGGAGCAAACTTAGCGAAAGGCTTGCTAATGGGTGCCCGTGGGAACTCTGGCGTTATTTTATCCCAACTTTTCCGCGGATTTTCGAAATCAATTGAAAACAAAGAAACCTTAAATGCCGAGGAATTTGCCGCAGCTTTTGTAAAAGGCGTTGAAACAGCTTATAAAGCAGTTATGAAACCAGTTGAAGGAACTATCCTTACTGTAGCTCGTGAAGCAGCAAAAGCCGGTGTAGCAGCAGCAAACGAACACAAAGAAATCGAATTAGTCATGGAAGCCATTTTGAAACAAGGGAAAGTAGCATTAGAAAAAACACCTGATTTACTTCCAGTGTTAAAAGAAGTTGGCGTAGTGGATAGTGGTGGTCAAGGCCTTATCATTATTTACGAAGGATTTTATGGCGTCCTCACTGGCAAAATGGCAGAAGCACCTGATTATATGGCCTCTATGGGTGAATTAATCAATGCGGAACACCATCGCCATGTGCAAGACTTTATGTCGACAGAGGATATTCATTTTGGTTACTGTACCGAAATTATCGTAAAAATAAACGAAAACAAGCCAGGTCTAAAACCTTTTGACGAAGAACAATTCCGTCAAGATTTAAGCAAACTTGGTGATTCTTTACTTGTAGCGGCTGATGATGAAGTAGTTAAAGTACACGTCCACGTTGAACATCCGGGTGAAGTACTGAATTACGGTCAACAATATGGTAGCCTCCTTAAAATGAAAGTAGAAAATATGCGTGAACAGCATAATGAAATTGTTGGTGATGATAAAGCGCCGACGAAAGAAAAAGCGCCTTATGGTATCGTGACTGTTTCAGCTGGAGAAGGATTGAAGAAACTATTTGAAAGCATGGGCGTATCCGTAGTTCTTTCTGGTGGTCAAACAATGAATCCAAGTACAGAAGATATCGTAAAAGCGATTGAATCAGCAAACGCAGAACAAGTTTTTGTTCTTCCAAATAATAAAAATATCCAAATGGCTGCGGAACAAGCGGCGCAACTTTTAGGTGATGATAAAGTACAAATCATTCCTACAAAAACGATTCCACAAGGACTTACTGCAGTTCTTTCATTCCAAGCAGATCAAGATTTCTTAGCTAATGCAGAAGCAATGAGAGCGGCGATTGAAGACGTAGCAAGCGGACAAGTAACAACAGCCGTGCGTGATACAACAGTGGAAGGTGTCGAAATTAAAAAAGACAGCTTCATCGGTATGGTCGAAGGTAAAATCAAAGTTAGCTGTGCAACATTAGAAGAAGCGGCTTACGAAACATTAGAAAAACTACTAGACGACGATAGCGAAATCGCTACAATTATTGTCGGTGAAGATTCAGATGTTGCCAAAGCAGAAGAACTTGCCGATAAAGTAACCGAAGCATTCCCAGATGTCGAAGTAGAAATTCACGAAGGTGACCAGCCCGTTTATCCGTATATTTTTGCAGTAGAGTAAAGACTCGTTGTAAATGAATAGAAGAAAGGATGATTTTAGTGAAATTTAATAGCGTGTTTGATATTATTGGCCCAGTGATGATTGGTCCATCAAGTTCTCATACTGCCGGTGCTAGTCGGATTGGTGCCATTGCGCGAGCTGTTTTTAATGAACAACCATCCCAAGTAGATATTCATTTATATGGTTCTTTTGCTAAAACGTATAAAGGTCACGGGACAGATGTGGCGCTGATTGGTGGATTGCTCGGTTTTGAGCCAGATGATCCACGCATGAAAGAATCGCCGCAACTGGCCGAAGATTGGGGCATGCGCATCCAGTTTATTGAAGAAGTGGAAGAGCCGCCTCATCCGAACACAGTAAAATTAGTGCTCAAACATGGTATGCAACAAATGACTTTAATTGGCGCATCGATTGGTGGCGGAAAAGTAGAAATTATTCGCTTGAACGAATTCGAACTAGAATTCACTGGAACTGCTCCAGCTATCCTTATTTTACATCAAGACAAATTTGGCGCGATTGCTGCAGTATCTTCCGTGATTGCCGACCATAAAATTAATATCGGTCAAATGAAAGTATCCCGTAAAGTAAAAGGCGACGAAGCGTTAATGGTCATTGAAGTAGACCAACAAGTCGAACAAGCTTTAATTAGCAAAATTGCTGAATTACCAGGGATATATCAAGTAGCAAGTGTCATGATTTAATCGCTAGTAAATCGGTGGCTTTCGCTCGATTTGTGTAAAGCCAAATGTGCGTAAATAAAACGTGCATTTGGCTTTATTTTGAGTTGTAAATCAGGTATGTTGGTAAAGAGTAAAGAAAGTGAGTGTGGATAATGTTTAGAACTGTAGCAGAATTAGTAGATATCGCTGAACGCGACAACCTAACTATTGCTGAAATTATGATTAAGCGTGAAATGAATATTTCTGGTTTACCGCGGGAAGAAATAACGGCTGCGATGGAACGGAATTTAGATATTATGGAAGAAGCCATTCGCGAAGGCGAGGCTGGTGTTACTTCTACAACTGGTTTAACAGGCGGAGATGCCGTCCTAATGCAAGACTATATCAAAAAAGGAAACTTCCTATCCGGTGAAGTTTTACTTGATTCTGTCGCAAAAGCAATCGCAACCAATGAAGTCAATGCTTCGATGGGTGTCATTTGCGCAACACCAACTGCGGGAAGCGCGGGGGTTGTACCAGGCGTACTTTTTTCCTTGAAAGATCGTTTGGAAATGACACGAGAGGATATGGTGAACTTTTTATTCACAGCAGGTGCCTTTGGGTATGTTGTTGCGAATAATGCTTTTATAAGCGGGGCAGCAGGTGGTTGTCAGGCGGAAATTGGCTCAGCAAGTGCGATGGCGTCAGCAGCAATTGTAGCAGCAGCCGGTGGAACCCCCGAACAATCCGCGCACGCGATGGCAATGACGATGAAAAATATGCTTGGACTTGTGTGTGATCCTGTGGCGGGACTTGTAGAAGTACCATGCGTCAAACGTAATGCACTTGGTTCTTCGCAAGCAATTATTTCAGCTGATATGGCGCTAGCGGGTATTAAGAGCCGCATCCCATGTGATGAAGTCATTGAAGCAATGCACCGCGTAGGTTTACAAATGCCAAGCTCATTACGAGAAACGGCAGAAGGAGGATTGGCGGCTACACCGACTGGACGTGCAATTCAGCGGAAGATTTTTGGGCTGTCGCCAGAAGACAAGCGTGAGTGAACTTAAACGAATCCCGACAACTGAAATCAAAGGAATTGGTGAAGAAACAGCTAAAACGTTAAAAGAGCTAGGTTTATCGACCGTGCATGATTTGCTTTGGAACTTCCCGTATCGCTACGAAGATTATCGGTTGCGGGATTTATCCGAAGTGGCGCATGAAGAACGGATTACGATTCAAGGCGAAGTGCTCACCGAAGCAACGGTTGCCTTTTACGGTCGCAAAAAATCCAAGCTCTCTTTCCGTGTGTCGACAGAAGGCCAAGTCATCAAAATCGATTTTTTCAACCAACCCTACCTAAAAAGTAAAATTAGTGTTGGCGAAACAGTAACGATTTCGGGCAAATGGGACAAGAGCCGCGCCCAAGTTACAGCCAGCAAAATTAAAATCGGCGCTGTCGAAAGTGAAGAAGAACTAGAAGGCGTTTACCGTCTAAAAGGAACGCTACGCAATAAAACAATGCAAAAATACACTCGGCTCGCTTTTGATGCGTACAGTGGCGATATCGAAGAAGTTATTCCAGTCAATTTGCTGGAGAAATATCAATTAATGGACCGCTTGGAAGCAGTGCGCATCCTTCATTTTCCTAAAAATAACGAGGAATTAAAACAGGCTAGGCGCCGCATGGTTTACGAAGAATTTCTGTTATTCCAATTGAAAATGCAGTTTTTCCGTAAAATTGAACGCGAAAAATCGGGCGGGATTTCGATTAACTATGATGTAGAAGATTTGCGTCATTATATCGAGTCGTTGTCATTCCCGCTAACGAAAGCACAAAAGCGTGTGGTGAATGAAATCTGCGGTGATATGTTATCGCATTTCCATATGAATCGTTTGCTGCAAGGGGATGTTGGCTCGGGGAAAACAGTCGTTGCCTCAATCGCGATGTATGCGGCTGCCAAAAGTGGCTTTCAAAGCGCCTTGATGGTTCCAACCGAAATTTTGGCCGAGCAACATGCTAATTCACTAGTAGAGTTATTACAACCATTTGACATCACGGTGGGCTTGCTTACTAGTAGTGTAAAAGGAAAGCAGCGCAGAGAGCTACTCGCCATGCTTGAAAATGGCTCAATCGATGTTCTAATCGGGACGCATGCCTTAATTCAAGACGAAGTAATTTATCATCGCCTTGGTTTAGTTATTACCGATGAGCAGCACCGATTTGGCGTAGCGCAGCGCCGGGTCCTTCGCGAAAAAGGCGAATATCCGGATGTCTTATTCATGACAGCTACTCCAATTCCTAGAACGCTTGCGATTACAGCATTTGGCGAAATGGATGTGTCGATTATCGATGAACTTCCAGCCGGTCGAAAAGAAATTGAAACTTACTGGGTCAAACATCAAATGCTTGATCGCGTCATCGGCTTTATGGAAAAGGAAATCGAGAAAGGGCACCAAGTTTACATCATTTGCCCGTTGATTGAAGAATCCGAAAAACTCGATGTGCAAAATGCGATAGACGTTTTTAACATTTTACAAAATAAATGGGGTACCAAATATATCCCGGGTCTGATGCACGGCAAACTATTACCAGCAGACAAAGAGCAAATCATGCGCGACTTTAACGACAAAAAAATTGATTGCCTTGTTTCAACCACCGTAGTTGAAGTAGGCGTAAACGTGCCTAATGCTACGATGATGGTCATTTACGATGCCGACCGTTTTGGTTTAGCGCAGTTGCACCAACTAAGAGGCCGGGTTGGACGTGGAGCCGATCAATCATATTGTATTTTAATCGCGGATCCAAAAACCGAGGTTGGTAAAGAACGTATGATGATTATGTCGGAAACCAATGACGGCTTCGTTGTCAGCGAGCGTGACTTGGAACTTCGTGGGCCGGGAGATTTCTTCGGTCGAAAACAAAGTGGTGTTCCAGAATTCAAAGTTGCGGATATGGTTCATGATTACCGCGTACTCGAAATAGCGCGCCAAGATGCCGTTCATATGATCTTTGAAGAAAACATGCTAGAGAACCAAACCTACGAAAAATTAGTAGCACTTCTTGAAGAAGAAGGGGTCTTTACCGAACAAAAACTAGATTAAACCTATGTAACAATCTTTAAAAAAACTTGCAACTTTGCTTGATTTTTAATAACATATTAAAGTACCGACAAAATACAAGGAAGTTCTGAATGTTATCCTACAGAGGTAACTTCCTTTTTTTACCTAGTGTTTAGTAGCTGGTATTAATACCTTTCACAAAAAAGAGATGAGGATACGTGCATGAAAAAATATTCTAAAAAGGATCGTCAAATGAAGCTTCAAGTAGCCATTGAAGAAAATCCTTTCATAACAGATGAGCAGCTTGCAGAAAAATTTGGGGTCAGTGTGCAAACTATCCGTTTAGATAGAGTAGCACTTTCTATCCCCGAACTCAGAGAGCGAATCAAACATGTTGCGAGTGTCAATTATGCCGATGCAGTAAAAAGCCTTCCCATCGATGAAGTGATTGGTGAAATTATTGATATTCAACTTAGCAAGAGCGCCATTTCGATTTTTGATGTGCGAAGTGAGCATGTGTTTAAACGAAATAAAATCGCTCGCGGGCATCATTTATTTGCCCAAGCTAATTCCTTAGCAACCGCAGTCATCCCAAATGAACTAGCTTTAACTACACAAGCAACCGTTCGCTTTGTTCGTTCTGTAAACGAAGGAGAACGCATCATCGCAAAAGCAAAAGTACGTCCGGCAACAGACAACAGAGCCATTACTATAGTAGATGTCAAAAGCTATGTTGGAGATGAAATAGTACTTAAAGGTAAGTTTGAAATGTATCACGCAACGCAAAAATGAAAATAAAGGACTGACGTATAATGAAAATTGCTGTAGATGCGATGGGTGGAGATCACGCACCAAAAGAAATTGTTTTAGGTGTGATGCAAGCTGTTGCCCAATATAAAGATATCGAAATTCTTCTTTTTGGAGACGAAACAAAAATCAATGAATATTTAACAGATAAAACGCGTGTAAAAATCATACATACTGACGAAAAAATTGAAAGTGATGATGAACCAGTTCGCGCTGTAAAACGGAAGAAAAAAGCTTCTATGGTTCTTGCTGCCCAAGCAGTTAAAGACGGAGAAGCTGACGCGTGTATCTCCGCTGGGAACACAGGCGCATTAATGTCGACTGGACTTTTCGTTATTGGCCGTATTAAAGGTATCGACCGTCCAGCACTTGCTCCAACGCTGCCAACTGTTACTGGAAAAGGCTTCGTAATGCTTGATTTAGGAGCAAATGCCGAAGCAAAACCAGAACATTTACTTCAATTTGGTTTAATGGGCTCGGTTTACGCAGAAAAAGTACGTAAAATCGATCGTCCACGCGTAGCCCTTTTAAATATCGGAACAGAAGAAACAAAAGGTAATGACTTAACGAAAAAAGCATTTGAGCTGATGAAAAATCAAGATGCTTATGAATTTATCGGTAATATTGAAGCGCGTGACTTATTAATGGACGTAGCAGATGTCGTTGTTACAGACGGCTTTACTGGTAATATGGTGCTGAAATCCATCGAAGGAACTGGCGCTGCTTTCCTAAGTATGCTCAAAATGAGTTTACTAAACGGCTTTAAAAATAAAGTTGCAGCAAGCTTCCTGAAAAAAGATTTAATGGCATTAAAAGCAAAAATGGATTACAGCGAATACGGTGGCGCTTGTTTGTTCGGCGTTCAAGCTCCTGTCGTAAAAGCGCACGGTTCATCCAATGCCAATGGTATTTTCACCACCATCCGTCAAGTACGTGAAATGGTTGAAAAACAAGTAGTAGAAACAATTATCGCAGAAGTAGATAAAGTAAAAGTAGGAGGAACAGAAGCAAATGACTAAAATCGCATTCGTATTTCCCGGTCAAGGAGCACAAAAAATTGGCATGGGGCAAGATGTAGCAGCAGAATATCCCGAAGCAAAAAAAATCTATGATGATGCTGACGAAAGATTAGGTTTCTCAATCACAGACGTTATTACAGAAGGACCAATCGAACTATTAACAAAATCTGAAAACGCACAACCAGCGCTTGTTTCCACAAGTGTAGCGATTTTACGTGCATTAGAAACATTCGGCGTCAAAGCTGATTACGTAGCAGGACACAGTCTTGGTGAATATAGCGCGCTTGTTGCAGGTGGCTTTTTAGAAGCAAGTGATGCGATTTACCTTGTGCGTAAACGCGGCGAATTAATGGAAGCAGCTGTTCCAAATGGTGCCGGCGCAATGGCTGCCGTTCTTGGCGTAGATCGTGCGACATTAAAAACAATCACTGAAGAAGTAACTAGCGAAGGCGACGCAGTACAACTTGCGAACCTTAACTGCCCCGGACAAATCGTTATTTCCGGTACAACTACGGGCGTTGAAAAAGCAGGTGAAAAAGCCAAAGCAAGCGGCGCAAAACGTGTATTACCACTTGCGGTTAGCGGGCCTTTCCACTCTAGCTTAATGGAACCAGCCGCACTTGCTTTCCGTGATATTTTAGCAGAAGTAACCATTTCTGATGGTAACATTCCAGTTGTTAACAATGTCGATGCGAAACAAACAACAGATAAAACCGAGATTAGCGATAAACTAATCAAACAAATTTACTCCCCAGTATTATGGGAAGATATCGTCGAAGAACTTATTAAAAATGGCGTAGACACATTTGTAGAAATTGGTTCTGGAAAAGTGTTAGCTGGTTTAATTAAAAAAATCAATCGTGATGTAACGGTACTGTCCGCTGGTGATGTGGAATCAGTGAAAAGCGTTGCGGCGACTTTGAAAGGAGAATAATTAATGACTTTACAAGGCAAAGTAGCAGTAGTAACAGGTGGCTCACGCGGAATTGGTCGTGACATTGCCATTCATTTAGCCAAAGAAGGCGCGAATATTTTCTTCAATTACAATGGTAGCCCAGAAGCAGCAGAAGAAACAGCGAAACTGGTTGCCGAACATGGCGTGGAAGTAGAAGCAATGAAAGCCAACGTAGCCATTGCGGAAGACGTGGATGCGTTTTTCAAACAAGCAATAGAACGTTTTGGCCGTGTGGATATTTTAGTGAATAATGCGGGAGTTACGCGCGATAATCTGTTAATGCGTATGAAAGAAGAAGAATGGGACGATGTGATTAATATCAACCTAAAAGGAACTTTCCTTTGCACTAAAGCAGTGACGCGTACGATGATGAAACAACGCGCTGGTAAAATTATTAATATGGCCTCTGTGGTTGGCTTAATTGGTAACGCTGGTCAAGCGAACTATGTAGCAAGTAAAGCTGGTGTTATCGGCCTTACAAAAACAACGGCTCGTGAACTTGCGCCACGTGGAATTAACGTGAATGCTGTCGCTCCAGGTTTCATTACCACTGAAATGACCGACAAATTAGACGAGAAGACAAAAGAAGCAATGTTAGCGCAAATCCCGCTAGGTGCTTATGGAACGACAGAAGATATTGCAAATGCAGTTCTTTTCTTAGCAAGTGATGCTTCGAAGTATATTACTGGTCAAACACTATCCGTTGATGGCGGAATGGTGATGTAAAATGGGTTAATGAATGCGAATTAACTTAGCTCGCATTACTTTAAATATTTTTGTTTACGTAGGAGAAATAATCCTATATAATACTTGGAGGGAGGTGAAGTGAAAAATGGCAGAAGTATTAGAAAAAGTTACAAAAATCATCGTAGACCGTTTAGGTGTCGAGGAATCCAAAGTAACTTTAGAAGCTTCCTTCAAAGAAGATCTAGGTGCTGATTCCCTAGATGTTGTTGAATTAGTAATGGAACTTGAAGACGAGTTCGGAGTTGAAATCTCTGATGGCGACGCTGAAAACATTAACACAGTTGGTGATGCAGTGAAGTACATAGAGGCAAACGCATAAAACTTTATGTGACCGGATAAATGAGGGTGCCCGTGTTACTTATCTTTGCTGTGGTAACTTCCGCACGCGAGATAAGTAGTACAGGTAGCCTCTTTTTCAAGGTCGTGGAAGATTTGTTGGTTCATTTTCTAAGCAGCTTTTTGCTCGTGGCTGTTTAGAAAATGAACTTGCTTATTAAAGAGAGGAGCAAGTGAAATGAATCAATGGGAAGAGTTACAAGAAAGCGTTGGATTCGATTTTAAAGATGTAGAATTATTAAAACAAGCATTTACACATTCCTCGTACGTCAACGAACACCGCCGGGAAAATGTGAAAGATAATGAACGCCTCGAATTTTTGGGTGATGCCGTGCTAGAACTAACTGTATCGGATTATCTTTTTAATAAATATCCAGAAATGGCAGAAGGACACATGACAAAAATGCGCGCAGCAATTGTTTGTGAGCCTTCTTTAGTTGAGTTTGCAGAAGCAGTCCACTTTTCCAAATACGTTCGACTTGGTAAAGGGGAAGAAAAAGCAGGCGGGAGAACTCGTCCAGCGCTTCTGGCGGATGTATTTGAATCATTTATCGGCGCGCTTTATTTAGATAATGGTATCGATAAGGTCGTGACATTTTTAGAACGCGTTATTTTTCCGAAGATTGATGCAGGAGCTTATCTACAAACCGTTGATTATAAAACGCAACTGCAAGAAATTGTTCAACGGGACCGCGATGTTTTGATCGAATATGACATCCTTGGCGAAACAGGGCCAGCGCACAATAAAGCATTCGATGCGCAAGTAATTGTTAACGGACAAGTACTTGGAAAAGGCAGCGGTAGAACAAAAAAACAAGCGGAACAAAGTGCGGCACAATTTGCTATTAACCAACTAACACACAGATAAACAAAAATGGAGGTGTCCGGACATGTTATTAAAACGATTAGAAATGAATGGCTTTAAATCCTTTGCTGACAAAGTTGCGATAGATTTCGTGCCCGGCATGACTGCAGTTGTAGGACCAAATGGCAGCGGGAAAAGTAATATTACAGAAGCAATCCGCTGGGTACTTGGGGAGCA
This sequence comes from Listeria cossartiae subsp. cossartiae, assembly GCF_014224155.1. Taxonomy (GTDB): domain Bacteria; phylum Bacillota; class Bacilli; order Lactobacillales; family Listeriaceae; genus Listeria; species Listeria cossartiae. Next base: position 25,548 of record NZ_JAASUI010000003.1, on the reverse strand, counting down.
GTCCGCTAAATCGCTCCGTGGTGGCCGAATGGGCGACGTTATTTTTGCTGGAAGTGATACGCGTAAACCAATTAATTTTGCGGAAGTATCACTTATTCTCGAAAATGAAGACCATTTTTTACCACTTGATTATAGCGAAGTAGCTGTTACTAGACGGATTTACCGTAATGGTGATAGTGAATTTTTAATTAATAAAGAGAATTGTCGACTGAAAGATATTGTCGATTTATTTATGGATTCTGGACTTGGACGGGAATCTTTTTCGATTATTTCGCAAGGGAAAATTGATGAAATTTTGAACAGTAAACCAGAAGAACGCCGCTCGATTTTTGAAGAAGCAGCTGGCGTATTAAAATATAAACACCGTAAAAAACAAGCTGAAAATAAATTATTTGAAACGGAAGAAAATTTAAACCGCGTACAGGATATTTTGTATGAATTAGAAGGGCAACTAGAGCCACTGGAAATGCAAGCTTCTATTGCCAAAGATTACTTATTCCAACAAGAAGAACTGGAAAAATACGAAGTGACGTTGCTCGCGAGTGAAATTAGCTCCCTCACAGCCAAACTAGCCGAAGTTCGAAAAGAATTTGGCGAAAATCAAACTGTTTTAATCAAGTTGCGCGAAGAATTACATGCCGAAGAAGCAGTTATTTCCCGAGAAAAACAAGCGCTGAATGAAACTGATATCGCGCTTGATAATTTACAAGAACGCCTTTTAGTGGAAACAGAAAAACTGGAACAACTAGAAGGGGAACGCAATCTTCAATTAGAACGTAAAAAACATAGTAGCGAAAATGAACAAGTGTACGCGGAAACTTTAGCAGCAATCACTGAAAAAATTACTGCTTTGGAAGAGCAAAAAGAAGTTTTAAGTAGCTCAAAGCTCGAAAAAGAAACAGCGTTAGAAATGGCTGTCAAAGCGAAAAAAGAACTAGAATCTACACTTGCCAAATATGACGATTTATCCGAAGAAGCAATCGAAAACCGTAAAAGTGACTATATTGATTTGCGCCATACACAAACAACAATCAATAATGATTTAGGTTATATCGAGCGTCAAATTGGTCAAATCACTAGCCGCATCGATAAATTGGATTTAGAAAATAGTCACCATGTCGATGATAGAAAAGATATGCTATCGCAAATTGAAACAACGAAAACACATTTAACGAAAATCCAAAGCGAGCTCACGGAACAAATGGAAATTTACCGCGAAGTGCAGCAAACATTGGCTAAACAAGAAGGCATTTTCGGAACGCAAGAACGCGCACTATATAAACATTATGAAACAGTGCAACAAATGAAATCGCGAAAAGAAACACTAGAAGAATTAGCGGATGATTACGCTGGCTTTTTCCAAGGTGTTCGTGAAGTGTTAAAAGCGAAAAAAGAAATTCCAGGCATTCTCGGGGCATTAGTTGAACTTGTTGAAATTCCGGCAAAATATCAACAAGCAATGGAAACAGCGCTTGGAGCCAGTGCGCAGAACGTGGTTGTAGAAGATGACCGCGTTGCTCGTGAAGCCATCAGTTTCTTGAAGAAAACGAAAAGCGGTCGGGCTACCTTCTTACCACTTTCGACGATTCAACCGCGCGAACTACCAGCAGCAACGAAAAACGCTTTAAGCAATCAACCAGCGTTTATCGCGCTTGCTAGCGAAGTTATTTCCTTTGATCCAAAAGTTTCGCCAGTTATTCTAAATGCGTTAGGTACGACGATTTTAGCAAAAGATTTAAAAGGGGCAAATACACTTGCTCGGTTAGTTAATTTCAGGTATCGCATTGTGACACTGGAAGGCGACGTGGTCAATGCCGGCGGTTCCATGACCGGTGGAGCAACCAAAGGCGGAAAATCGTCTATCTTAACAAGAAAACACGAATTAGGTCAATTAGCGGAGAAAATCGCTGAACTAAATGAATCCACGCGTGAAATGGAGTCCGCGGTGCAACTTGCGAAAGACAGCATGGCGAAAAAACGTGAAGAACTCGAAGAAACCCGCGGCATCGGTGAAAATTTACGTTTACAAGAAAAAGAATTACTTGGAAAACTAGACCGCGAAACCGAGAATTTAGAGCGTTTTAATAAACAATTACAACTGTATGATATTGAAAAAGCAGATGGTAGCGAAGAATTAAATAAACTACTGGAGCGAAAAGAAACTTTACTGAAAGAACAAGTTGAAATCGCGAAACAAATCGAATCAACCGACGAAGAAATCAAAGCGATGACAAGTTCAAGTAAAGCATTAGAAAGTAAACGCGCAGCTGATTTAGAAAGCCTGTCGTCCCTGAAAGCACAAATTGCCGCCAAACGGGAGCAACTGCAATCAGCTACAGAAGCAGTCGAACGTGTAACCACAACCCTGCATGAAAACTACGAACAAAAAGAAGCAGCCGAACAAAAACTTGCTTCCTTAAAAACAAATTTAACAAGCGTTCATACAAGCGAAGAATCAGCTCGAAAATCCATTGAAGAACTACGCAAGGATAAGGCTGAAACTAGCGAAAAACTAACGCAAACTAGACAAACTCGCGCTGAACTGCAAGAAAAACTAGAACTTTTAGAAGCTGAATTAACACAAAAAAATAACCAAATCAGTTTTTACGTGGAGCAAAAAAATAATGCAGAAATCAGCATCGGCCGTTTAGAAGTTGATATAACGAACCGAATCGACCGTCTGCAAGAAGCTTATTTACTCACACCTGAGCAAGCCGAAGAAAAAATCTTGCCAGAAGTAGATACCGAACAAGCTCGCTCGAAAGTTCGCTTATTAAAACGTTCTATCGACGAACTCGGTATTGTCAACATTGGTGCCATCGAAGAATTTGAGCGAATCCAAGAACGTTTTGACTTCCTAAACGGGCAACAAGCGGATTTACTTGCCGCAAAAGAAACCCTCTTTAAAGTTATGGACGAAATGGACGAAGAAATGAAAATCCGTTTTAGTGAGAGTTTTGAAGCGATTAAAACCGAATTCGCGATTGTTTTCCCAGAACTATTTGGTGGCGGAAGTGCGGAACTGGTTCTCCTTGATCCGGAAAATCTTTTAACAACCGGTATTGATATCGTCGTTCAACCTCCAGGGAAAAAACTGCAAAACTTATCACTTCGTTCCGGCGGAGAGCGCGCATTAACCGCGATTGCTTTACTATTTGCTATCATTCGCGTTCGTCCTGTTCCATTCTGTATTTTGGATGAAGTAGAAGCAGCGTTAGATGAAGCAAACGTTACGAGATTCAGCCGTTACTTGAAACAATTCGAGTCTGGCACACAGTTTATCGTTATCACGCACCGTAAAGGAACAATGGAAGAAGCCGACGTTTTATACGGTGTCACCATGCAAGAGTCCGGCGTCTCCAAACTAGTATCGGTTCGCTTAGAAGAAACAGCCGAACTCATTAAATAAAAGGAGTAAACAAAATGACCTTTTTTAAAAAATTAAAAGATAAAATTACCCAGCAAACCGATTCTGTTTCTGGAAAATTTAAAGATGGCTTATCCAAAACACGTGGCAACTTTTCCGGGAAAATCAACGAAATGGTTGCTCGCTATCGTAAAGTAGATGAAGATTTCTTTGAAGAACTTGAAGAAATTCTTATCGGAGCGGACGTTGGCTTTGAAACAGTCATGGAACTAGTCGATATGCTGCGCCGTGAAGTACAGCTTAGAAATATCAGCGATCCAAAAGATGTCCAAGAAGTAATTGTCGAAAAATTAGTCGAGATTTATCAAGGCGACGAAAAAGAAGACGAGGCTCTTCATATCGAAGAAAACGGCCTAACAGTCATCCTATTTGTTGGTGTGAACGGTGTTGGTAAAACAACCTCCATCGGAAAAATGGCCCATCGTTTTAAACAAGAAGGCAAAAAAGTCATGCTTGCTGCTGGTGATACTTTCCGAGCTGGCGCGATTGATCAACTTGAAGTCTGGGGCGAGCGTACCGGCGTCGATGTTATTAAACAAGCCGAGGGAAGCGACCCTGCAGCGGTGATGTTTGATGCCGTTCAAGCCGCAAAAGCACGCAAAGCAGACATTTTACTTTGCGATACAGCCGGCCGTTTACAAAACAAAGTCAATCTAATGAACGAATTAGAAAAAGTAAAACGTGTCATTACGCGCGAAATTCCTAATGCGCCGCACGAAGTTTTACTAGTACTAGATGCAACAACTGGTCAAAATGCCTTCGTTCAAGCAAAACAATTTAAAGAAACAACGGACGTAACAGGCATTATCCTTACAAAACTAGACGGAACTGCCAAAGGTGGTATCGTCATCGCCATCCGCAACGAGCTGGATATCCCGGTGAAATTCGTCGGTCTTGGGGAACAAATGGACGACCTGCAAGCCTTTGATGCAAATGAATATGTTTATGGCTTATTTGCTGATATGGTTGATAACGAAAAATAATCAGAGAAAGCCGAATGATACTTGTCATTCCGGCTTTTTTCTCTTTTGTTTAACCTTCCTTGACATTCCCGCGATTTCCCCGTATCCTTTAAAAGGAGAGAGGTGAAACGCCTTGTTTGAGAAGACAAACCGGATGAATTTATTATTTGATTTTTACCAAGAATTATTAACAACCAAACAAAAAGCCTATGTTTCTTTTTATTACCTGGACGATTACTCACTAGGCGAAATTGCCGAAGAATTTGAAGTGAGCAGACAAGCCATTTATGATAATATTAAAAGGACCGAAGAAAGCCTAGAAAAATACGAAGAAAAACTAGGGATGTTAAGAAAATATCAACAACGAGAAAAACTCTTTAGTCAATTAGAAGCACAATTAACCAAGAAGAATTTTCTGGACGAGCAAGTGAAAGAGACGCTCGAACAGCTTAAAAATATCGATTAGGAGGCCAGAATCATGGCATTTGAAGGACTAGCTGGAAGACTCCAAGAAACAATGAACAAAATTCGCGGCAAAGGGAAAGTAAACGAAGCTGACGTAAAAGAAATGATGCGTGAAGTTCGCCTTGCCCTACTAGAAGCCGATGTTAACTTTAAAGTCGTTAAACAATTTATTAAAACAGTAAGCGAACGTGCTGTCGGCGCGGACGTAATGAAAAGCTTAACACCCGGTCAACAAGTTATCAAAATCGTTCAAGAAGAACTAACAAGCTTAATGGGCGGCGAAGAAAGCAAAATCGGAACAGCAGACCGTCCGCCAACCGTGATTATGATGGTAGGTTTACAAGGGGCTGGTAAAACAACCACTTCCGGAAAACTTGCTAATTTATTACGCAAAAAATATAACCGTAAACCATTACTTGTAGCAGCCGATATTTATCGTCCTGCCGCAATTAAACAATTAGAAACACTAGGCAAACAATTAGATATGCCAGTATTTTCACTAGGCGATCAAGTAAGCCCAGTAGAAATTGCCAAACAAGCAATCGAAAAAGCCAAAGAAGAACATTTAGACTATGTGATTATCGATACAGCCGGCCGTTTGCACATCGATGAAACGTTAATGGACGAGCTAAAACAAGTCAAAGAAATTGCCAAACCTACCGAAATTTTGCTTGTAGTCGATTCGATGACAGGGCAAGATGCCGTCAATGTGGCGCAAAGTTTCAACGAACAATTAGAAATTACCGGTGTCGTACTAACAAAACTAGATGGCGATACACGTGGTGGGGCCGCACTTTCGATTCGTTCTGTTACTGGAAAACCAATTAAATTTATCGCCACTGGTGAAAAAATGGAAGCTCTCGAAACCTTCCATCCAGACCGCATGGCTTCCAGAATTCTCGGCATGGGCGACGTGCTTTCCCTAATTGAAAAAGCGCAAACCGATGTAGACGCAGAAAAAATGAAAGCTATGGAACAAAAAATGAAAGACAATAGCATGACGCTAGATGACTTTTTGGACCAATTACAACAAGTAAAACAAATGGGCCCACTAGACGAACTACTGAAAATGATGCCCGGGGCAAACAAAATGAAAGGCCTCGACAATATGAATGTTGATGATAAACAGCTAGGTCATATTGAAGCGATTATCAAATCAATGACTAAAAACGAAAAAGACAATCCCGATATCATCAATGCTAGCAGAAGAAAGCGGATTGCGCGTGGTAGCGGACGTCCAGTACAAGAAATTAACCGTCTTCTAAAACAATTTGCTGAAATGAAAAAAATGATGAAGCAAATGACTGGCGGCGGCAAAGGCAAAAAAGGTAAAAACCCATTCGGCAATTTCAAAATGCCATTTTAATTCAAAAAGCCAAAACCAATTCCCGGTTTTGGCTTTTTTTCATACCTTAACACCCTGAAAATCATTTCTTTACAAACCCTTCATTCAACCGATAAATTGGATTGCTATAATGACAATTAAGCTTACAAAAGGAGGAGAAAGAATGAAAAATTGGGTAAAAGTAACAGGAGCAGGGGTACTAAGCGCAACATTATTACTAGGGGGATGTGGAGCGCAGTCAGAAGAAAAAGCAGAAGCAAATGTGAAAACGGAACAACTAAGCATAAAACCAGGGAGCCAAATCAAATTAGAAGGCGCTGTAAACGTCCGCGATTTAGGTGGCTACAAAACAACCGATGGCCAAACCATTAAACCACACAAACTCATTCGAAGTGCTGAACTCGCTAATCTAACTGATTCAGATAAGAAGAAACTCGTAAATACATACGATCTTGCTCAAATAGTTGATTTTCGAACGAATTCAGAAGTAACCGCCAAACCAGATCCAAAACTAACAGATGTTGCTTATACCCATGATTCAGTCATGAAAGACAACGGCGCATCCACAAGCGCACAAGATTTAACTGCCAGCCTAGCCAAAATGGATAATCCGGAAACATTTCTAATCAATGCGAATAAAAGTTTTATTACCGATGAAACGTCCATCCAAGCCTATAAAGAATTTTTTGATATACTACTTGCCAACCAAGACGGTTCGGTTCTTTGGCACTGTACGGCTGGAAAAGACCGAGCTGGGTTCGGGACGGCTTTAGTTCTTTCCGCGTTAGGTGTGGATAAAGAGACCGTAATAGATGACTATATGTTATCGAATAAATACCGCGCCGCTGAAAATAAAAAAGCCATCGAAGCCGTGGCAGCAAAAACCGATAATAAAAAAGTTATCGCTGGAATGACCGCGGTAATGGAAGTACGTGAATCTTATATCAACGCAGCCTTCGATGAAATTGACGCTAAATATGGTTCGATGGATAACTTTTTAAAAGAAAAACTCGGCCTAACTGATGCGAAAAAAGAACAACTAAAAAAAGCATATCTTTATTAAAAAAGTCAGCCCTTGAAAAAGGGCTATTTTTTTTGCGTACAAATAAGAATAGAAGTGAAGAACCATTCGGAAAAGATTTGTATACAATTGAACGACAATTCATGTAAAGTGAACTATTGTAGGTCTTAATACCCTTATACGAACAGTGCTAAAGTTTAAAAATAAGCTATAAATACGCATATTTGTATAACTTTTAGACTAATGGGATTGAATTGAAGTATTTTTTGGTTCTAGTACTTTTTACTTTAATTTTTAAAAATATACTATATAGTAAAGTTATCTAACGGGTTATAACAACTGGTGGTAGGTTCGAAAAAGAAAGGAGGGCATATTGCGAAGATGATTTGAATCTGATATTGGATAAAGGTCCAGGGGATACTTAATAGTTAGCTTATTAATAAAACATAATTTAATACCTTTATTCTGTTTTCAGTTATTTTTCAAAATCAAGAACAATTGATTTTTAAGGGGGAAAAATGATGAAAAAACAGCGTGTAGATTACAGACGGAGATTAGACCAAAAGCGAGCGCAAAAAGCAAAATTAATTGCGGCTCTTATTACGACAACGACAATGATGGTAGCGCCTGTCACTGTTAATTATGATTCTTTTAATCACAAATTTGCCCTGAGTGGTATTCAAGCAGACGCAGCAACAATTGATTTGTTAGGTAACTCTAATTTGAATACACAGTATTCGAATGGGAAATTAGTGATTACTCTTTCTGGGAATCAATTAGTTAGTGCTAGTGCGGTATCTACGTACTATCCATATTTTGAATTACCAAGCGAACTTTCTTCTATTTTGAGTAACCCAAATATAAGAGCAAATACAAAAATTGATTATAAAATTGCATATCTAGGAATTGGGAACATTGGGTTATTTAATCAAGGAACTATTAATGGTAGTAATTCCACTAATTTCTTTATTGATCCTAGTAGAAATGCAATTGGCGCTAAAGTAAATCATTTACTTGGTGTTGGGGTTAGTAGTGTATCTACTTTTACTTTGACGATTGATTTATTAGCTCTTGGCGTTACGGCACTACCTAGTGCAAATGACGGGAAATTGGATTTTGCTGCTAGAACTGGTGATGGACTTTTGGATATTGATTTGTTGAATAGTAATGCGGCTCGTGGGTTTATTACTACGGATGTTGGGGATGCTGATGCTGATGCCGACGCTGATGCCGACGCTGATGCTGACGCTGATGCGGATGCTGACGCTGATGCTGACGCCGATGCAGATGCAGATGCGGATGCTGACGCTGATGCGGATGCTGACGCTGACGCGGATGCTGACGCCGATGCGGATGCGGACGCGGATGCTGATGCGGATGCCGACGCCGATGCCGACGCTGATGCCGATGCCGATGCGGATGCGGATGCTGACGCGGATGCCGACGCGGATGCGGATGCTGACGCTGATGCGGATGCTGATGCCGATGCGGACGCCGATGCGGATGCGGATGCTGACGCCGATGCGGATGCGGACGCCGATGCGGATGCGGATGCGGATGCGGATGCGGACGCTGATGCGGATGCGGATGCCGATGCGGACGCCGATGCGGATGCTGATGCCGATGCGGATGCCGACGCTGACGCTGATGCCGATGCGGATGCGGATGCGGATGCGGACGCTGATGCGGATGCTGATGCCGACGCTGATGCCGACGCCGATGCCGATGCGGATGCCGACGCCGATGCGGATGCCGACGCTGATGCTGACGCTGACGCCGACGCTGATGCTGACGCCGATGCTGACGCCGATGCCGACGCGGATGCGGATGCGGATGCCGACGCTGATGCGGATGCTGACGCCGATGCGGATGCCGATGCTGACGCCGATGCGGATGCCGATGCGGATGCTGATGCTGATGCTGACGCTGATGCCGACGCTGATGCGGATGCGGATGCCGATGCAGATGCGGATGCTGATGCTGATGCTGACGCTGACGCCGATGCTGATGCGGATGCTGACGCCGATGCGGATGCCGACGCAGATGCGGATGCTGATGCTGACGCTGATGCCGACGCAGATGCGGATGCTGATGCCGATGCTGACGCCGACGCTGATGCTGACGCTGATGCCGATGCCGATGCAGACGCCGATGCGGATGCCGACGCCGATGCGGATGCTGATGCTGACGCTGATGCCGACGCAGATGCTGATGCGGATGCTGATGCCGATGCCGATGCTGACGCCGATGCTGATGCGGACGCTGATGCCGATGCTGATGCCGATGCTGATGCCGACGCTGATGCTGATGCGGATGCTGACGCAGATGCTGATGCTGACGCCGATGCGGATGCCGACGCCGATGCGGATGCGGACGCCGATGCGGATGCCGACGCTGACGCCGATGCCGACGCCGATGCGGATGCCGACGCCGATGCGGATGCTGACGCCGATGCGGATGCCGATGCCGACGCTGATGCCGATGCTGACGCCGACGCCGATGCGGACGCAGATGCGGATGTAGACATTGACTGGAGAGATTTCCTAGTTGAAAAACCAACTGTAAATCCAATATATGAGGGGACTAAAACCATCACAGGTTCTTCCATTTATAAAAACATGAATATAAATGCCCTTCTCAAATCATTGCAATCTGATGCCCCAGCTGGAACAGTTTTCTATATTAATTTGACTCTACCAGATGGAACTGTCATTGGAAATGTGTTAATCCATGCAGATGGAACCTATACAATCAATATTCCTAATTATAATTTGAAAGCAGGAGATGTTATTCATCTTCAAGTAACAGCTAAATACGGCGACGAAGTAAAAACAAGTGATGACGTATCAGTAACCGTTTTACCTTTAGTAGACTCTGACGCCGATGCTGATGCCGATGCTGACGCCGATGCAGATGCGGATGCCGATGCTGACGCTGACGCCGATGCCGACGCTGATGCCGACGCCGACGCCGACGCTGACGGAGGAACAACCCCTCCTACCAATGGCGGAGGAACTACTGGAACTTCTAACGGAGGTAGTGGCATAACTGTTTCGAGTATGAATTCGAACGGTTCGGGAACAATGCTTTCCTCTGGCTATAGTGCTGACGGAACAACTTCCATTTCAGCAAGCGATCTCCCATCAACTGGAGATACAAACAGTAGTCTTCCTTGGGTTGGGCTTGGACTCTTCTCACTAGCCGGTGCGTTTTTACTACGTCTTTTCCGTAAATAGAGCCACAAAACATCGATTCCCTGCTGCTAAGTAAATTTTAGCGGCAGGGAAATTATAAAAAGGAGTGGTACATATGCCTTGGAGAGGTGTATTAGATGAACTTGAAAATAAAATTATCGATCAATTAACAGAAGCCGAAGAGCACGCCACTTACAACGGGAAATGGCATGGTTTTTTAACAATCGGTTACAAAAATAAACGAGCTACCGTCATAAATTTTAGCTATCTTTGCCTTGCTAATTTAATCAACGAAATGAAAAAAAGCGCAATAAAAAATCAAAGTGAAGAAGCAATATCTTTTAAAATCGATGTTGCAGTCAATTACCAACTGGAAAATCTAGGCGAATGGAATAGAAAAGCTTTAAAAACAAAGAAAAATTATTACAGACGAGGCATTGCCTTAAATGAAAATTTTAAAATGGCTTTAATGGAACAGGAAATTAATGCGAACGCTATCCTTTTACCAGGTGATGAAGGGTTAGCTATCAACGTTGAAAATATGAATAGATATTTAATTCAAACAAATAAAAATCAGGCACAATTAAACTTAACCGTGGATTCAACCATTGTCACTTTCAATACAGTAGGATGGTTTTTTGACGGGAAGAAAATTCATGAGTTAGAAACGAGCGAGCTCGAACACGGTCGCAGAAATATTGAACAATTAAACCCGGATGCTGTTTCTGAATTAGTAGGAAATGCTGGGAAATATTTAGCGAGCCAAGTAAATCAAACGGGCGAATTCAACTATGGCTGGTTTGCTTGTTTTGATAAAAAAATTAAACACTACAATAGTTTGCGCCATGCAAGTACGACTTATTCGATGTTAGAAGCCTACGAATTAACAGGGGACCAAGCTATTTTAGAAGCAGCAACAAACGCTTTAACCTATTTGGAGCAAAACTTCATTTATGAAAAAGACGATGTAGCTTTTCTGATTGAACCAGAATTACGTGAAGTGAAATTAGGCGGTTCCGCGGCAACATTGCTTGCTTTAACGAAATATATGAAGATTACTGGAACGAAAACTTATATACCATTATGTCGCAAAATAGCCAATGCGATTCTTTCCTTGCAAGCAGATGACGGGAAGTTTACGCATGTTTTGGAATATCCTTCCTTAGAAGTAAAAGATGTTTTCCGGATTATTTATTACGACGGGGAGGCGGTATTTGGTTTACTTCGCTTATATGAAATTGACCGCGATTCCAAATGGTTAGACGCCGCAACAAAATCATTTGACCATTTTATTCGAGCTAACTACTGGCAAAATCATGATCATTGGTTGAGCTACTGCGCCAATGAAATCACGAAATACATTCCAGATGAGGCATACTACGAATTCGGGCTCAAAAATGCGTTTGACAACCTGCCGTTTATTTACGAACGCGAAACCACTTTTCCAACATTCTTAGAGCTTACAGTCGCTACAAAAGAAATGTCACTGCGGATGGAAACAGAAGGGCTAGAAACATTACTGCGCGATTATCCGCTAGACGAACTAGAAAAAACTATTACCAAACGCGCGCTTTACCAATTAAATGGCTACTTTTATCCAGAGCTTGCGATGTACTACAAAAATCCCGCCAGAATAGAGGGGAGTTTCTTCATCCGCCACCAGTCTTTCCGCGTCAGAATTGATGATGTAGAGCATAATATTTCCGGATATGTGCGCTATTACCACCTTCTAAAACAAGGAAAACTAAGCAATGAAGCCGAAACCGTAAAATAAAAAGAAAAAAATATCCTCTGTAAAGAAAAAACACTTTACAAACAAATCCTTTACTGGTAATATATATACTTGTGTAAGACTTTATGGAGGTGTAATTAAACTATGGCAGTTAAAATTCGTTTAAAACGTATTGGTTCTAAAAAGAAACCTTTCTACCGTATTGTAGTCGCTGATTCTCGTTTCCCACGTGATGGCCGTTCAATCGAAACTATTGGTACTTATAATCCATTACTTGATCCGGTTGAAGTGAAAATCGACGAAGAAGCAACTTTGAAATGGATGCATAATGGTGCAAAACCATCTGATACAGTTCGCAATCTTCTTAGCCGCGAAGGTATCATGGAAAAATTCCATAACCAAAAATTAGGTAAATAAGGAGGTCTCGGCGCGAATGGAAGAACTCATTCTCTCAATCGTGAAACCCCTTGTTGACCACCCGGAAGACGTTGTTATCACGCCGGAAGAAACGGATACATCGTTAACCTACAAATTGTCTGTCAGTAAAGAAGACATGGGACGCGTGATTGGTAAGCAAGGTCGTATTGCGAAAGCGATTCGTACTCTTGTCTACGCAGTTGGCTCCAAAAACGATAAGAAGATTCGTCTTGAAATTATCGAATAACAAAAACTCGTCAATTTGGCGAGTTTTTTTATAACTTTTTTTAACAATCATCAGAGAAGCAATTACCTCACTAAATGTTGTAAAATAGAATAGAAATGGAGGAATTGTGATGAAGCCAGTTATTGGAATTACCGGAAATAGATTAGTAAAAGGAGTGGACGTTTTTTACGGACACCGTGTAACCTATACGCAACAGCGATATGTAGATGCGATTCAAAAAGTTGGCGGATTTCCTATCGCTTTACCAATAGATGACCCGTCTGTTGCCGTTCAAGCAATTTCTCTCGTGGATGGTTTGCTGTTAACCGGTGGACAAGACATTACGCCACAATTTTATTTAGAAGAACCATCCCAAGAAATCGGCGCTTATTTTCCACCGCGGGACAGCTATGAAATCGCCTTAGTTCGAGCAGCCCTAGACGCTGGAAAACCTATTTTCGCAATCTGCCGTGGGATGCAGCTAGTCAACGTGGCGCTAGGTGGCTCGTTGTATCAAGATATTAGCCAAGTCGAAACGAAAGCTTTACAACACTTACAGCGCGTCGATGAACAACTCGGCTCCCATACAATTGATATCGAACCAACGAGCGAACTCGCAAAACACCATCCAAATAAAAAATTAGTCAACTCGCTGCATCACCAATTTATCAAAAAATTAGCACCTAGTTTCAAAGTAACAGCACGCACTGCCGATGGAATGATTGAAGCAGTCGAAGGGGACAATTTGCCAAGTTGGTACTTAGGGGTTCAGTGGCATCCCGAATTAATGTTCCAAACAGATCCAGAAAGTGAACAATTATTCCAGGCATTAGTAGATGAATCCAAAAAAACTATGGTAAAATAAGGAGATAATCGCTAGTGGAGGTGTCCAGTGGAAATCATCCAAAAAGTTGTCGTCAAACAAATTTTGACCGAAGCAAGTAAGCAAGAATTAATCGAGTACTATACCGATCAAAAACGACAAATTGAACAAGAATGCGATCAGTTACATTTCGAACAAAAGAAAATGGAACGAAAAAGCAAATTTCAACCAGAACGAGTGGCGGATTACTTTACCCATGAACTCGACATTCGCCGGGAAAAGAAAAAATTAATCCAGTTTCAAATGGAACAATTAGAAGTCCTCGAACTAGGCAGTGAAATTCGCGAACGAGAAATGGAAACAATTATCGATGTACAAGTAGGAGACAAGTGGGATAAATCCATTTTTGACAAAACAATTGTGGTCAAAGATGGAATCATAGTAGAAATACGCTAGAGGTGACTTATGGAGAAAATGTATAATGTAGGAAAAATTGTTAATACCCATGGATTAATCGGTGAAATTCGCGTTATCGCAACGACCGATTTCCCAGAAGAGCGGTTCCAAGTAGGAAATACCGTGTACTTATTCGAAAAAAATAGCAAGAAGCCGGAAAAACTAATCATTCGCTCGCACCGTAAACATAAAAACTTTGATTTACTTATGTTTGAAGGATTCACAGGAATTCATCAAGTGGAACGTATGAAAGAAGGCGTACTTAAAATCAAAGAAGCGCAACAAACTGATTTAGAAGAAAACGAATTTTACTTTCATGAAATCATTGGATGCACCGTTGTAACGACAGACGGCGAAGAACTTGGTGAAATCACCGAAATTCTAACACCAGGCGCAAATGACGTTTGGGTCGTAAAAGGCGCAGACAAAAAAGAAAAACTGATTCCTTATATTGCCGATGTAGTGAAAGAAATTAATACTAACGACAAAAAAATTACCATCGAAGTAATGGAAGGGCTGCTAGATTAATGAAAATTGATATTCTATCCATTTTCCCAGATATGTTTTCGGGAGTGACCGGGAATTCAATTATAAAAAAAGCCATCGAAAACGAGCGTGTCGCGGTTGAAGTGACAGATTTCAGGGAATATGCAGAAGGAAAGAATCATATTGTCGATGACTACCCTTATGGTGGTGGGGCAGGCATGTTGCTGAAAGCCCAGCCGATATTTGATGCTGTTCAAGCTGTCAAGGAAAAACAGCCAGAAACAAAGCCAAGAGTTATTTTAATGGACCCAGCCGGCAAACGCTTCAACCAAAAAATGGCAGAAGAATTTGCTGAAGAAGAGCACCTTATATTCATTTGCGGTCATTACGAAGGGTATGATGAACGAATTCGCGAACACCTAGTTACCGATGAAGTGTCGATTGGCGACTATATTCTAACCGGTGGCGAAATTGGTGCGATGATCGTGATGGACAGCGTTATCCGTCTTTTGCCAGGTGTGCTTGGTAATAAAGACTCCGCTGTAACCGATTCGTTCTCGACAGGTCTACTCGAACATCCGCACTACACGCGACCAGCTGATTTTCGCGGAATGAAAGTACCAGATATTTTACTCAGCGGGAATCACGCTTGGATAGAAGAATGGCGCGACAAAGAATCACTCAAAAGAACCTACGAGCGCCGCCCAGATTTACTTAAAAACTATCCCTTAACAGACAAGCAAAAGACTTGGCTCAAAGAATGGTCCGACAGTAAATAAAAAAGGACGTGATTTTAAATGGCAATTTTCGGAACTCCAGAAGAAAAAGAATCCAAAAAATCCGAACGTCAAAAAGAACGAGAAGCCTATGTACAAGAAGAAAACGACCAAAAACGAATTGGCCAAAAATGGCAAGATGTTCAGGTCTCTACTGGACCAATTAATGTCAATCATGACATCCTGACCGTTGTATTCGCCAAAAGCGTACGCCCAAGAATCAAAAGCGACCCAGAAGCATACTTAGAAACAGTAGGTTTTGAAAATTTACTGCAAGAACTACAAAAGAAAGCTTTAGACGCCGGCGGGAATGGCTTAATTCATTGTTCGTTCACCGAGCAATTCGTTGACGGGCTCGTTTATCAATTAGCATACGGAACAGCCGTCAACATTAAAATCACGAGATTCTAAAAAAACTAGAAAGCCAGCAGTTGGCTTTCTAGTTTTTTTGACTAGCAAGTTGTTTATTTGCCCGATCAAGCACGCCCGTTAAGTCAAAATCAGCCATGGATTTAATTGGCCCATGCCCACAAGCAATTTCCGTCACATCAAACAGCTGCACATTTTCCGCCGATGCAATACTTGTCGAAAGATCCCAAGACCCCATCGCCGGAAAAGGAAACAACAACCGTTTTTCCCCACAAATAGCCGCGCCACCTCGCGTTTGAAATAAATCTCCCACAAACAAGTGCCCATTACGCTCATCAAAAAAGGAAATCGAACCAGGCGTATGTCCAGGTGTATCAATAATTAGCAACGAGCCAACCATATCGCCATCTTTTAAAGCATGATCTATTTTCACCGGTAACGCATCTGGATAACTACCTTTTAACGGTTTCTGCGTTTCAAAAGCATAAATCTCTTTTGTTTCGACGAGCAACTTTTCTCTACTTCCAAGCATCACAAGCGCATCAGGAAAAGCCTCCTTCACCGCAACCAATCCACCAATATGGTCGCCATGCGCGTGTGTTAGTAGAATTCGTTTTAAAGGTAATTTTAATTTATGGATAAGTGAAATAATCCCTTTCGCATGTGCTAAAATCCCCGTATCAATCAAGGTTAAACCATCTTTTTCCAAAATCAAATAACAATTTACTGGAAATAGATGCGGTAAGGTTGTTATTTGCCAATATTGATGTTTGGCAGTAATTTTCATCAAAAAACCTTCTTTCTAAATCATTTTTTTAATAAGAAACGAATATCTTTTTTAGCCGCGCGAGTAATTTTATTATTATAGTAGTCATCCGATTTACGAATAGACAGGTCCAGCCGATCAATCGCCGTCGCTTTTACAGAAAGAACGCCACTCATCCATAGCGGATAACGCAAGGCAGTCAAGGCGGGGCGAGCAAACAGCCGATGTTGTAACTCCATGCCGCCAATCGTATAAATTAGCCGCGCCCGTTTTTTTCGCCAAGGTCCCGTAAAGAAATACTTTTTATCTTTAAAACTATAACTCTCACCGCGCCAAAACAAATGGTCAATCACACCTTTCAGCACAGCGGGAACATTAAACCACCAAACTGGATAAGAAAACAACAATAAATCAGCTGAACGAACGTCTTGTTTGAGCGCAATCATTTCAGCAGTTTGCTCCGTACGATAACCTTCAGGCAAATTAGGTTCAAACGCTAACTCGCGCACATCATATGTCTTCACTTCGATAGTTGGATGCTCTTCTAATAAAGCTAAATATTTCTGAAACATATCTCTAGACGTTCCTTTTTCACGCGGATCGCCAATGATTGCCACAATTTTAGCCATTAAAACCCATCCTTCCTGATGTCAGTGAAAATATGTTCAACAAAGATATTAACGTCTTTTTGGACAGTGCTGTAATCTTGAACCTCATCGATTTGTGGCAATTCTTCTAAAAGAGCCGCGATTTTCGTATAATGCGCAATCGTCTGTTTAATTTCCGCCGCTTTAAGCGCAAGTAACTCCTTCGACGCCGTATTACAAGCAACAGAAGGTTCACTCCTTAACCATTCCATCATCAATTTTATTTCAGAAAGGGAAAAACGAGCATATTTCATTACCAAAATAAACTTTAATTCCAACAAGTGTTCCGCGTTATAAACACGATACCCGTTTTCCAGCCGATTAGGTACAATTATCTTGTTTTTTTCATAATAACGTAACGTATCCGCTCGAATCCCCACACAGGCAGCCATTTCTTTCACAGTCCATTGTTCCATATCTGACACCTCCATTTGATATACTAAAGGTAACATTAAACCATACTCCAAGGTCAAGCTTTTTTATCAAAGAAAAAGTAAGAAAAAAACTTTACAGCGAAACTAGTTTATGGTAACCTAAATAAGGTGACTGGAGAGACCAGTCTGATAACGATATTCCGCTTCATTATTAATATGAATGAATGTTTGTTGGAAGGAGAGAAAAACATGAACAAACTGATTGATGAAATCACAAAAAGTCAACTAAACCCAGATGTTCCAAATTTCCGTCCGGGTGATACTGTACGTGTACATGCGAAAGTAGTCGAAGGTACTCGCGAACGTATCCAATTATTCGAAGGCGTTGTAATCAAACGTCGCGGAGCTGGAATCAGCGAAACTTTCACTGTTCGTAAAATTTCTAACAGTGTTGGCGTGGAACGTACTTTCCCAGTACATACTCCACGTATCGCAAAATTAGAAGTTATCCGTCGTGGTAAAGTACGTCGTGCGAAACTTTACTACCTACGTAACCTACGTGGTAAAGCGGCTCGTATTAAAGAAATTCGTTAATCATTTAACGGCTGAAACCCTTGAGAAATCAAGGGTTTTTGTTTTGGGCTAATTTAAAATATATTTAATCATATTTTATTGAATAAAAATACTATCTTATACACTAACTATTTCAAATAAATGTTAAAAAACCAAATAAACTACTAGGTTTAATTGTATAAATGCTATTTTACATAAAACAAATATATATTTTGTGTGACAAAAGAAAACAGGGCTGCATAATATAATAAATAATTACTGAAATTATGTTGTTTTTTCTGAAAAAATTAACAATTAACGAATATTTTGCGTAAGAAAAACTCGTAATCAGCTTATTTTTAGCCATTCATGATAAATTTCGGTTATGCATTACGTTATCATGTTATGATGAAGCTATATTATAGGGGAGGGAGAAAAGTTGAAAAAAGGACTCTTTTTTACTATTTTAACTATCTTAGTAATAACAGCAAGTACATTGTTTGCTTTTCATATCATTTCAAGTGTATGGTGGATGGCCAGTGTTCTGTGCTTGGTCCTATTGCTTATTGTATTTGAGCACCGTGCAAAAAAGCATTCATAATAGACCTAAGAACTATTAACAACTAAGAATTAGGAGAATAAACATGCTTAGATTTTCTGGATTAGTCATGACAATCGCTTTACTTGTATATATCGTCTTTTTCTTACTACGATGGTTGAAAAGACGAGAAAAATTAGAAATGATTATCTTCAAAACATGCTTTTATGTATACATTTGCGGAGTTATCAAATTTACGATTTTTCCACTTATGTTAGATGCTGTTTTAATAGAGGATACTAAATTATTTGTAACAGGCTCTTATATAAATCTAGTACCATTTAATTCCATAAAAGAAATTTTTATGACGGGGAGAGAACATGCAGCTTTCCAAATAGTAGCCAATTTTATCCTATTTGTTCCGCTGGGAATACTTTTACCATTATGTTACCCAAAAATGACGTGGAAAAGTGTTTTCGCTATAAGTTTGCTCGCAACTGTCGGTATTGAATCCGCACAATTAATACAAGATCTTATATACCAAGCACCATTTAAATTTGTAGATATTGACGATGTAATCTTGAACTTTTCTGGAGGCGTAGCTGGATTCCTCATATTTATATTATGCCGACCATTGTTAAAGAAATTGGGGTTATATGATTAATTTCAAATTATAAAAGATACCTAATTCCAAAATCAGGCTTTTTTTATTAATACATTCTAACTATTTTCTTTACAATTCACCTTGACACCAAAAACCCCATATGATATAGTAAGTAAGGTTATTAAACAAGAAAGAAGGAGCAACCCGCTTCTCGCCTCGTTAACACGAACGTTTTCAGGCAAAAAATTCAAACTTTCATCGCGTTATGTGCGCGATTTTGAATGTGCGGGATTGCTGAAAAGCAGCCCGTTTTTTTATGGCCTCTGAACGAACGAGTTAGCAGGCCGCAGATTTGAACAGCTATTTTCTATCTTGTTGTAACAAATTTAAGTGGAGGTGGCTCACCATTAGCAAAGACATGTTGGTAAACGATGGGATTCGTGCACGCGAAGTAAGATTGATCGACCAAGACGGTGAACAATTAGGCGTGAAGAGTAAAATCGATGCGCTTCAAATTGCTGAAAAGGCTAATCTTGATCTAGTGCTTGTTGCTCCAACAGCGAAACCGCCAGTAGCTCGTATTATGGACTACGGTAAATTCCGTTTTGAACAACAGAAGAAAGATAAAGAAGCCCGTAAGAACCAAAAAGTCATCGTAATGAAAGAAGTTCGTTTAAGTCCAACGATTGACGAACATGACTTCGATACGAAGCTACGTAATGCACGTAAATTCCTTGAAAAAGGCGATAAAGTAAAATGCTCTATCCGTTTTAAAGGCCGTGCGATTACACACAAAGAAATCGGTCAGAAGGTGCTTGACCGTTTTGCAAAAGCGTGCGAAGACCTTTGTACAATTGAGCAAAGACCAAAAATGGACGGACGTTCGATGTTCTTAGTCCTAGCACCACTTCATGAAAAGTAAAGTTTTGAGGAGGAAATATTCATGCCAAAAATGAAAACCCACCGCGGTTCCGCTAAACGTTTCAAGAGAACAGGATCTGGAAAATTAAAACGCAGACACGGCTTCACTAGCCATATGTTCGCTAACAAATCCCAAAAACAAAAACGTAAATTGCGTAAATCAGCAATGGTATCAGCTGGCGACTTCAAACGTATTCGTCAAATGGTCGCTAAAATGAAATAAGAGAAACAACATTTTTGTAAATTCTAGGAGGTAGACAATATGCCACGCGTAAAAGGCGGAACAGTAACACGCAAACGTCGTAAAAAGATAGTTAAATTAGCCAAAGGGTATTATGGCTCTAAACATTTATTATTCAAAGTAGCTAACCAAGCGGTAATGAAATCTTACCAATATGCTTATAGAGATCGTCGTCAAAAGAAACGTGATTTCCGTAGATTATGGATCGCACGTATCAATGCGGCAGCTCGTATGCAAGATCTTTCTTACAGCAAATTAATGCACGGCTTAAAATTAGCTGGTATTGATATTAACCGTAAAATGCTTGCAGACTTAGCAGTTAATGATATTGCATCATTCAACACACTTGCTGATTCAGCAAAAAAAGCATTAGCTAAATAATTAAAAAATCCTCACTCTTTGGAGTGGGGATTTTTTTATGTTATAAATTAAGTTCTAACTCAACTGGACAATGATCCGAACCAAGCACATCCGCATGAATCTTTGCATCCACTAATTTATCTTTCAAACGCTCCGAAACAACAAAATAGTCAATCCGCCAACCAGTATTCCTAGCTCTCGCATTCATTCGGTAAGACCACCACGAATAAGCATCGGTCAAATCTGGGTAAAAATAACGAAAACTATCAATAAATCCAGCATCTAAAAACGCAGAAAATTTCGCGCGTTCCTCATCTGAGAATCCCGCATTTTTCCGATTTGTTTTCGGATTTTTCAAGTCGATTTCCGTGTGCGCAACATTCAAGTCGCCGCAAAGTACAACCGGTTTCGTTTTATCCAAGTTTTTTAGATATTCCAAAATCGCATCCTCAAACGTCATCCGATAATCTAATCGTTTCAACTCCGCTTGCGAATTCGGCGTATACACCGTGACCATAAAGAATTCCTCAAATTCAAGTGTGATAACACGGCCTTCCGTATCATGTTCAGGAACCCCTAAACCATATTGAACTGATAACGGCTCCACTTTTGTAAAAATCGCAGTACCTGAATAACCTTTTTTCACTGCGTAATTCCAGTAATCTTTATATGCGGGCAAATCCAGTTCAATTTGGCCTTCTTGCAATTTCGTCTCTTGCAAGCAGAAAATATCTGCATCTACTTCTTCAAAATACTCCAAAAAGCCTTTTTTAACAGCAGCCCGAAGCCCGTTTACATTCCAAGAAATTAATTTCACCTAAAAAACCTCCCATCACTAATAGCCTTATTATAACGTAATTCGCATGCTATAATGTAGTTAAACGATTGGGAGGGACATAGATGGAAAAATACGTCGCTTTACTAAGAGCAGTAAACGTTGCTGGGAAAAATAAAGTGAACATGAAAAACTTAAAAACAGCTTTAGAACAAGAGGGCTTTCAAAACGTAATAACCTATATCCAAAGCGGAAACCTTGTGCTAAGTTCCACTATACGAACAGAGGCAGAAGTAGCAGCCAAAATAACCGAAGTAATTAAAAAGACATTCGAGTTAACCATCGATCTATTCGTATTTACAGAACAAAATTATAACCAAATCATCAAAAACAACCCATTTCCACCAGAAACAATTGGCGAGGAAGAACGATGGATGGCCGCTTTCTATAATGAAACTATCGATATCGCGAGGAAAAAAAATGACCAAGCGGAAGTAATCGCCATCGGACGCGTCCTTTATATCCACGTTTTCTCCAATCAAATCCACACTTTAAAATTACCAGTTTTCCTTGGCAAATTTAAAAAGACCCTGACAACAACACGAAACTGGCGAACAACGCTTCAATTACAAACACTACTCAACAGCCAGGAATAGAATTTTTCGAAAATCAAGTTTATAATGAGAAAGAATCAATCTAAGGGAGTGATCGGAATGAAAGAAGAACTATTAAAACGATTTACAAAATATGTAAAAGTAGATACACAGTCAAATGAAGAAAGCACCGTTTGCCCAACAACTCCAGGTCAAATGGAATTGGCGAACATTCTCGTTACAGAACTAAAAGAAATCGGCATGCAAGAAGTAACAGTCGACGAATTCGGTTATGTCATGGCAACACTTCCATCTAATACAACGAAAGAAGTCCCAGTAATCGGATTTTTAGCCCATTTAGATACAGCTACCGACCTAACAGGCAAAAACGTCCAACCACAAGTGCACGAAAACTACGATGGCAAAGATATCATTCTAAACAAAGACTTAAATGTCGTACTTTCCCCAAAACAATTTCCAGAACTAGCTGATTACAAAGGAAAAACACTAATCACAACTGACGGAACAACGCTACTTGGCGCAGACGACAAAGCGGGCATTACCGAAATTATGGTGGCAATGAACCATTTAATTAACCATCCCGAAATCAAACACGGCAAAATTCGCGTTGCATTCACACCGGATGAAGAAATTGGACGAGGACCAGAACGTTTTGACGTAGAAGCATTTGGCGCGAAATATGCTTACACAATGGACGGCGGACCACTTGGCGAGTTAGAATACGAAAGTTTCAACGCCGCTGGAGCCAAAATTACCTTTAATGGGAACAGTGTACATCCTGGAACAGCCAAAAATAAAATGGTCAACGCAACTAAAATGGCGATGGAATTCGATGCACGCATTCCAAAAGAAGAAGCACCAGAATATACGGAAGGCTACGAAGGGTTCTATCATTTAATCTCTTTAAATGGCGACGTAGAACAAGCTAAATCCTACTATATCATTCGCGACTTCGACCACTTGAAATTCGTGGAAAGAAAAACACATATCGCAACAATCGCCAAAGAACTAGAAGAAAAATATGGCGAAGGATCCGTAGAACTAAAACTCAATGATCAATACTACAACATGCGCGAAAAAATTGAACCAGTAAAAGAAATTGTGGATATCGTGAGTGCCGCAATGCGAAACTTAGATATTGAGCCAAAAATCAGCCCAATTCGCGGCGGGACAGATGGCGCTCAACTTTCGTACAAAGGACTACCAACACCAAATATTTTCGGCGGGGGAGAAAACTTCCACGGCAAATTCGAATATGTGGCATTAGAAAGTATGGTAAAAGCAACAGAAGTAATCATCGAAGTAGCACGCTTATTTGAAGAAAAAGAATAACTAAAAAAAGTGAGCCTAGATTATCCTAGACTCACTTTTTCTATGCGTTCCTTTACTTTGGCAGCAAACACTTTCGCTTCCCCGTTCGCTACGAGTAAAGTATAACTATCCTTATTTTTAAGCCGTAAAATCAACTTTTTCGTCATAGCAAGCAAACTCACTTTTTGTTCTAATACTACTATATCTTCATAAGCGAATTTTTTGAGCAAATAAACTTCTTCATTTTCTAAGTAAAAAATCAGCGCATCCTCATTCGAAATCCAAAGTCCGGTTAAATCCAGTAGCTCACCATCCATTTTATAAGCGAACGAACCGTAAATCAGACTAGTATCCATCCTAAGAAGCTCACGAACACTAGCTTTTGCAATCATCGTTTCATACAAAATATTCCGCTCCTCTACATACGCATTTTTCGTACTCTCACTATACCACTTACTTTGGATACACTGCAATAGAGCCATCTTTTATCCGAATCAACTCCACAGGCTGCTGATAAAAATCCCGAAGAACATTTTCATTCAAAAGTTTTTCCGTTTTCCCGTGATGAGTTATTTCCCCGTCACGCAGTAAAATGATATTATCGAAGCAAGGAAGAATTTCTTCGGTATGATGCGTAACAAAAAGCATCGTCGGTGAATCAGGCAGCTCAGCGATTTTTTTAATTCGCGCTAGCAAACGATCTTTCGCAAATAAATCAAGCCCATTACAAGGTTCATCCAAAATTAGCAACCTAGGATTAGCCATTAAAGCCCGAGCAATTAAAACAATTTGACGCTCACCTTGCGATAAAATTTTATACGGCTTTCCAATAAGCGCGGCACCACCACAATCAGTAAGCAGCTTTTTCGCTTGATCAATTTCTTCTATTGTGACTTTCGCGTAAATACCGATACTGGCAAATTTCCCACTAAGTACAATTTGCTCACTTAACTCATACTCTTTCAGTTGATGGTCAAGCGCATTACTAACCCAACCAATCGATTTACGCAACTCTGGCAAAGAAGTCTGCCCAAAAACATGCCCAAGCACTTGAAGTTTTCCACTGCTAGGCCAAAGATACCCATTTAAAAGTTGAAGTAAAGTAGTTTTACCAGAACCATTAAGCCCAAGTATCGCCCAATTTTCCTTCTCGTTCACCACCCAATTAATATCCGACAAAATGGTTTTATTATCCCGTTTTAAATAAACATGTTCAAATTCAAACATCGAATACCCCATTTCCATTTTCTACTATTGTACATGAAAATAACGAAAAAAAGGAGCCAAACACAATGAAGCAAGAAGAAATCATTAAAGCTGCCGAAAAATGGATGCAGTCCCATTTCGAAAAGGAAACAACTGGTCATGGCTGGGCACACATTAAACGCGTATGGCATTTAAGTAAACAAATCCAAGCGGAAGAAGGTGGCGACTTATTCGCTATCGAATTAGCCGCACTATTTCACGATTACAATGACCATAAATTAACAAAAAATCCATTAGAAGCAACAGAAACAATAATTAACTGGATGATAGCAGAAGCCATACCACCAAACATAATCAATAAAATCATCCGCATCATCCAATCCGTTTCATTTAAAAACGGAGCAAATCCAATCCAAGCATTAACAATAGAAGAAAAAATAGTTCAAGATGCTGACCGTTTAGATGCAATTGGCGCAATCGGCATAGCACGAACATTCACCTATGGAGGCGCACATAATAGAGAAATAGCGAATCACAACCACCCAGAAGAAACCACGCTACAACACTTTTACGATAAATTATTACTTATTCAAGATCAGCTAAAAACAAAGACAGCCCAAGAACTAGCCATAGAAAAACAACAAATTATGCAGGATTTTATACATGCTTTAGAAAAAGAATTAAAAATATAATCTAAAACGCTTGTATTTCCTAAAAACCTGTTATATAATGATAAAGCTGAATTGATACAAGTTAATTCATCAAAAAACATTTTAAAAATAGTTGTTGACGCGATTTCAACTTTATGGTAAGATTTAAAAGTTGCGTTAACAAAGCAACTGACCTTTGAAAACTGAACAAAGAAGAAGACGAAAAGCAATGAGACGTAAAGTCTCACTGGTAATCGCAGGGCAGAAAACAGAAAGCTGTTTTCAACAAA